>JAYTTN010000699.1:0-1019 GCA_043745295.1 Fimbriiglobus sp. | reverse complement strand
ACTCGAAATCTTGTTGCAGGTTGTGTCGAAAGGGGTCGATTCGAGAATCGGCGCAAGTGGCGACACAAAATCGACCGACCACGACACAAAATCGACCGGCCACGACACAAAATCGACCGGCCACGACACAAAATCGACCGACCACGACATTCTCACGACACTTCGAGACATCACGCAAAAGTCGACTTACGTCGGATCGTCTCCGATTTTTTGACTGTGCGATTTCGTGTGGGTGCGCTCGAAACGCAAAAATCCCAAACGAGATTCTGTTGTACATCGTCGAATGTTCGCGTATCGTAATCGCATGTGGTGCCCATTGACTTGCCTCTCTCCCATCTACGAGGTTCACCATGCGTCACTCTCTTCTGCAGATGCGGCAATCGAAACGTAAACCGTTTCTCGGCGTCGAACTCCTCGAAAGCCGCGACGTGCCGGCGATCTTCACCGTCACCAGCCTGCTCGACACGGGGACCGGCAGCCTGCGGGAGGCGATCGACCAGGCGAACGCCGCCAGTGGCGACGACACCATCGTGTTCGGCGGTGCAGCGGTCGGTGGCACGATCAACCTCGCGACCCTCATCAACCCGTCTGCCAGCACCCTGTCCGTGCCGCAACCCGCCGGGCCGAGTGCGTTCCTGATCACCAGCCCGATTACGATCCAAGGGACGGGCGAGACGCTCACCCGGACCGGGGCGACGGCCTTCCGCCTGTTTCAGGTGACAGCCGCTGGCAACCTGACACTTCAGAACCTGACCCTATCCAACGGGCTGGCCCAGGGCGGGGCCGGCGATGGCGGCGGGGCGGCAGGGCTCGGCGGGGCGATCTACAACCAGGGGACACTCCGTATTCTCGGCAGCACCCTGACGGGGAACCGGGCGGTCGGCGGCAGCGGCGGCGGCGGCCACTACGGCGGCGGCAGCGGCCTTGGCGGGCCGGGGACGGGGGGCGGCGGCGGCGGCCCGAACGGCGGCGGCTTCGGCGGCAACGGCGGCTTCGGCGGCAACGGCGGCTTCGGCGGC
>JAYTTN010000698.1:0-1024 GCA_043745295.1 Fimbriiglobus sp. | reverse complement strand
CGCCGCCGAACCGACCCGCGACGAGTTCGCCTTGTTCGACGTCCAAGGCGCGACGATCCGCGCCGACCTGTTCCAAGCGATCGGGCTGCGCGACGGCTTGATCGAACTGACCTTGGCGGCGGGCGACTACGACTTGTGGCTGAAACGCAGCGGCGAGCGGATCCGGATTCGCGTCGTGGCCGGTGTCGATGAAGCGGGATCCATCCTGGGCAAGGTCCGCCTCCTGCACCGCGCCGCGCTGCCGCCCGTGCAGATTGAAAGTGTAGTCGCTGACGCGGACAGCGTGACGATTCAGTTGCGGAACACGTCCGCGTTCACGCGGGTGCACCTGTTCGCCACGCGGTACCGGCCCGCATTCTCCGCGTTCGCCAACCTGGGCAAGGTCCGCGCTGCCGAACTGGATGGTATGGAACCCGGTCACGCGGAATCCGTCTACCTGACGGGTCGCACCATCGGCGACGAGTACCGGTACGTGCTGGACCGACGGGGGCAGAAGAAGTACCCCGGCAACAGGCTCGAACGGCCGATGTTGTTGTTGAACCCGTGGGCGGTCCGCTCGACCGAAACCGGGGAGCAACAGGCGGCCGGCGGGGAAGCGTTTGGGAGCAAAGGCGGGGCGACGGCCGCGAAATCGGCGGCCCCGGCGTCGCCGAGTCCCGCACCGTCCGCGCCACAATTCGTGGGCGACTTTGCGAACCTCGACTTCCTCGCGGACGCCTCGGCGGTCGTCGTGAACCTGGTTCCGGACAAGGATGGCGTCATCAAACTGCCCCGTAACGCCGTCGCCCCGCACGCGATGTTGCAAGCGGTCGCCGTCGATCCGCTGCACACGACATCGCGGCACGTCAGTTTGCCCGAATCGAAAGCGCTGTTCGCCGATTTGCGGCTTCGTGACGGCCTCGACCCGGCGAAGCACTTCGCCCAGCAAAAGCAAATCAGCGTCCTGCCAAGCGGTCAACCGTTCGTGCTCGCGGACGTGGCGGGGAGCCGGTTCCAGACCTACGACAGCTTGGCCAAGGTGTAC
>JAYTTN010000697.1:0-14559 GCA_043745295.1 Fimbriiglobus sp. | reverse complement strand
GGGGGGCGTAAGCCCCCTGTTGTGTTAAGAAAAACAGGGGGCTTACGCCCCCCGCTCGCCAAGACGGCAAGCCACTGCCGGCACGGACATCGCCGCTTCCGGTTCCGCCACCGCCCGCGCGGCCGGTCGCAGCACGAAAGCCAGCCCGATGGCCGCCACCGCGAAGCAGACCGCCACCTCGCCGACGCGAGCGTAGCCGACGAGGGGGGTGGTCTCGTCGAACCCGCCGCCGGTCATCATCAGCCCGGACAGCAGCGCGGACAACCCGGTCGCCAGGTGCGAGACGGCGTTGTTCAGGTTGCTGAACCGGCCGCGCACGGCCGGCCGCGCGGCGGCCATCATCATCGCCTGCGCCGGCACGATGCGGCCGGTCGCCAGGACCATGAATCCGGTCGCCAGCAACACCCCCTGCACCACGGTCGTCGGGGTGATGTGCGTGATGAGCAGCGTCATGACGATGGACCCGGACGCGGCGAACACGAACACCGACCGCGCCCCGACGCGATCCGTCATCGCGCCGATGACGTTCATGCCGACCAGGGTGAACACGCCGGCCAGCGAGTACGCGATCATCACCTCGCGCTGGCTCATGCCGCCGTTGTACTGCATGTACGGGGCGATGAACGGCACCACCATGAACGTGCCGACGACCAGGAAGAACATGAACGCGAACGACCGCAGGTGGGTCGGCTCGACGGCGACGGCCAGCAGCGCCTTCAGTTCGCCGCCGCGCTCGCTCGTGCGGTGCCCGGCGACCGACTGCATCCACACCAGCGCGACGCCCCACACGACGGCACTGGCCGCCGCCAGGAACAGGAATGGCGCGCCGGTGCCGAACGCGGACGACAGCTCCAGGCCGAGCGGGATGCCGATAACCACGGCCACCGCGAACGCCGACGTGACCGCGCCGATGGCGGTGCCGCGTTTGCCCTCCGGGAATACGTCGGCGATGATCGCCAGCAGCACCGACGCGGCCAGCCCGCCGAACCCGCCGGCGCACCCTCGCGCCACCAGGAACATCTCGTAACTGTCGGCCAGCCCGCAGAACAGCGTGGCGACGGCGAACCCGCCGTAGGCGAACAGCAACAGGTGCTTGCGGTCGAACCGGTCGGCGACGACAGCCCCGAGCAACCCGACGACGAACGCGGCCAGTGCGTAGACCGAGATGAGCGCCGAGAACTGGAACGGGGTGATCTTCAAGTCGTGCATCAACTGCTTGCCCAGCGGCATGATGATGACGAAGTCGAGCAGGTGCGTGAAGTTGACGGCGGCCAGCAGGACGATGAGCGCCCAGTCGCGGGTGCTGAAACGCGGCTTCGACGCGGGCGGTGCGGACATGGAAGCGGGTTCCGAGGGTCGCGGATGCGAAGACGGTGGATACCCGGCACGGACGGCCGACTTACAGGTCAGGTTCGCCCTTGCGAGCCGCGACCGCAAGGGAGCGGCATCCTGGCCGCGCAGGTGCCAAGAACCGATGCCGCTCCCTCGCGGTCGCGGCTCGCCAAAACTCACTTCCCGGTCGGCACGGTCTCCAGCAGCTTGGCCACCACGTCGTCGGTGGTGATGCCGTCGGCGTCGGCGTGGAAGGTGGTCATGATGCGGTGCCGCAGGACCGGCGGCGCGACGGCCTTGATGTCGTCGGTGGTCACATGCACCCGCCCGTTCAGGATGGCCCGCGCCTTGCCGCCCAGGATCATGAACTGACACGCCCGCGGCCCGGCCCCCCAACTCACCAGTTCCGGAATCCACTTCGGCACGCCCGGCTCCTTCGGCCGGGTCGCCCGCACCAGGTCCGCCACGTAACTGAAGATGTGGTCCGCCACCACCACCTGCCGCACCACCTCCTGAAACCGCAGGATTTGGTTGCCGTCCAGCAGCGGCGTGAGTTCCGGTTTGGCCGACCCCGTGGTCGCCTTCATGATCTGGATTTCCTCGCTCCGGCTGGGATACTCGACCCGCACGTTGAACATGAAGCGGTCCTGCTGCGCCTCCGGCAGCGGGTACGTCCCCTCCTGTTCGATGGGGTTTTGCGTGGCCAGCACGAAGAACGGCGCGGGCAACTTGTACGTCTGGCCGCCGGCCGTGACGTGGCTCTCCTGCATCGCTTCGAGAAGGGCCGCCTGCGTCTTCGGCGGGGTGCGGTTGATCTCGTCGGCCAGGATCATGTTGGCGAACAGCGGGCCGGGCATGAACAGGAACCGCCGCCGGCCGGTCTCCGGGTCGTCCTGCAAGATGTCGGTGCCGGTGATGTCCGCCGGCATCAGGTCCGGGGTGAACTGCACCCGCTTGAAGCTGAGTGCCAGCACGCGGGCGACGGTGGACACCAACAGTGTCTTCGCCAACCCCGGCACGCCCACCAGCAGGCAGTGGCCGCGGCTGAACAGCGACATGAGCAGTTGCTCGACCACCGCCTTCTGGCCGACGATGACCTTGCCGATCTGGTCCGTCAGCCGCTCGTAGGTGGCGGCGATCTCGCGGACGGTGTTGGCGTCGGTGACGGGCGTGGCGACGGGCGGCGGCATCGGGGTCGGCTCGCGGGCGGGGAATGAACCGCCATTCTAGAGGCGGCCCGCCCGCCGTCGCGTCCGGCGTCCGTCACCGGTCCTTCTTCGGCGGCAACGGCAGCGGCGGGGGCGGCAGCGGGAACGGCCCGCCGCGCGGGTTCGCCGCCGGCGGCGGGGGCAGCTCCACTTTCGTCGCCTTCGCCTTCAGCGTCTTGATGGCCACTAGGCTGCCGGCCGCGTCGTACTCGTACGCCCGGCCGTACTCGACGCCGAACTGGGTACCCCACCGGGCACCGTTCAACTGCGGCGGCGGCGGCGGCCGACGGCCCGGCTTGGCCCCCGCCGGCGGCGGGTCGATCACCGGCAGCGCGGGCGGGTCGAGGTTCGCCCCGCCGCCGCCCTGCTTGTAGTCGCCGTCGGTCGCGGCCCGCAGGAACGCCACCCGCACCCGCTTCGCCTCCGGCAAGTAGGTGACGTACATCACGTCGCGGGACTCCTTCGGGCCGGTCGCCTTGCGGTCGCCCAGCGCGTCCTTCCGCGCCTTCTCCCACGTGTCGGCATCGATGGCCTTGCCGGCGTCGGTGGCGAACCGCCCCTTCGCCGCCTTCACCACGTCGTCCAGCTTCAGCGGGAACGCCTTGCTCCCGTCGAGCGACTTCATCTTGGTGGCGACGAACGCCTCGTCCGCCGGGCACCCCTTGCCGCCGTTCACTTCAACTTCGGCCAGAAAGTACGCCGCCTTGATGTCCCACGCGGCCACCGTCTTCGGCCGGGCCATGTCCAGCTTCGGGTAGACGGTCACGTCGTCGCCCTTCGGCCCGACTTTCACCTGGAGGTTGGTGATGAGCGGGTTGGCGTCGTCGCTGACCGTGTACATCCAGTTGTAGCTCGACCCGTCCACCGAGAAGCCCATCGCGTCGGCCGGGCCGCTCCGCCCCTCGCGACCTTGGGCGGCAACCACGTCGGACGCGACCACGCCGACGACGGTGCCGGAGTGGGCCAGGAACTTCCGCTGCGGGGCGAACGCCTTGGCGTCCGTCACGACTTCCTCGGTCGGGCCGGCGGGCACGGGCGCGGCGAGCGCGACGCCGGCGGTGGCCAGCGCGACGGCAAGGGGTCTAAACCAGGGGTGCATGGCGGGAACCTCCGGAGGAGAAGCGACACAAGCATGTTACCCGACCCGGTCGGCGAGTGGCATCTCGGCCCGCCGGCTTTCGCCCCGCGAACGCACGGACTTTCATCCGCCGCCGTCACTTCAGCTTGCGGACGCTCGACGGCAGCGGCACGGCGAACGCCTTCAGGTACTCGTCCATTTCGTCCGACATCGGCACCGGCTTGTCCGCGCCCGGCGGCGGGACGGGCGGCGGCTTCTCCTCCGCCGGATCGCCGTTCGACATGAGCCAGTCCATGAACGCCTCGCACGAGAACACCTGACACCGGCCCCGCCGCGCGGCCAGCCGGATGCGGTTGTCGTTCGACACGACGCGGAGCCGCTGCGGGTTCTTGTCGGTGGCGATCAGCGTTTCGATCAGGTCGTCGGCCGTCTGGTTGAAGGTGTACGTGACGACGAGGCCGCGGTGGGTGGTGGTGCCGTGGTCGCGGGTGGCGTACTGCGCGTCCAGCACGACGCGGACGGGGATCGACTTCAGCGTCGGCTGCCCGCTCAGCCAGTCCAGGAACCGGCGGCGGGCGGCGTCGAACGCGGCGCGGGCGGCCGACGCCGGGTAGACGCCGACCGCGTACATCAGGTTGTACCCGTCGATGAGGAACGCCACGACGACCACCGGTGCGACCGGGCTGTCAGTGCCCGTACCACCATGATAGGCGGCGGCGAACGGTCTCGCCAATGACCGTCCACTTATCCCTGCGCAGTGGCCCGCGCGGTGTCCTCGTCCAGGTGCCGCGCGCCGGCCACCCACAGGCCGCCGCCGACGAGGATCAGGACCGACACGCCGACGAACGCCGTCCGCAGGTCGGACAGGTCCGACACCAGCCCGATGAGCGTCGGCGAGATGGCGTCGCCCAGCGCGTGAATCGCCAGGATGTTGATGGCGAACGCCGTCGCGCGGATGCCGCCGCCGACGACGTTGGCGACGATGGTGTTCGCCGGCCCGGTGTTGAAGAACAGGAAGAACACGGCCCCGCCGAGGAGCGCCCACGACCACGGGTTCGGCGCGTAGAGGAAGCCGACGAACAGCGGCCAGCCGGCGATGGTGCCCCAGCCGGCGACTTTGAAGTACGCCCCGCGCACCCCCTTCGCCCGCAACCGCTCGCCGACGATGCCGCCCAGCAGCGTGGCCGTCAGTCCCATCAGCACCGTGATGACGCCGAACAGGAGCGTCACCCGGCCGTTGGTGACGGACCCGTCCGCCGTCGCCGCCTCGTACACCCGCTGGCCGTACTGGTGCAGTTCGTCCTCGCGCAGCGTGGCGACGAGCAGCGTCCGCACTTCCGCGAACGTCATCTCGCCATCCGCGACAAGGCCGCGCAGCTTCGCCACCACGCCGGGATCGACGACCGGCCGGCCGGCGGTGTCCTTTAACGCCTCCAGCTTCGCCACGGCCCGCTCGTTCACCGCGAACCGCGCGTCCCGCTGGAAGATGTACGTCGGCACGAACACCGCCACCCCGCCCAGCACGAACGTGGTGCAGGTCATCCCGGTGCAGCAGTACACGAAGGAGCGGTTCTTCGTCAGCGATTTCAGCACGTCGAAATAGCTCGGCCCGCCGGCGGTCGGCGGGGCGACGGAGCGTGGCGGCTCCTTCATGAACAGGCACAGGACGCCCAGCGCCACCCCGACGAAGGTGACGTGGAACGCCGTCCGCCAGTCGCCGGACCACTCGGCCAGTTGCCCGCCGATGACGAAGCCGAGCGCGCTGCCGACCGGAATGGCGAGGTAGAAGTACGACATGATGCGGCCGCGCATGGCGGGCGGGTACATGTCCGACAGCATGGCCGGGGCGATGGGGCCGTAGGCCGCCTCGCCGACGCCCACCAGCGCGCGAGTGGCGAGCAGCATCCAGTACGTGGCGGCGAACCCGGAGCAGCCGCTGGCGACGCTCCAAACCGTGACGGCGAGTCCGACGATGAGCCAGCGGGACAGACGATCCCCCAGCCGGCCGAACACCGGCGACAGCAGCATGTAGGAGATCATGAACGCCGTCGTCAGCGCCCCGGCTTTGGTTTGCAGCCACGGGTCGGCCGGGTTGAAGAGGGCGGCGTCGAGTTGCAGCTTGGGCAGCACCGCCGACAGGATCTGCCGGTCGATGTAGTTGAACAGGTTGATGGCCAGCAGCACCGCGAGGGCCGTGTTCGCGCCGGGCACGGGGGAAGTGCGGCCGTGGCCGTCGGAACTGCCGCCGGGGTGCATGGGGTGTCTCGCGGGGTGGGCGGGTGGAAGCGATCACCCCGTTGTAGGGATCGGAGCCGGAAGCGTGAGCGACGGTTCTTCGCCTTGTGGCCCCGGCCTCCGAGCCGGTGGAAACGAAGACACCGGCTCGGAGGCCGGTGCCGCAAGGCGAAAACCAAGACCGAATCGGAAGCCCGTCGCTCACGCTTCCGGCTCGGAAATGTCGCGCCTCACCTCGGCAGGACGGCGGTGCGGGGCGTCGGGCCGGTGTGGGCGGCGACCCACTCCTCGGCGGCGGCGCGAGTCCATTTGGCCGGCTCGAAGCTGACCGCCACCGTCAGGCCGGCGGGGCCGGCGTCGGACACCTTCTCCTTCATGCCGCCCGGCAGCGTCACCCACTCGGCGCGGCCGGTCGGCGTCTCGCCCGCCGGCCAGCAGCACGTCAGTTGATCGGCCGTCACACTCCAGCGGGCCGGGCCGACGGTGATCAGCCGCAGATCGTTCAGCTCGTCGCACAGGAACCGCTTCACCTCGGCCAGCGGCGTCCGCGGCGGGAACCGCACCTCGGCCAGGATCGGGTCGCCGGCGGCCGACTCGAACAGCCGCAGCTCCACGTCCGGCCAGTCGGCCAGCGGTTCGGCGGTGGCGGTGTGCTGGCGATCCGGCGGGACGGCGGTCAGCCGGGCGGTCGGGGCACTGAAGTCGGGCGTCCAGAGGCCCCGGTGGGCGGCGTTCCACAGCGAGCAGAAGAACGGCACGGGGAAGGGCCGGCCGGGGCGGTTCTGGCGGGGCGGCGGGACGACCGGCCCGCTCTGGCCGATCAGCACCCACGCGCGGCCGGCGACCGACGCGGACAGGAACTCGGCCTCCGACAGCGGGTCGGCGGCGGCGAACACCACGCGGTCGAACCCAGCCGCCGGCGGGTCGGTGGCGAACACGGCGACGGTGATGAGCAGCTTGGCGCGGGCGTCGGCGGACAGCATCGGCGGCAGGTCGTTGACCGTGGCCAGTTCCGCCGTGGCGTCGGCCAGTTCGGCCGACAGGTGGTCTCGGAGGTCGGGGCGGTCGTCGAAGCCGAGCCGCTTCAACTCCGCGCGGTGGGCGGCGGTGCGGGCTTCGCAGTCGGCGCGGCGACGGTCGGTCTCGGCGACGACGAGGCGAGTGCGTTCCGCGCGGAACGTGGCGTCCGCTTCGGCCGTCTTCGCTTCGCGCTCCGTGGCGGCGGTGGTCAGCGCGGCCAGTTTCGCTTCGACGGCGGCCACCTTCGCGGTCGCGTCCGGGTCCGGTTTCGATCCGCCGAGCAGCCGCTTGAACAGGCCCGCCGGTTTCGCCAGCTGCGACTTCAACTCGACCCGTTCCGCGTCGAGAGCGGCGCGGACTTGGTCGTCCGCTTCCTCGGCAACGGCGAAGGTAGCCAACGTTGCGCTGCGGGTGTCGGCGGCGGCGCGGTGGGCGTCGGTCGCTTCCACGTCGGACAGGATGGCGTCCGGGTGCGTGTCGTCGGCGACCTGTTGCCACACGTCGATGCCAGCGACGGCGGCGGTGCGGTCGGCGATCCGCTTCTCCAGCCGCCTTCGGCGGTCGGCGGCATCTTTCGCGGCGAGGGCCGGTTCGATCCGCGCGGCGACGGACGGGGACAACCGGTCGGCCGGCTCGCCGGGTTGCAGGAGCCGCAGGACATCCCCACGGCGGGTCAACCGCTCGACCACGGCGTCGGCGAAGGCGGCGTCCGGCGTCAGCACCAGCACCCGCTGCTTGGCGGCGGCGCACTGCTCGGCGATGTCGGCGGTGACGAGGACGCGAACCGGGCCGACGGGGGCGTCGAGGACGAACAGGTCCGGGCAGGTGGCGGCGGCGACGACGGCGGGGTGGCGGGAACTGGCCGCCGGCAGGTGGAACGGTGGCAGCGATTCCGCGTCGCCGGTCAGCCGGGCCAGCGCGGCGCGGGCGGGGTCGTCGGCCGACCGGGTGGCCACAGGCCGGTACTCCTCGCGGGTGGCCGGGAGGTGGTCGGTGTGCGGACGGTCGAGGAGGGCGTTCGTCACGGGTATCAACGGGGTGACAGGATCGGGCGGCCGTCCGGGTGGACGCACCGGGTCTCGGACGGCAGGGGCAGTGGGGAGCGGCCGCGCGGCGTCGGCCCCGGCCCCGTCAGTGGGCCGGTCGCTCATTCGGTCACTCGCCCGCGATCCGGCGAACTCATCGACGGCACCGGGTAGGTCGGGGTTCGGTCGTCATCGGCATCGATCGTCCCGGAACGGGTTCGGGGCGTGGGCTTGCGCCGCCGTTCGCAGTGTCACCGACCATTCATGGGCAGCGGATCACCCGTTGTCAAAGGAAAAACCGGAGTGCGTTACGGGTTTCGGGGGGATTCCGCACCCGTGGGAAAGAGGTTACGCCGGTGCCGGAGTCGGGGAAGCCCGTGCGGATTGTAGGCGATGCCACAACTCCGCGAAGTCGGCCGGCGGCTTCGCCTCCCACGTCCGCACCACGCCGTCATCCGGGTGAACGAACCCCAGGCGAGCCGCGTGGAGCATCGGCCGTGCCGCCCGGCTGCCGTCCGAGACCGGTTTTCCGCCGACCGGACGATCATACACTTTCTCTCCGCACAGGGCGTGCCCGGATTCGCCCAGGTGGATGCGAACTTGGTGCGTGCGGCCGGTTTCCAGCCGGCACTCGACCACCGCGAAGTCCCCCAACGCCTCGACGACGACCACATGCGTGACGGCCGGCTTGCCGTCGTCTGGGATGGAACCCTTCGGGGCCGACCCGCGCCGCCCGTCGCCCCGGTCCTGCACCAGCACGGACTCGATTCGCCCACTGGTGGGAACCCCGCGGACCAGCGCCAGGTATCGCCGGTCGGTGGAATGCGCCCGGAACTGCTTCGTCAGCAGCTTCGCGGCGGCCGACGTGCGGGCGAACACGACCAGCCCCGTGGTGTCGCGGTCCAGGCGGTGGACGGCGAACACCGGCTTGTTCGGCGTGCCGAGCAGGGCCGGCAGCACGTCGGCCAGGGTGGTGGGCAGGAACTTCTTGGCCCGCGGGCCGAACTCCGCCTCGTCCTCCTTGCTCCGCACCGTGGTCAGGCCGTGCGGCTTGTTCACGACCACCACCGAATCGTCCGAGTAGACGACTTCGACGGCGAGCGTATTCGCCAGTTCCAAGCCGACTTTCGGTTTCGCCTTCGGCTTGGGTTTCGTCGCCGCGCCGGCGGACGGGGTGGCCGCTTTCGCGGTCGGCGTCGGGTTGTCGATGGTGCCGTGGGCGATCCAGACGCGGTTGCCCGTCTTCACCCGCTGTTCGGGCGCGCGGGTGAGCTGTCCGGCGAGGCGGATGTGGCCGTTCTCCACCAGTTTCTTGGCGCGTGCCCAGGTGAGTTTGTACCGCTGCCGCAGCACCGCCGCGATGGTGAGGCGGGACTCGCGGCGGTCGATGAAGAACTGGATCGGGGGCATGGCGATTTTTTTTTGCGAGCCGCGACCGCGAGGAAGTGGCCGGGGATGGAAGAAGCCGCTCCCTCGCGGTCGCGGCTCGCCGGATCGGTCACTCGTCCACGGCGAACGTCTTGTCGTCGATCTTGTCCAGCCACTTCGCCTCGGACACGGTCATGGTCATGAACTTCTTGCCGCCGCGGAGGACGACCAGCTTCGTCGGGAGCAGCACGTCGCCGAACTTCTTGAAGTCGGACAGCGTCGTCTCCTCGGCAACCGGCTTGTCGTCCGGCCCGACGGCCTGCCGCTTCATCTGGACCAGTTGCGCAGTCTTCTTGTCGAACAGGAGCGTCACGTCGGCGATGGCCTTGCCCGACACCACCACGGCCGCCGCGTCCAGGTCGCCGACTTTCGCGTCCGCCCCGGCTTTCAGGGTGTACTTCTTGTCGTCCAGCAGAGCGACGAGCAGGCTGATCTCCTGGTTCGCGGTGGTCTGCCGCAGTTCGCCCTTCTGGGGCGCGGTCAGTTGTTGGGCCTTGCCGTCGATGACCGTCTTCACCTTGTCGCCGTTCACCACCTGCGTGGCGACCAGTTTCAGCCCCGGCCGGCCCAGGGTCAGCGTCATCTTGTACTTGTCGGGCAGGGCGTACAGCACCTCGCCGGCGAACTCCAGCTCCGTGTTCAGCAGCACCATCGTGCCGGCCATCTTCTGGCTGCCGATGGCGGCCTTGGCCAGCGCGTCCTTCCCGCCGTGGGCCTTGATCGCCAGCTCGATCACGTCCTTCGGCTCGGCGGCGAGCGCGAACGCGGGGACTGCGACGGCGGCGAGGGCGAGCAGGTGACGCATGAACGCGAGCCTTGGGATGCGAAACGTCCTGACATCATACGCCGGATGGCCGGCGGGGCGCGGGGAATTCGCTTGTCAGGTTGTCAGGGGGTCTGGCAAAACTTTCGGGCGCTTCGGGGTCGGGTGGGTCAAGCTGGAGGCATCCCCGCGCCCCGTCCGGAGTTGCCGCCGACGGAAGCGGTGCCTGAGCTCGACCGCGACGCCGTCGCCGCCGACAACCTGTTCCACGCCACGCACGTGCGGGCCAGCGGCGAGACACTGCGGCCGTTGATCGAGGACGAGGGCCGGGCGGTGCTGACCGCGTTCCAGACCGGCACTCGGCCGATCATCTCGACCGGAAAGGACTGTCCGGCAGCGCCGGGATCCGCGCGGCGGCAACATCGCCCAGAACGACGCCTTCTACGCCACCGCCGGCGGCGGCCACCTGGCCGTCACCAGCAGCCTGTACTGGACCGGCGGCACGCTCAACAGCGGCCCGACCCGGCCCTACGGCTGGGTACACCTTCTCCATGCGACTGGGAACATCGACCCCGGCGAGTACAACTCGCTACGACTCGGAAGCACTCTTGATCTAGAAGCGAGCAACCTCGACTTTGTCAGAGGAACCTTGACGCTCACGGGTGGCAAGGGGATCGAAGTCGGTGCAGACAGCACGTTCAGAATCGGCTCGGGCGTAGCAGGTCAACCCGAAGAAGAGCCCCAACCGGTCAACCAGCCGCTCCGCTACCTCCCCGGAAGTGGCCGGCGAAGATCAAGATCGACAAGGACGATGCGTTCGTTGACGTGACGGACAAGCTGATTCGAGTACTCGAACGCGGAAAGGCGGTCGTGGAAACCCCGCCGTTGGCCCACTGGACCCACGAGGTGGTAGTCGATCCGATGTTCATCAACGCGGGTGGCACGCTCGACATCGGTGAACGGGCGGAGGTGTCGTTCAACGGAAACCAGCCGTTCGCTGTAGGTGCTGGCCTGCCCGACTGCATCGCTTCCTTCGCGCAGACTAGTGGTACGACCCTGGTCTCACACGGCTCCAAGCTCACCTTCTTCGCCACCGCGCTGTTCCGGAGCGGCACCCTGACCACGCGGACGAGTACGGCTCCCCCACAAGCGGGGACCGTCCTCGTCGATCCCGTGACGATAGTAGGGGATGTGATCTCGTTCGCGAACATCAACATCCTGTCCGATAAGAGCGGCGTGTTCGGGAACTTGAAGTTCGAAGGAAACCTCGACTGGAACGCCGGCGAACTGAGCGTCAAACTCGACGGTCGGGCACCGGGCAACGTCGAGTCCCAACTGGCGACCTTACTCAAAGTACCCAAGCAGCTGACCGTCAATTCGGGAACGGTCGCCGCTCCGCGGGCGAAGCTCAAGTTCGTCCTCGATGGGGTCGCTCCGGGTACGCCCGCCGCTCGCGGCAGGAAGTGGATCGAAGTCGTGACGGCGGGAACCAAAATCCAACTCCAGAACAACGGCACGGTCGAGCCGGTCACGAACGCCACCACCTACCACATCGAGGAAAAGACGATCGCGCGGGGGAACAGCACGGTGGTGAATCGGTGGGACATCCCGAAGGACTGATCGACCTTCCCCACTCTCACGGAGCCTTGAGCCATGCGTGCTTTGCTTCTCAGCCTCATCACAGCGGCGACCTTCGGGACCGGTGCGGCAGCGATTGCCGCACCGGTCCCGAAGGGTGTGCCGACGCCCAAGCCGCCGCAACCGGACGAGACGTTCTTCCCGCTTAACCGATCCGACTACGGCACCGTTGTCTCCGTCGCGGAAACCAAGATCGTTCTCCAACCGATCCCGAACGGGTGGAGGACGGTTCGGTTGCCCTCCGGCGACTCGGTTCGACAGTTGGTGCCCATCGATGAAACCCCGCTTACGTTCCACGTCCACCCGGTGATGAAGAACGGAGGGTTGGCGGACGAAGCCTGCGACACGAAGGCGTATCAGGTGAAAGACTTGAAAGAGGGGGATGTCGTCAGTCTTTACCACGAGTTCGGCGCGGAGAAGTCGCGATGGCTGGTCGCAATTGCGATTCGCGACCGACCGAAGGGTGAGAAGCCGCCGCCGGCTCGAACGTCGAAGGACTGGTACGAGATCATGTGGGATCGCAGATTCGCCCGCCAGGAACGGCTGAAGGCGAAGGAAGACGCCGCCAAGAACGAGAAGAAGTAACCCCTCCCGAACCCCGGCCCGGCCGGGGTTCGTCGATTCCCCGCTCGCGCCGTCACCGCCGCCGCGCGGCGACCGTGCGGATGAGCGGGCGGACCCAGCCGAAGGCGAGCGTCCACCGCAGCACTGTGCCGACCCACCGCAGCCTCGCCGACCGCCCCCAGTGGCCTTCCGTCAGGGTCTCGGCGGTCGTCCGCGGCTCGGCCCGGAGTCGCACCTCGACCGCGGCCCACGCGGCGGCGGACATCGGCCGCCGTGTCGGTGGTGACGCCCAGGTCGTCGGCGATGTCAACGTCGGCGTCGCCGGCACCGGCCCGCAACAGCACCTTCACCCGGTTCCGCTGCCGCAGGGTGAGCGGCACGGCGAACCGGTTCGCCGGGTCCACCCGCCGGTCGTCCGTCGGCCGCACCGCGGGTCGCTTCGCCATGCCCCACCTCCTGTGGGGGCATACGATGTGAACTCACGCGACGAACTCCCGCGGTGAGGTACTGGCGTTCCCCTTTCAGACGAGTCCCATGCGTATCCCGGTGCCGCCGGCGGGTCGCAGGTGTGCGTCGATTTCGTCGTCGGCGAGAAGTCGGCAAACAACTTCTTTTATTACTTCTCAGCCGTTCACGACCCGATGCGGGAAGCGGCGGTGAAGAAGGCCGTCGAGGGGAGGTGACGGGTTTCGGAGACGATTTCATCGACAAGTGTTGACGAACAGATGGAGTTAGTCTAGACTAATTCCATCTGTTCGTCAACACTTGTCGAGGTGTTCCCTTGCGACACGTTGCCCGAAGAGGTTTTACCCTCATCGAATTGTTGGTGGTGATCGCCGTCATCGCGATCCTGATCGGCCTGCTGCTGCCGGCGGTGCAGAAGGTCCGCGCCGCGGCCAGCCGGATGACGTGCCAGAACAACTTGAAGCAACTCGGTCTCGCGCTGCACAACTACGAAGGCGTGAACAAGGTCTTCCCGCCGGCCTACGTGACGGCGAACACTCGCCTGGACGGGACCGCGTTCGGCATCGGCTACGGCGACGAGTACCGCAACGGCCCGCCCGGTTGGGCGTGGGGCGTGTTCCTGCTGCCGTACCTGGAACAGGACAACCTGTATCGGTTGTTCGACCTGAACCGGCCGTGCTGGTCGCCGGCGTTCGCCGGAGCCGCGAACGCGAAGGTCGCCGCGTTCCTGTGCCCGTCGGCCACCGGCGGCGGCGACGGGTTCGACGTGGAGCGCGCGGGGGCCGACGTGCGGCACGGCACGCCGATCACCCGGAGCGACGGCAGCCGCATCCGCTTCGCCCACTCGCACTACGTCACCAACGCCGGCATCCACCAGCCGTGGGGCCGGACCACCGCGTACTGCTACGACTACGACGTGCCGGAGCCGATCCCGGCGAACGGCAACGCGCTCGCCCGCACCGACGGGCCGTTCTACCGCAACTCGCGGACGACGGTGGCGGCGGTGTCCGACGGCCTGTCGAACACCGTCTTCCTCGGCGAACACAGTTCGATCCTGAGCAACAAGACGTGGGTGGGGGTGGTGCCCGGCGCGGTGACGCCGCCCCGCCTCGACCTGCGGCCGTGGCCGTCGGAGAACAACGGGGCCGGCTGCCTGGTGGGTGCCCACAGCGGGCCGGACACGCACGACCACCCGCAGGTCATCATCCACGCGCCGAACGACCCGTTCGGCCACACCGACCAGATGTGGGGCGAACACGGGAACGGGTGCAACGTCCTCTTCGGCGACGGGTCGGTGCGGTTCGTCACCACGTTCATCCGCCCGCTCGCCTGGGTCGCGCTGTCCACCCGCGACGGCGGGGAGGTGATCGATGGCGACTGACACCGCCGAACCGACCGAAAAGGCGCGATACCTCGTCTGCGGGCTGATCGGGGTGGCGGTCGCGGTCGTCGGGATCGGCCTGTTCTTCTACTTCAGCCGGCCGCCGCAGATGGGGACGAGCGAGGAGGTGTTCCACACCGTGGACGCGCTGTACACGGCCGTGCGGGGCCGCGACGAGAAGCGGCTGGCCGACTGCGAACAGCGGTTGCACGCCCACCGCGACGCCGGCAAACTGCCGCCGGCCGCAGCCGAGTCGCTGGACGGCATCGTCCGCAAGGCGCGCAACGGATCCTGGGAGACGGCCGCCGAACGGCTGTACGACTTCATGCTGGCGCAGCGGCGGGACGGCGTGATCGAGGAGAAGCCGAAGCCGAAGAAGGCGAAAGGGAAATGAAACGCCGGCGACCGGCCGGCGCGTCCTA
>JAYTTN010000696.1:0-1026 GCA_043745295.1 Fimbriiglobus sp. | reverse complement strand
GGGGCTGCCGGGTCGGCCGCTTCGGTGCCATCGGGGACGGGTCGTGAGGGTTGCGTCGTCCCACCACGAGTAGCGCACCGGCCGGCGTCGCGCAAGGGGGAAACGACGCGACCCGCACGCGACGCAAGACCCCGGCGAAAACCGGTTGCGCGAATCGCCGATCCGCGCCATCCGTGGGCCATGACTCCATTCGCCGGAAAGCACTACGTCGGCGAGAAGACGCCGGACGGCTGCGAGGTGCTGGTCCTCGACCGCGACGCGCCCGACGGCGGGCATCCGCTCGACCCGCGGTTCGACCTGCGGCGGCACGCCGACGGCCTGAACTTCGGCTACGCCGGTTCGGGCCCGGCCCAGTTGAGTCTGGCCCTCCTGGCCGACGCCCTCGGCGACGACGAGCGGGCACTTCTCAACTACCAGTCGTTCAAATTCAAACGGGTCGCACGCTGGGACGGCGACCGGTTCGAGATCAGCGCCGAGGACGTCCGCCGGATCGTGGCCGGGCTGGAGCGCGACCGCGGCCGGGGCCGCTGAGGCATGACGCCCCCGCCGCGGAAGGGCCGGCGCGGACGCGGCGTTTGACAGCCGCGTCGAGTTGCGCTACCGGTGTCCTTTTCACCCCGGAAAGGAGACCCACCCATGGCCAAACGCAAACCGAAACCCGACGCCCGCGAGACCGCCGCCGCCGACGGCCCGCCCGTCGGAGCCGACGATCCGACCTCGTTCGACCCCGCCACGTTCGACGCCCCCGAACGGGCGGAGCCGGTGGCAATTCAGCCCGTCGCCGCGGAGGCGGCCGAACCATCCCGTCCACCCATGACGAGTGTCGATGCGGACGGCCGCGTCACCGACACCGTCCCCGCCGACGGCGCGGCGGAACCCCAACCGGCCGGGGAACGGTCTCCGGAAGGCGAGGGCGAGGCCGCCCGACCGCTGCCGAACCCGTTCGGCGTGCGGGCCGACCACGAGGCGGGCGTCGGCCTGCTGGAGGACCGGCGGTTCAAGCAGATGCAGGTCCGCTTCGCCGAG
>JAYTTN010000695.1:0-1026 GCA_043745295.1 Fimbriiglobus sp. | reverse complement strand
TCGTCGGTGGCGGACGTACTCCGGTGGGCCGGGTCGATGACGTGGCGGGGCGTCCGCCCGCTCGTCGGCGAACTGGCCGGGACGTACGAGCGGGGCGTCCGGCTGACGACGGCGGCGTTCCGGCCCATCGCCGAGCGACTCACCCGCTCGGAAACTCTACCCAAATGGAGTGTGACCATCCGGCCCAAAGTGCCGGGAGATTAAATCACCGCTGATGCCTTAAACCGCTGGCGACCCGAGGCGGCCCGGACGAACCGCCGGGCGATCGTCCAGAGGCAACAGAGGTGGGTCCCGTAGACGAAGTGGGCGGCGTCGACGAAGAGCACGTGGCCGGTGCCGGCGACAGCGGCGTCGAGGGCGGGTCGGAGTTCGGTCGTGAGGAACTGCTCCTGGGTGGCGACGTGCTCGGTCAGGGACTTTTTGGGGGCACGGGGATGGCCCGGGTGCGTTGCCAGGTGTACCCGAGGCCGGCCAGGAAGGCGCGGGTCTGGGTCAGGCCGCGACGGACCCCGGTCAACTGGTCGATGCGGTCGATGGCCTCGGCGGTGGTGCGAACCGGCCGGTCGTCGAGGGATCGCCTGATGGCGTCGGCGTGGGCGGCGAGTTCGCTCGTCGGGCGGGGCGACGGCTTTCGCCCGGCGAGGGCGTCGAGTCCGCCGTCCCGGTAGGCGATGAGGTAGCGCTTGGCGGTGGCGATGCCGACGGCGGCGAGGTCGGCGGCCTGCTGGCGGGTGTGGCCGAGGTGGACGGCCCACAGGACGAGCATCTTGCGGCGGACGACGGGGTCGGGATGGGCGTCGCGGTTAGCCAGGACGCGGGCCCGGTCGTCGGCGGACAGGGTGGGGCGGAACCAAGCGGCCATCCGAAAGTCTCGATCGGGTGCGGCGAGCCTCCGCCCGCCGTGGGCCATAAGTAGACCCGATCCCGGAACCGAAGAAAAGATCAGCTATCGCCGGGCAGGGTATAGTCGTCACCGGCCGGGGCGACGACGGGCGTCGTCGTCGGCAGTGTGACTGAGGGCGCGGC
>JAYTTN010000694.1:0-14581 GCA_043745295.1 Fimbriiglobus sp. | reverse complement strand
GGGGCTGACGCCCCCCGCTCGCCCGGAGCCGCCAAAATCCATCGCCGCACCCGGGGAATAACGGCCGGGCCGGTGGAATTCGTATGATACGGTAACATAAGCCCCGACCCGTGCGGGGAGCAAGCCGCCATCCCATTCGCCGTCCCGGTTTCGCGCGTGTCGCTCCGTCAAACTCCATCGCCCATGCCCGCCGTCCGCCCGCCGGTCGCCGTCACCCCCATGACCGGTCGCCTGCTGGTGTCAATTGCCACCTACAACGAGGCGGACAACCTCCGCCCGCTGATCGCCGAGATCCACGCCTACGCCCCGCACGCCGACGTGTTGGTGGTGGACGACAACTCGCCGGACGGCACCGGCCGCATCGCCGACGAACTGGCCGCCGCCGACCCCCGCGTCCGCGTGCTGCACCGGCCGGGCAAGCTCGGCCTCGGCACGGCGTCCCTCGCCGCCATGCGGTACGCCATCGACAACGAGTACGACTTCCTGCAAAACCTAGACGCCGACTTCAGCCACCCGCCCCGGTTCCTGCCCGGCATCCTGGCGGGCATGGCCACCAAGGACGTGATGATCGGCTCGCGGTACGTCCCCGGCGGCGGCACCGAGAACTGGCCGAAGGTGCGGCTGGCCATCAGCAAGACGGTGAACGCCCTGGTGCGGTTCCTGTTCCGCATGCCGGTGCGGGACGCCAGCGGCGCGTTCCGCTGCTACCGCGTCAGCAACCTGGCCCGCGCCGATCTGCACCGCACCCGCTCGCGGGGCTACTCGTTCCAGCAGGAAGTGCTGTTCCGCGTCCACCAGACCGGCGCGCGGCTGGGCGAATACCCGATCATCTTCGAGAACCGCCGGCACGGGAAATCGAAGGTGAACATGGCGGAAGCGGTGCGGTCGATCCTGATGATCCTGTCGCTGGGCACGAGCCACTTTTTCGGGTTGGACCGCCTCACCGGGCCGTCGAAAAAGTGAGTGGCGGTGCTGCGTGAAAACGGCGGAACAAATCCGGCGGACCGGATCGTCCGTCCCGCTCACCCGCAGCAGCCACACCGGGCCGAACCGCTCGAACACCTCCTCCACCGTCCGCGCGACGACCCGCCTGCCGGCGGTCGCGGCGTTCGGCGCGAACGGGAACGACCCGCGACAAGATAACACCGGCTGGGACGCCGGTGCCGCCAGAAGAAAAGGTCTCTCTTCTGGCGGCACCGGCGTCCCGGCCGGTGTCGATAAAACCCGGACTCGGTTCGTCGGCCGGTCGTAAGCCGGGTTCTGTCCCGGCGGGTGTGACCCCGCCGGCGACGGTCATTTATCTAGCCCCGCCGTCGCCGACGGGGTCCAGCAGTCTACCCGGAGGTGGTAGCGGATCGGGCCGATCCTCCCCCCTGTTTGACCTTGCTTCCGGTGGGGTTTGCCGAGCCGGCGGGTCGCCCCGCCGCTGGTGCGCTCTTACTTTAAGGGCTTTCGCCCCGCACCGTTTCACCCTTACCGTCGGCCGGGAGTCAGGAAACAGAGGACAGGAGTCAGACGGTTCGTTCCGTTCTGACTGCCTCCTGATTTCTGTCCCCTGACTCCCGACCGACGGCGGTATCCTTTCTGTTGCACTGTCCCGCCCGTCGCCGACCCGCACCGGGATGCGAACCGACGCCGGGGGTGGGCGTTACCCACCACCGCGCCCTGCGAAGCCCGGACTTTCCTCCCCCGGTTTCCCGGCGGCGACCGTCCGACCGTCCGACGAACCGAACCGGTACTTTATCCGACAGGCGGGACGCGGAAAGGTTCACCGGGGTCACTTCTTTTCTACCCCGCCTTCGCCCGTTCGCCGCCCGCGAGAACTCGAAGGGGTGAACGACACCGCCGCGAGGGAGACTCGCGGCGGCGCGGAATGTGGAGCGGAAGAGAATCGAACTCTCGACCTCTGCAGTGCGATTGCAGCGCTCTACCAACTGAGCTACCGCCCCGGCGGAAACGCCATGATAGACGGCGGTCGGCGGCCGGCAAGGGAACTTTCCGGCCCGTCAGCGGCTCCTCAAAGCGTTCTGGCACCGCGTGTGGTTCGGCCCTCACCCGACTGCTGCGCAGCCACCCTCTCCCTGTGTTCCTGCCCTGGCGGGCAGGCGGGAGAGGGTTGGGAGGGCGGCGGTCTTCGTAGCCCGACTCTCCGAGTCGGAAGCGTGGTACCGACTCGGAGAGTCGGGCTACGGGGGGCGGTACGATGTCCCGTCGGTTCTTCCTCCCCTCTTCCCAGTTCCCGCGAAGCGCGGAACGTCCGAGGGGTGGGTCGAACTGGAACCGCCAGAATCCTTTGCCGCGCGCACCCGTCAGCGGGTCTTCGCCAGCCGCTCGCGGAACAGCTTCTCCCGCTCCTCCTCGCCGGTCGCCTTGTACACCTGGACGAGCCGGCCGACGGCCTTGATCTGCTCGTCCTTGTCCTGGTTGTACACCACGTCCACCCACAGGTACGCCCACATGGCGTCGCGGGGCAGGCCGTGCCGCAGGTACACCTCGCCGAGGGCGTTGTAGCCGGCGGCGCGGGCGGTCGCATCCTTCGCCTTGGCGACCGGCCCGGCCTCCACCTTGGCCACCGCATCCCGGATCCGCTTGGCGGCGGCGGCAGCCTTGGCGGCGGCCTCGTCGGGCAGCAGTTTGGCATCGACCGCCTCCGGCTCCGGCAGCGCCAGCACCTCGGCGAAGATGGCCACCTTCTCCTTTTGCCGGTCGGTCATGGTCGCCTCCCCCTTGCGGGCCTCGGCGAGGGCGGCAACGGCCCCGCGGCCGGGGGCCATGAGCTGATACCCGACTTCGATCAGCCGGGCGTCGGCCCGCAGTTCGGCGGCCAGGTCGGGGTTGTCGCCCAGTTCCTTCGCCAGCAGCGCGGCGTCGGCCGGCTTGCCCAGTTCCACCAGCAGCCGGCAGGCGGTGCGGGCGGTCGGCCAGCACTCCCAGCCCTTCGCGTGGGTGCGGGCGAAGGCGGCCAGCTTGTCGGCCAGCGGGCCGGCGGCGGCCGCGAACTTGGCCTCGTCCGCCTCGGCGTCGTTCACCCGGACGGCCAGCGCCAGTTGGCGGTACGCCAGCGCCCGCTTGGTCCGCGCGTCGGCGTTCGGGCCGGCCTTCAGCACCAGGTCGGCGAAGGCGGCGGCGGCCTTGACGGCGTCCGGCCCGGCGTCCAACTGGTTGGCCTGCGCGTAGGCGTCCCGCTCGACGTTCTTCAGCGCGGTGTACTCGACCCGCACCACGTCCTGCGGCGACACGGTCTGCTTCAGCTTCTTGTCCGCGCCGAACACCTGGACGCCGGCGGCCGACTCCTTCAACTCGCCGACGACGGCTTCCAGTTTGCCGTCCTTGGTCCGGTCGCGGTAGACCAGCCGATCGGTCTCGCCGGGTTGCTGGGCCGGGGCGGTGCGGACGGTGACGGCGGCGGCGCTGGCGAACAGGGCGGCGAACAGGGCGGCCCGTGTGCGGGTCATCGGCTCGGCTCCGGGTGGGGAGGGGTGGGGGGATGTTTGATCGGGAGGGCGAGGCCAGTGCCGTCCATACGTTCGGAGAACCAAAAAACCGGCGGCGTGTCCGGCGTTCTTCACCGCGGAGCGGTGCCGGACTGTAGCCAGGGGTGGAAACCCCTGGTGGCCCGTTTTCCTGGAAGTCCTTGCATCCCGGAGGGATGCCGGATGTCCGCCACCCCTCCGGGGTGGATTTCCATTTCCCATCGGTTCCAGGGGTGTCGCTCGCTCCGCTCGCTCACCCCTGGCTACAGTCCGCCACGCCTCCGGCGTGAAGACCGGGAAAACCACCGAGGTTTTCCGGCGTTTCGTCATCGCCCATCCTGTGGACAGCACTGGGGCGAGGCTCCCGCCGAGCCGCCGAAGTGCTCGCCCTCCCACTGCTCTCACTTGTCATCGGCCGGCTTGGTCAGGAACAGCTTGCCGCCTTCGGCGGTGTACGCCTTTTTCAACTCCGGGTGAGCCTCGAGAAGTTCGTACAGCTTGGTGTGCGAGGGCAGGTGGAAGTCGGCGGCGTTCGCCGCCTCCATTTTCTTCATGTTGCCGGCCACGCCGGCCAGGCCCGCCGCCAGCGCGGCACCGGCCTTCACGTGCGCGTAGGCGGCCACCTGGCAGCGGCTCTTCTCGTAGAAGGTGTCGAAGAAGAACGGGCGGATGGACTCCTTGTACTGGCGGGCGGCGGCGGCGGCCTGCTCCTCCTTCGGCTCGGGCCGGACCAGCTCGGTGCGGTACTCGTTGTTGAAGGCTGTCCACTCGCGGATGGCCCGCGCCCACACCGGCAGGGCCGTGGCCACCGGCGTCGCCAGCGCCTTCGCCTCGAAGAAGTGGAACAGCTCGCGGCGGAACTCCGGCCGCCGGCCGAACGGCCCGTTGCGGACGAACACGTCGGCCGCCTTGGGTTTCAACTCCTCCTTGCCCATCACCTCGTCGATCAGCGTCTCGCACCCCTTCAGGTCGCCGTTCAGCCGCAGCGCGCGGACGCGGTCCAGGGTGGCCAGCCGGAAACGGTTCACCGCGTTGAAGGTGACCTGCCAGCCGTCGAACCGCTTCTTGAACGCCTCGTCGGTCTCGACCTCCGCCTTCTTCGGCTGGCCGTCGGCCCACGCCTTGAAGTCCTCGGCGGACGCCGTCGGCACCAGGGCGAGCAGTTCGAGCGCCTTCGGGTAGTCCTCCAACTTCACGAACGCCCGGCCCAGGTTGAGGTTGTCGTCGGCGGTCAGGTTCTTCTCCGCGGCCATCTTGCCGACCAACTGGGCGACGGACGCATTCAGCTTGTTGGCGGCGTCGGCGTTGTTCGCCTTGCGCAGCGCGTCGATCTGCGGGCGGGTGACGGCCACCACCTCGTACACGGCGGCGATGCCGCGGCGGGCGTCCCCGCCCAGCTTCTTCAGCACGTCCAGCAGCTCGCCGGCCTTGGCGATGTCGCCCTCGCGGACGCGGGCGTTCAGGGCCGGCACGACGGCGTAGCTGATGCGGTTGGCATCCAGGCGGGTGGCCAGTTGGGCGACGGCCGGGGGTTGCCCGTCCTTCACCGCCGGGCCGGCACTCGCCACGTCGGCCAGCAGCGGGGCCAGCCGGTCGGCGGCCTCCTTGAACTTGTCCGCCTTGGACAGCACGCGGGCCATCTCGAACACGGCGTCGATGCGGACGATCTCGATTTGAAGCAGGACATACGCCCGGTCGTCGGCCTTCACGTCCGGGAAGGTGGGCACGGCGGCACGGGCGTCGAGGACCAGCCTCTCGGCCGTCGCGCAGGCGTCGCCGCCGGCGGCGACGTGCAGTTGGGCCAACTGGAGCTGCACCCGCAGGTACGCGAGCGCGTCGGCGGCGGCGGCGTCCGCCGGCGGGCGCGGGACGGCGGCCAGGTCGGCGGTGGCACGGGAGTACAGCGCCCGCTTCTGCTCGGGGGCGAGGGCCGGCCGCTTCTTCGCCTCCGCGCCGTCGGCCGGCAGCGGGCGGATGAGCGTGTACGCCAGTGCCCCTTCCTGGAGCCGGGCGAAGGCGTACCGCGCCGCCTTCGGGGTGACGCGGGTGTAGGCGTCGAACGCCTCCAGCGGCTTGCCGTCGCGGTTCAACTGGTCGGCCAGGATGATGCGGGCCTCCTCGGCGATCAGGTCGGCCGGCACTTCCCGGTCGAGGAACAGGGCGACGGCGACGGCGCGGTCGGTGTCCACCCGCCGGCCGACGGGGTCGTTGGCCGGCACCTTGGCGGCGGAGTCCAGGTACGACCCCAGGGCCTGTCGGCCGAACCGGGCCTTGCCGGTGGCGGTGCGGGACGACCGCATGGAGAAGTCGGCCAGCACCGCCGCTTCCGCCGGCCGGCCGGCCATGCGGTAGGTGGACACGAGCATGAGCGTCGAGGTCTGCGCCTCGCGGGCGGACTCGGCCGGCACCGGCAGCTGGCGGGCGCGTTCCAGCAGGGCGGTCGTCGTCGGCAGCATCGCCCCCCGCTCCGCCGGCGTCTTGGCCTCCGTCATCTTCAGGTACTGGACCAGCCCGGCCATGTGGCACTCGTCGAAGGTGGCGTACTGGGCGGGCGGCCGCACGGCGTCGCCGACGATGGCGCGGAGGGCGCGGTTGCGGAGGCCGGTGGCGCGGTCGGTGTACTCGTTCTCGGTGGCCACCAGCTTCTTCAGTTCGGCCTCGGCGGTGCGGTACAGTTGCACCAACTCCGGCGCGGCGGCGTAGGCCTTCTTCGCCTTCTCCGCGTCCTCCATGCCCTTCGCCTGCACGGCCGCCGCCTGGTCGTGCAGGGCGCGGCCGCGGAAGTAGAGGACCGAGAAGGTCTCCGGCGTCGGGCGGGCGGAGCGGAAGTCGGTCAGCCACGTCGCGGCGGCGTCGGCGACGGCCTTGTTCTCGGCGGCCGTGCCGGCGGTGTCGAACTTGAACCGCAGCTCGAAGAAGCGGGCCATCCGGTAGCCGGCCCGCGCGGCCGTGGTGCTCAGCCGCCGGTACTCGGTCGTGATGTCCTTGAACACCTTCTCCGCCTCCTTCGGCTCGTCCAGCTTCAAGTGGCACTCGCCGATCCACGCCCGCGCCACCCAGCACGCCGGCTGCGCGATGTCCTCGCGGCTGAGGGAATCGAACCCGGCCAGCGCCGGCCGGCCGGTCTTGTCCGCCGTCTGCCCGCGGAGCGCCGCCTGGATGGCCGCCCCCCGCTCCCGCGTCTGATCGAGGAACGCGAGGCCGAGGCGGTACTGGTTGATGGCGGCGTCCAGCTTCGCCTGGAGCAACTCGCGGGTGGCCTCCTTCTTGGCGTCGCCGGTGGCGGCGACGGCCTTGGTCGCCAGGCGGTCGGCGGCGGTGGCGAACCGCGCGCTCGCCTGCTGGTACAGCTCTCTCGCCTTGAGCGCCTCGGCCTTGCGGTTCGCCTCCGGCCCCCGCACCGCCCGCCCGAACTGGGCCGCCCCTTGCAGGGAATAGATCTGCGCGACGGCCACCGCCGCCTCCGGCCCGCGCGGGTGGTTCGGCGCTTTCTTCAGGAAGTCGTCGAACTCGACCTTGGCCGCCGAGGTCAGTTCGTCCCGCTTCACCTCGTCCGTTTCCTGACTGGCCAGGTCCACCCGCAGCCGGGCGCGTTCGAGCGTGAGCAGCAGCTGCGCGTCCGGCGCGGCCGTCTTGCCGGCCTGATCGAGGTATTCGAGGGCGAGGTCCGACAGTCCCGCCTGACGCAGCCCGCGCACGAGGTCGGCCGGGGTCGGCGGCGGCAGGTCGTCCGCCGCGCGGAGGGCAACGGGGACCAGGACGGCGGACGCGAGGACCGCGAGGCGAAGCGGAATCCGGGACATGGCGCGGCACCGGAGGCGGGGCGAAATGGGATCGGCCATCGTGTTGGACGCGAGAGCGGCCGGCGGAGTTCCGCGACCGCTCACCCTGATTGTGCCGCAACGGGCGGGGGCGTCAAGCGTCCGGCGCGGGAAATGCGCCGCGCGCGGGTTCCGGCGGTGCGGATTCGGCCCACACGCCCGGCCCTTCTCCCTCGGCTGTCGGAACGGGCCGCCGTCGTGCGGGCGGGGTGAGGGAGGTCACGGTGTCCCGTTCTCCAACCCCGCGTCCTCGCCGTAGACCGCGAATCGCCTCCGGAGCGTTTCGGCCAGGTCGTCGAAGGTGGTACACGTCACGGCGTGCGAATCGATCAGCACCTTTTCCGACCGCCACCGGAGGCGGTTCCGCCGCGCCGCGTCCAGCCCCGCGTTCCGCCCGATCACCAGGAGGCCGGCGAAGCGGACGTGACCGTAGCCGAACGCCTTGGCGAACGCCTCCGTCCCCCGGAAATCGTCCAGGTGGGAGAACCAGTCCACCAGTTGGCTCACGCCGTGCTCGAACCGCGAACTCCACTCCGGATTGCCTCGCTTCGGCTGCTTCTTGAAGATGCTGTCCGCGGCACCGTCCTCAAACTCCACCACGCAAAACTCGCCGGCGGCTTTGCTGCCCACCACCAAGTCGGCCGAGTAGTCGCCGAAGAACGGGAACTGGAACGCGATCTCCGTCGCCGCGACGGGATTCGGGGTGAACGTGCCCAGTGCGGCGGACAACTGCCGCCGCCGCTCGAAGAACGGCTGGACGACGGCCCGCTCCGGAAGTTCCGCCCGCCGCGCCAGCAGGCGGTCGAATTCCGTCAGTTCCTTCCGGAACCGTTTCAGGTCGAACGTGATGGCGTCCATGTTTTTCGCCATCACTCGGCCCTACCTGCCCAAGAAAGGATCGCCCGCTTCGTGGCGATCTCCTCGACGACGATGGTGTCGCCGTCGAACCGGAAGAAGATGCGGAATTCGGACGTGGTGCGGAAGACGTACCAC
The DNA here is from genome assembly GCA_043745295.1 of Fimbriiglobus sp. GTDB lineage: Bacteria > Planctomycetota > Planctomycetia > Gemmatales > Gemmataceae > JALHQU01. Next base: position 6,294 of record JAYTTN010000694.1, on the reverse strand, counting down.
CCGGCCATCGACTTCAGCGGCACGCACAGGGAGCGGACGTACTCGTCCGTGTCATACGTCTGGAGGTGCCGGAACCACGCCTTCACTTGCAGTTGGTCATCGCTGCCCAGGTTGCGGAGGGCGGCATCGACGTTATAGCTCGTGACGAGCGTTCTCATGGCGGGCCTCCGGAAGCAGGTACATGCCAAACATTCTACCACGACCCTCCGCTCCTCACACCCCCGGCAGCAGGCGCAGGGTGTCCACCGTATCGCGCAGCACTTCCTCCCCCGTGTACGCGATGGGCAGGGCGTCGCCGCGGTGCCACACCTCCAGCATGTCGGCGTAGTGCGGCGAAAGCGGGTTGCCCGACTGCCCGCCGGCCAGCACGAACCGCGAGTTCGACCAGTCGGAGGTGTCGAACACCGTCCGCAGGTTCGGCAGGTTGCTGACCGGCCGCGTCGGGTCGAGGATCGTCACCCCCGCCTGCTGGATGGTGAAGTTGTCGCCGCCGCCGGGGAGCGTCCGGCCGTTGAACACCGACTTCAGCAGCCAGTGCTTGCCCAGCACCGCGTGCGTCAACACCAGGGGCCGCAGGTGGCCCCACGGCCACCAGATCGGCGACGGGCCGAACTTCGCCCGGAGCGTGCGGATGACTTCGGCCAGCACGTCGGCCAGCTCCGCCGGCCAGCCGCGCGCGAACCAGCCGGCCGGTTGCGCCTTCAACAGGCGAATCAGGTGCCGCATCCGGCGGTGCCCGAACAGGTTGCCCGCGAAGCCGCCGCCGCGTCCGCCGACGGCCGTCTTCCAGCCGTTCGGCGCTTTCGCCTTCGCCACCCGCACGCACAGTTCGGCGACGAAGAACTCGAACACCGCCGCCGCCGGGGAATCGGCATCGACGTGGCCGGTCCACGCCTTCAGAAGCGAAACGGCCTCGGCCGTTTCGGGCCGCTCCGCCGGCACACTCAGGACGATCTCGCGCATCGCTTCCCACGGCAGGCTTCGCACGCTCCGCTGCAACCGCAGGCAGTCGTCCACGCCCCAGCCGACGGGCGCTTTCGCCAACTCGTCGCGGATGGCGTCGGCGCGGTACGGGTCCATGAAGTCGAGGCCGACGAACGGGGCGTCCGGGAACGGGTGCGGCAGGCCGTCGTTGGCGGTGGCCAGGAACCCCGCGTCGGGGTTCCGCACGTGCGGCATGTCGGCGAACGGGACGTACCCGTCCCAGCCGGCGTTCGGCGTGTCGCCCGGCGTCGGCAGCGTGCCGAAGCCGGACTTCCGCTTCGGCAGTTGGCCGGCCAGTTGGTAGCCGATGGTGCCACTCGTGTCCGCGTACACGAGGTTCAGCGGCAAGCCCGGCCAGAACTCGAACGGCCGGCGGAACTCGTCGAAACTCTTGGCCCGCATCACGTCCACGAACCCGCGCACCGGCAGCGGGTCGAGCCACACCGCCCGAAGGCTGATCGCTTCGCGCACGTCGTCCGTCAGCGGCGAAATGACCGGCCCGCGCGGGGTGACCAGCACGTCTTCAATGTGATCGGGCTTCCCCTTCACGGCGATGACTTCGCGGATCACTTCGCAGCGGGCGAACGTGCCGTCGGCGGTGCGCACGCTGGCCCCGTCCGGCCCGACGGTCTCCAGGAACAGGTCCGCGTTGTCGGTGCAGCCGGCGGTGATGCCCCAGGCGCAAAAGCCGTTGTGCCCGGTCGGGATGGTCGGCGTGCCGGCCAGCGTCGCGCCGATCACGCTCCAGTCCGGCGTGGTGACATGCACGAAGTACCACGGCGGCGGAATGCTCGGCCCGAGGTGCGGGTCGCACGCCAGGATGGGTTTGCCCTTCAGGCACCGCTCGCCGGCGATCACCCAGTTGTTCGACCCGCCGCCCTGCGGGACGTACTGCTGGAACGCCGCGAGGTCGGCGAATAACTCCTGTTCCCCTCTCCCCTGGAGGAGAGGGGTTAGGGGCGAGGGGGACTCTTCCGGAACCGGCCCCATTTCCGACCCATCAGTCACTTGACCCGATTCCCCCTCACCCCTGCCCCTCTCCCCCAGGGGAGAGGGGTTCCAAACTCCCGACAGAAGCGGGTCCAGCGCCGTCATCGCCTCGACGCCATCCGAGCGGATGAGCCGCAGGCGGGCCAGCTCCACGTCGTAGTTCGACGGCAGCGCGAAGGACATCAGCTTCATCGCCGCGAGGACATCGGCCGGCTCGTAGGGCGTCGGCACGCCGCCGAGCAAGGCGAACTCGTGCGGCTTCTTCGTCAGCCCGACCGTGTGTCCGGCGTTCACCCCGGCGCAGTACGCCGCCAGCCACTCCGTGAAATCGTCGTGCAGCACCGCCAGTTGCGCGACGGACGCGCGGCGGAAGCCGACCCGCCGCGACAGGCGATCCACCGGCAGCGCGCCGGGGCCGACCAGTTCCGCCAACGTCCCGCGGCCGACGCGGAGCTGCGTCTCCAGTTGGAACGCCCGGTCCTGCCCGTGGACGAAGCCGATGCCGAAGCAGGCGTCGGCGTCGGACTGAGCTTCGATGTGCGGGACACCGTTGTCGTCGCGCCGGATCGTCAGCGGGGCGCGGGGGCCACGCACCGTCAGTTCGCCGGACGCGATGGGCAGCCGCCGGCCGAGCGCGAGGCGGAACAAGAATCGGCGAACGGACATGGCACTTCCCGTGGGTGTTGCGTTAGAATCGGGACGGGCGAGCGATGTTCAAGGCTTCCAGGGGCGTCCGCCCCTGGCTACGTCCGACGGTCCCTCCGGGACGTAAGAATCATCCTGCTTCCCGAGTTCTCGTTCTTCGCCGCGGAGCGGCCGTCGGACGTAGCCAGGGGCGGAAGCCCCTGGTATTTTTCCCCGATCCCCCGGTTCGCCCCTATGCTCCGCTCCCTCCTCGCCCTGCTCGTCCTCGGCACCGTCGCCGTCGCCCAGGAGAAGAAGCCGCTGCCGCCGAAAGAGGCAAAGGCCGCGTTCCTGAAACTGCTCGACCGGCCGAAGGTGCCGCCCGACCCGTCGAAGCCGGCGGTGGCGGCGGACCAGTACTTCCACGTGGAAGTATTTACAATCGCCACCGAGAAGAAGTCATCTGGAGTTGTCGAGCGGGTGCCGGTGCTGGTCGTCCGCCCGAAGATCGAAAAGGGGGGGGCACTGCCACGGCCGGTGATGATCTGCCTGCACGGCACCGGCGGCAACAAGGACGGGATGCGGTCGTACCTGGAGGCATTCGCCAAGGAGGGGTTCGTGGCGGTCGCCATCGACGCGCGGTACCACGGCGACCGCGCCGACGGCAAGAAGGGCGCGGCCCGGTACACCGACGCGATTGCCGACGCCTGGACCGCCGCCCGCGCCGGCCAGCCACACGAACACCCGTGGTTCTACGACACCTGCTGGGACTTGTGGCGGTTGGTGGACTACCTCGAAACCCGCCCCGACGTGGACGCGAAACGCATCGGGATGCTCGGCACCAGCATGGGCGGCATCCAGACGTGGCTGGCTGCCAGCGTCGATGACCGGATCGCCGTGGCCGCCCCGCTCATCGCCGTGCAGAGCTTCCGCTGGATGATCGACCACGACAAATGGCAGGCGCGCGCGAACACCGTGAAGGCGGCGCACGAACTCGCCGCGAAGGACCTCGGCGAGAAGGAGATCAACGGGAAAGTCTGCCGCGAGATGTGGGCGAAGCTGCTGCCCGGTATCGTCGATGATTTCGACTGCCCGAACATGGTACGGCTGTTCGCGGGCCGGAAACTGTTCGTCGGCAACGGCGAACTGGACCCGAACTGCCCGCTGCCGGGGGCGAAGCTGGCGTTCGCCGCTGCCGAAGAAGCGTTCAAGAACGGCAAGGGGAAGTTGGTGATCGACGTGTCGCCAGGCGTCGCCCACAAGATCACGGACGCGCAGCGGGACAAGGTGATCCGGTTCTGCGTCGAGGGGTTGACGGCGAAGGAGTAAAGTGGAGCGAGTGCGAGCACGCAACTTCGAGGGACTTCCGAAGACGACACCGACGTGCCGTGGCTCCCGTCGCGGGTCATCCTGATCGACCGGTCGCAACCGCTGGCGGGAGCAGTTCGCGGACTGTCCGGCGGTCGAGGTGCTGGCCGGGGACTACTTCCAGCAGCCGGCGGACGCCCTCGTCAGCCCGGCGAACAGTTTCGGCGTCATGGACGGCGGGCTGGACCTGGTCATCCACGACCGGCTCGGGTTCGCCGTCGAGGTGCGGGTGCAAGAGGTGATCGTCGAGCGGCACCACGGCGAATTACCGGTCGGGTCCGCCGAGGTCGTCGCCACCGACGACCCGAGTTGGCGCTACCTGATCGCAGCCCCAACCATGCGCGTCCCGGAGCCGATCCCGTTCGCGCTCAACGCCTATCACGCCTTCCGCGCGATCCTGGTGGCGGCCGAGAACTTCAACCGGCGGGCCGGCCGGCGGGAGATCGATTCGGTCGTCTGCTGCGGCCTCGGCACCGGCATCGGCCAACTCGCGCCGGTGAAGTGCGCGATGCAAATGCGGGCGGCATACCAGAGCGTGCGGGGCGAGGCCCGGATCCCGAGCTTCGACGCCATCCACGCCTTCCACAAGGCGCTGCGGCAGATGTGAGCGGCCGGCATCCGTAGCGATTCGTCCCGTGCGGGTCGCGAGCTCGTAAAATGGCTTGTCGCACGGCCCTGGCGGGCCGGGTTCGCCACCGGCAGTACCATGCTTCGCCTGCTGCACTACAGCGACGTCCACCTGACCGCCCGGCTGCTCGGCTTCCGCTGGCGGGATGTCGTCGGCAAGAAACTGCTCGGCTACGTCAACGTCCACTACCTCGGCCGCGGGCACCGGTTCAAGCACGCCCCGCGGATCGTGGACGCGATGATGGCCGACGTGCGGGCCGGCGGATTCGATCACGTCATCTTCAGCGGCGACGCGACGAAGCTGGCCTTCGACTCCGAGTTCGAACACGCCGCCCGCCGCCTCGGGGTGAACGACCCGACCGTCCCGCCGACCCTCGCCGTGCCCGGCAACCACGACTACTACACGCACCGCGAGGCGATGTCCGGCCGGTTCGAGGCGCACTTCGCCCCGTGGCTGACCGGCGAGACGGTGGACGGCCACCGCTACCCGTTCGCCCGCCGCGTCGGCCCGGTCTGGCTGATCGGCCTGAACAGCAGCTACCCGCGCCGGTTCTTCACCTACGGAGCCGGGGCGACCGTCGGCCGCGCGCAGCTGGACCGGCTGAGGGTGCTGTGCAACCGGCTCGCGCCCGGCCTGCGAATCCTCGTCACGCATTACCCGCTGCGGCGGGCCGATGGAAAGGTGGAGCGGCGGTCGCACCGCCTGCTCGACCACCGCCGCGTGCTGGACACCGTCCGCGATCTCGGCCTCTCGCTCTGGCTGCACGGGCACATCCACGCGCCGTTCGTCCTCCCGGCGTCGGCCGAAATCCCCTTCCCCGTCATCTGCGCCGGCAGCGCGACGCAGACGAACCGCTGGGCGCACAACGAGTACGACCTCGACGGCACCACCCTGCACGGGCGGCGGAAGGTGTTCGACCCGGACACCGGCGGGTTCCGCGAGGCCGCGCGGTTCGCACTGACCCTGCCCGGTACGGCGTGAGGCGAAAAGTGGGAAACGCGGGCGCGGCGGCGGTCGTGTGCTAGGTTTTCGACGGTTCGGGAGGAGTCCGTCCGGGTCTCCGACACGCCGCGGGTGTTACGGTCATGAACGCTTTGGTCCCGCCCGAGTATCAGCCGTTCGTCCTGCCGGCCAGCGTCGGCCTCGGCGTCGGGCTGATTCTGCTGCTGCTGTTCGCGTTCAAGAAGCGGGGGCAGGCCCGCGCGCCGCAGCCGCCGGCGGGGGTGCGGTCGTCGCAGTGGACCGCGCCGATGCCGTCGTTCGCCGACCGCCGCACGTCCACCCGGCGGGAGGGCGGCAACCCGGTGAAGGTGGTGCTGGCGTCGCCGGCGTTCAAGAGCGGCACGCTGATCGGGTACGTCCTGGACCGCTCCACGGGCGGCCTGCGGATGGCGTCCGCGACCGGCCTGCCGGTCGGCAGCAGCGTGCAGGTGCGGGCCGCGCACGCGCCGGAGGAGACGCCGTGGGTGACGGTCCTGGTCCGCAGTTGCAAGCCGAGCGGCAAGGGGTACGAGATGGGCTGCGAGTTCGACAAGACGCCGCCGTGGAACGTGCTGCTCCTGTTCGGGTGAAGTGGAGGAAGAAGAATCGGTGCGTATGAGGGGGGTGTAGCAATGGATTTTGGCGGCTCCGGGCGAGCGGGGGGCGTCAGCCCCCTGTTCCCTGGGGATTTCGACCACAACAGGGGGCTGACGCCCCCC
>JAYTTN010000693.1:0-3873 GCA_043745295.1 Fimbriiglobus sp. | reverse complement strand
GATTTTGGCGAGCGGGGGGCGTCAGCCCCCTGTTGTGGTCGAAATCCCCAGGGAACAGGGGGCTGACGCCCCCCGCTCGCCCGGAGCCGCCAAAATCCGCTGCCGCACCCCTACCGCTGTCGGCGGTTGCGTCGGACGGAAAAGTTGCGATACTACTCCGACCCGCCGGGCGTTCCGCCCCTCTCCCGTTCGCCGAGGCTTCCGCCATGCCGCCTACTGCCGCCGGCATTCGTCCGTGTGCCGGCCCGTCGCGGCGGGAGTTGCTCCGCGCCGGCGGGCTGTCGGCGTTCGGCCTGACGTTGCCCGAATTGCTGGCCGGCCGCGCATCCGCCTCCGAACGCGGGGGAACGGCGAAGAGCTGCATCGTCCTGTTCCTGATGGGCGGGCCGTCGCAGCACTCCACCTGGGATCCGAAGCCGGACGCGCCGGCCGAGGTCCGTGGCGAGTTCGGCCCCATCGACACCAACGTGCCCGGCGTTCGCATCGGGTCGCTGTTCCCGCTGCTCTCGCGGCACGCGGAGAAACTCTGCCTGCTCCGGGCCGTCGCCACCGACGACAACGCGCACTCGTCCAGCGGGTACGCCATGCTGACAGGCGTGCCGCACGCGCCGCCGAACGCCGAGGGCGTGAACCCCGGCCCGCCGAACGACCACCCGACGCTCGGCGCGGTCGTCCGCCGGCTGCGGGGCGACCGGGGCGGACTGCCCGGCGCGGCCCGCCTGCCGATGCACATCTTCAACACCGACAACTCGGTCTGGCCGGGGCAGGACGCCGGGTTCCTCGGCCGCAACTCCGACCCGTGGCTGTTCCGCTGCGAACCGGCGTCGCCCACCTTCCGCGTGCCCGAACTGTCGCTCGCGCCCGAGGTGCCGCTCGACCGCCTCGCCGACCGCCGCGACCTGTTCCGCCGGCTGGATCGCGGCATCGCCGCCGGCACCGATTCCCGTTCCGGGCCGTCCAGCCGGTACAGCGAGCAGGCGTTCGACCTGCTCGGCTCGGCGTCCGCCCGCGCCGCGTTCGACTTGGGCCGCGAGACGCCGAAACTGCGGGACCGCTACGGCCGCACGCCGTTCGGCCAGAGCTGCCTGCTGGCCCGCCGGCTGGTGGAGGCCGGGGTCGGGCTGGTGCACGTGAACTGGCACCGGGGGCCGGAGGAGCCGAGCGACGCGCCCGTGTGGGACACGCACGCGAACGAAACGGCGCGGCTGAAGACGGCCCTCGCGCCCGTCGCCGACCGCGCCATCGCCGGGCTGCTGGACGACTTGTCCGACCGGGGGCTACTGGACAGCACGCTGGTGATGTGCCTGTCGGAGTTCGGCCGCACGCCGAAGTTCAACGGGCGGGGCGGGCGGGAGCATTGGGGCCACGTGTTCAGCGCGGCGCTGGCCGGCGGCGGGGTGAAGGGCGGGCAGGTGATCGGCGCGTCGGACAAGAACGGGGGCTACCCGAAGGACGGCCGCGTGTCGCCGGCGGACCTGACCGCGACGGCCCTGCACTGCCTCGGCTACGACCTGGCGACCGACATCCACGACACCCTCGGCCGCCCCCTACCCGCCAGCCGGGGCAGCGTGATCCGCGGCGCGGTGTGACAGGGGCGTGGCCAATTGCCGGTTCGCCGATGCAACGTTCGATGTTTTCAGCCTTCCGACAACTGGTGACGGTAGGCGGCGAGAATTTGACAAATCGCATCGAGCATTAGAAACAGCTTCGCGGAGTTCTCCTCGGTGTAAATTCGCTCGTTAAACAGCCCGTGTGCGATTGCGTGGCGATTTGCAAAGCTGGTGTCGAGGCTTTCGTGCCACTTCACGACGTTAGATAAGGCTGGGCCATCGAGGATGAAGCTGAAAGCGGATTTCACCACCTGATGGTACGCCGGTGTCCCGTCGAGAGTAGTAGTAGCCACGTCGCGAAGCTTCTCGGTCTTGGATCCCTGATGGTAGGGCGTGTCGGAGACGTTTGCGCGGAGCCAGTCTGTCATCACGCCTTCGATATGCGGGATCCGCGTCGAGGCTGACAGGGTAGTACTGCCCGGCGACGTGAGCGCCAAGTGCTTGCCCAAAGAGGACACGGCGGTCGTTGAAAGCCGGAATGGCTTCCCAACTCCCGACAAGTTCGTTCAGCCGTTGAACGGAGCAGTGCCCCACGAACGCCGTTCTGGCCTCCACCTCATGGCCAGTCTTGACGAGTCCAGTGATTTTACTCAGTGGGTATGAAAACAGGGCAGGGGCAGCCCAGAGTCCGATCTTGGTCAACTCCGACCGTACCCGTCCGGCGAACCGCGTCGGGGTGCGTGACGGGGTTCGGCCCTGGGAGGTCCCGGGCGGCGGGCCGGCGCGGGCGGGTCTTTCGTGCGCACCAATCACCCCGGTACGACGGGTGGCCGGGAGCGCCGCCGCACGACGCCAACCCCGCAACGCACATCGCGGGATTTTTTCCGGCGCGGGCGGGACGGCGGCGTGATACCTTCGGCATCGCACCCCTCCCTCTTCCCCAAGCCGGCACCATGCGCCCCTCACCCCGAACCCGCCTCGCCCTCCTCCTCGCCGCGTCGATGTTCGCCTGCGCGTTCGGTCGCGCCGACGACACGATCCCGTACCGCCCGCTCACCGAGGAGGACTTCAAGAAGGATCCGCCGCCGAAAGACTCCCCGGAGCGGCAACTGCCACCGCCCGAGGGCGGCACCGCCCAGGCGAGTACGGCGTCGGGCATCGCCACCAGTTGGAAGTGGGAGTTCGTGCCGGACGGCAAGGGCGGCACGACGGTGAAAGTGACGGCGGCGGACAGTCCCAGCGACTTCGACCCGAACAGTTCGTGGTTCGACAAGGCCGGCCTCACGCGGGCCGAGCGCGCCGCACTCCTGAAGCACGAGCAGGGGCACTTCGACATCAGCGAGCAATACGCCCGCGAGGCGGCGGCGAACGCGGCGAAGATCAAGCAGGAGGCCCAGACCGGGCTGAACGGCGACCCGGCGGACAAGAAGACGTTCCAGGACAACGACGACGCGAACGCGATGGACCGGGCCGAGTTGAAGACGCCGCACACGCCCGCCGAGAAGAAGGACTTCCAAGACAAGATCGACAAGCGTTTGGGCGAAAACATCGACCTGCTGCGGAAGCACTCGAAGACGTTGCGCGACATCAACGACAAGCTGAAAGAGCGGCAGGACGATTACGACAAGAAAAGCAAACACGGGTCGGACCCGGGCAAGCAGAAGGCGGAAGAGAAAGTGATTGGGGACGACCTGTTGAAGACGTCGAGCCTCGCCCCGACGCCGGCCGCCCACTCCCCGAACGGCGAGCTTTCGTTCGACGCCAGTTCCGGCCGGCTGACCGCGACCGGCGGGCTTGTGACGAACGTGACGACGCCCGGCGCGGATCCGTTCGTTGGGGCCACCGCCACCCTCGCGGACTACCTGTTGGCCGGGCGAACGTCCTACGGCGACCCGGTGTTCGCGGCGGTCGATGGGGTGGGGGCGTTCAGTGTGACCGGGTCGAACGGCGACCCGCTGCTCACTGGCACCGTCCCGTACCTGATCGACTTCCGCGACCGGAACCGGCTGTTCGGCTTCCTCGACAACCCGCTGCTGCCCGGCAACTCGCCGTTCCTCACGAGCCTGTCGAACCGGCTCGCCGACCCGGAGCCGGGGCAACTGGGGATCGCGCTGACGACCGACGCCGACTTCGCGGCGCTCGCGGGCGACTTCACCGTCAGCCGTACCGTCCCGTCGTCTGGCACGGTCGGCGTCACGCAAGTGCCCGCCCCGCCCGCCGCGATTCTCGCCGGGGTCGCCCTCGTGGTCTTCGCGCTGCGCCGTCGCCGCGGGTGATGGATCGCGCCCACCCTCTTCGCCGCGACTTGAGGAGCGGGCTACGG
>JAYTTN010000692.1:0-1029 GCA_043745295.1 Fimbriiglobus sp. | reverse complement strand
CCCTCACCGCCGCCGCGACGAACTCCGGCCCGTTGTCGCTCCGCAGGTACACCGGGACGCCCCGCTCGCCCACCAGCCCCGCTAGCGTTTTCACCACGTCCGCCGCCGTCAGCGACCGCCCCACCACCAGTGCCAGGCACTCGCGGGTGTACTCGTCCACGACCGGCAGCACCTTCAACGGCCGCCCGTCGGCCGTCTGGTCGAACACGAAGTCGTAGCTCCACACCTCGTTCCTCCGGCTGGCACGCCGGCGTTGCGTTCCCCCTTCGCTCGACCCCAGCCGCCGCCACTTCCGCTGACGCCGCGGCACTTTCAGCCCCTCCTCCCGCCACAGACGCAGCACCCGCTTGACGTTCACCCGGCGGCCCTCGGCCCGCAGCAGGGCTGCGACCCGCCGGTACCCGTACCGGGGGTTGGCCACCGCCAACTCCCGCATCCGCTTCACCAACGCCGCCTCGTCGGCGTCGGCTGACGCCTCGTAGCGAACCCCCGACCGGTGTAGCCCCAGGCCGCGGCACGCACGCCGCTCGGAAACCGTCAGGGCCGCCCGCACGCGAGCGACCACCTCCCGGCACCTGGCCGGGCCGGTCAGTTTCCCCGGGCGGCCTCCTTCAGGATCAGCTTGTCCAGGGTCAGGTCGGCCACGATCCGCTTGAGCCGCTCGTTCTCCTTCTCCAACTCCTTGAGCCGCCTCACCTCGTCGGTCGGCATGCCCCCGTACTGGTTCCGCCAGCGGTGGTAGCTGCTGGTAGCCACCCCCAACTCGCGGCACGCCTCCTCCACGGTCTTGCCGGCCGCCAACGCCGCGTCGACGCCCCGAAGCAGTTTCACGACTTGCTCCGGGCTGTATGCCTTCCTCTTCATCGCCGTCCCCCTGGCCTCACCGGCCGATGGGACTCTCATACCACCTGGACCAACTCAAGGGGAGCATGCCAGCGCCGCTCACGTACTGCGTGTGCAGCGGCGCGGCGATCGGGTTGAGCTGCGTGTACAGGTTGTTCTGCTCCAGGTGCGGCAGGATCAGGACCG
>JAYTTN010000691.1:0-14615 GCA_043745295.1 Fimbriiglobus sp. | reverse complement strand
GGGGCGTAAGCCCCCTGTTACCGACGAAGAAACAGGGGGCTTACGCCCCCCGCTCGCCTCGGTCGAACCCGTCGCCTTCAACGTCCTCGACATCCGCTTTCCCGTCGCCCCCGGCGCGCGGGTGGCGATCCTCATTCCCACCAAGAACCAGGCGAAGCTGCTCCACGACTGCGTCGAGAGCGTCGAGCGCACGACCCCGCGCGACCTCGCAGACATCGTCGTCCTCGACCACGAATCGGACGACCCCGACGCGCTGGCTTACCTGGCCGTGCTGCGCCCGCGACACCGCGTTGTCAGTGCCGCGGGGCCGTTCAACTTCTCGGCCATCAACAACGGCGCGGTGGCCCAGGTGCGCGGGCCGTACTCGCACTACCTGTTCCTGAACAACGACACCGCCGCGCCCGAACCGGGGTGGCTGGAACACATGCTCGGTCTTGGCTGTCGGCCCGATGTCGGCGTCGTCGGCGCGACGCTGATCTACCCCGACAACACCATCCAACACTCCGGCATCGCGGTCGGGTTGCTCGGCGGCGCGGACAGCGCCTTCCGCGGCCGGCCGTTCTCGCGCAACCACTTCGAGCGGGAACCGGGCGAGAACTGCGACCTGATTTGCACCCGCGACTTCTCGGCCGTCACCGCCGCCTGCCTGCTGGTGCGGGCCGAGGCGTTCGACGCGGTGGGCGGGTTCGACGAGCAGTTGGCAGTCGGCTTCAACGACGTGGACTTCTGTCTGCGAATCCGCGCGAACGGCTGGAAGGTGTTGCGGGACGCGCACGCCGTGCTATTCCATTTTGAATCGCAGAGTCGGGGGGCGGCCGACCGACACCCGGCGGACACGGCGCTGTTCCGCGCCCGGTACGTCGAGCTGCTGCGCGTCGGCGACCCGTACACGTCGCCGCTCCTCGACCCCGACCCGCGGATGAACGTGCTGATTCCCCGTTTGAAATGCCCGGCGACCGTGCCGTTCCGCACCGTGGAGTTGACATGACATCGTCCCTCCAGCGGTTCCTCGCGGCCGCCCGGCACCGCGCGCGGGTGTTCCTCACCGGCGAATCCGAGCGGACGTTCTTCGAACTGGACGCGGTCGAACTGCGGCCCGCCCCGGAGGACGCGGCGGCGGTGCTGCGGTGCTACGAGGCGCGGCCGGACCTGCGGGCGGCGTTCCCCCTCGGCCTGACGCCGGCCGGTCGGGGCGAGTTGCTGATGTGGGTGCTGAAGCACGGCGGCGACGTGGGCGTGTCGGCCGGCGGCGCGATGGTCGCCCTCCGCGAGCAGGACGCGCGGCGGGACCGCGGCCTCGTCCACACGTACCGCGTGCAGCCGGCGTGGCAGGCGGCGCACCCGACGGCGCTCACCCCCGCCGGGTGGCGACCGTTCCGCGACTGGATTGCCGCGCGGTACGGCTGCGGCGGTCGCTGGCTCCGCCGCGCCGAGCTGGCCGCGCCCGACGCTGACAAGCCGCTGTCACCGGGCGCGCGGGGGGTGAACATCGTCGCCCCGTGGCGGTACGTGTGCGGGCTGCGCGAGGTCGCCGCGCGGCTGGCGGACGGGCTGGAAGACCTCGGCTATGCGGTGGCGAAGCGGGCCACCCCCGCGCCGCCCGTCTCCCCCGGCGACCCGCCCGGCGGCTACCTCGGCCGCGAGCGCCACCCGATCACGGTCGTCGCATCCGGCGCGACGGAGCCGTTCGACGACCTGTTCCCCGCGTGCGGGCTGCACCTGAGCGAGGGCGTCTACCGCATCGCGGCGTGGGCGTGGGAGTTGGCCGACTTCCCGGCGGAAGTCCTCGCCACCGCGACGTGGGCCGACGAGTTCTGGGCGCTCAGCGAGTTCGCCGCGACCGGACTGCGGCAGGCGGTGACGGATCGGCCGGTGGTGGTGATGCCGCCCGGCGCGGTCGTGCCCGACGCCGCCCCGCTCGGTCGCGCCGCCTTCGGGCTGCCGCAAGACGCCACGCTGTTCCTGTTCACGTTCGACCTGTCGGGCATCTTGGAACGCAAGAACCCGCTCGGCGTGATCGAGGCCTTCCGCCGCGCCTTCGCCCCGACGGACGCCGCGCACCTGGTGCTGAAGGTGAACCGCGCCGAGGCGTTCGCCGAGGACTTCCAGGCGATTCGGGCCGCGTGCGCCGGGCTGAACGTCACGCTGCTGACGGGCGTGCTGCCGCCGGCGGACCTGGCGGCGCTGCTCCGGATGAGTGACAGTTATGTGTCGCTGCACCGGGCCGAGGGGTTCGGGTTCACGGTCGCCGAGGCGATGCTGGCCGGAAAGCCGGTCATCGCCACCGACTACTCCGCGACCGCCGAGTTCCTGACCGACGACGTGGGGCTGCCGGTGCGGTGTCGGGTTATCGAGTTGGACCGCGACCACGGGCCGTACCGAACTGGCTGGCGTTGGGCCGACCCGGATCTCGATCACGCGGCCGAGCGGATGCGGTGGGTCCACGACCACCGCGGCGAGGCGAAGGAACTGGGCGAGCGGGCGAAGGCGTTCGCCGCCGCGCGGTTCGACCCGGCGGTGGCGGCGCAACGCGCGGCCGCCCGGCTGGCGGCGATCAGCGGCGGAGGCGGGTATGCGGGAGCGTCAGCGACCGGGTGTGGGCAAGTTCGGAGTTGAGGAGGAAGGTGTCTGTCACACCCGGCGGGATGTGAGGGTGCCTCACCGAGCCACTTTGAAACAAAAGTTCACTGTCGCTATTCCATTCGAGGCGATTGTGTTGTAAAATCTTCTCTGTACTGCTTCGATTCCCATCAATTCCGGGGGGGCCACCATGAACGATGCACGTGATGTCGCCCGGCACTTGGTCCGGGTCGGGTACTCATCCGACAGCCCCGAGGAATCGTCCCTCCTGTGCCCCCTGCGGCTCCAAAAATTCCTGTACTACTGCCAAGGGTGGGGGCTGGCCCTGCTCGGCGAACCGCTGTTCAGCCAACCCATCGAGGCGTGGACGAAGGGGCCGGTCGTGTACGACGTGTACAAGATGTTCCCCAAGGGCAAGAGCGACGGCATCCGGCCCGACGAGGCAGGGGAGCCGACCGCGATCGCGGAAACCTCACTCTCCCTGATCGGGATGGTGTGGTCGAAGTACGCGGGCTACACGCCGGGCCAGTTGGCGAGTATGACTCACTCCGAGCCGGCGTGGGCGGACGCGATCCGGGAAGGCCTCGGTAAGGACAAATACCACCCCCGCCCGCTCTCCCCGGACACGATGCGGGCGTACTTTACGGGCCTTGCTGAGAAAGAAGCGAAAAAAGCGGTCGCCACCGGCTACCCTGTGCCGAACCCGGCCGACGTGTGGCAGGCCGACCTGCAACTTGAGCGGGCGGGTGGGCGGGGAATTCCGATCCGCGAATCCGTGCGGCGGGCGAAGGCCGCCCGCGTGTCGTAACCGAGGCCGTCCATGTCCCGCGTTGAGATGTCCGACAAGGCCAGTCAACTCCTTCAAGACCTCATCGCGGACCACGGCGCGGACGATTACCTCCTCGACCGTCTCACCGAGCGGCTCGAAGCTATTGCCGAATGTCCGGCGACCGCAACGGAGCCGGCCACACTTCCCTATCCGTCCAACCGCCTCATGGCGAATTTCCAAGAGGAAGACGCCACCGGACCGGTCAGTGGTGGAACTTCTGCGTGACCCTCCGTCGCACACCCGACGAGTAAGGAATTCTAGTCCTGACCGTCAGCGGATGCCGGGCACCCCGCCACTTCGACGACTGACCGAGTGGCCCGCGCGGCCGCCCGGCTGGCGGCGATCAGCGGCGGAAGTTGAACGACGCCCCGTACACCGGTTGCGGGCGGACGTACACGACCGGCGGCGGTGCCCAGTACGGGTCGTACCCGTAGGCCGGCACCACCACCTGTTCCCGCACCACCACCGTGCGGGGCGGCGGCACGACCGTCACCCGCTGCGGTACCCCGCCCGTCTGCATCTCGGCGATCACCCGATCCGACACGCCGTTGGACTTCAGGTAGTCCAGGTCCGCCACGCTCAAATTGAACTGCATCTGGTGGGTGCGGATGTGGTTGAGGACGACCGCCTCGCCCTGCCCCTGCTTCACAAGGGCGACCACCTCGGCCAGCCGCTCCGGTTGGGCGGCCGAGTACTGCTGGCTGGCGCGGTCGTGGCGGGCGGTCGCGTCGCGGGCGTCCTTGCGGTCCATGTCGTTGCCGATGACCCCGCCGGCCCCGGCCCCGAGCAGCCCGCCGATGACGGCCCCGGTCTTCGGGTTGCCCGACGCGCTGCCGATGAGCGCGCCGGCCCCGGCTCCCAGGGTGGCCCCGAGGCCGACGCCCTTCTCCGTGTTGTTCATGGTGGAACAGCCGGTATTCCCGGCCGCGACGGCGGCCATCGCCCCGACCGTCACCACCCGTACGAGCAGATTGCGGCGCATCGTTCACCCCTTTCGTTTAAGCCGGCAGGATTCCGTTCCGGGGCCAGCGTGTCAACCCCAGGCCGGACGGCCGGCGCGAGGGGACAGGTCATTTATCGGCTGGAACGGGCGGGCGGGTCCAGAATTGCGCCGCCGCCGCCGGATTTCTTGACCGGGGGGTGGGTACGAACCGGACGACGGCCGGCGTGTGCGGACCCGATTCTCCGCCGCCCGTCGTCTCGCCGCCGCGTTCCTCTCTGGGCCGCCGTCACCCCGCCGGTAGCATTCTGGCGAATTCGCGGATGCGTCCCGCGGCCGCGCGGCTCTGTCTTTCCGTCGTCGTCCCCATCGGGTTCGCCATGAGGTCCGAGTCCCTCGCTCACGCGCTGACGGTCGCCGTCGCCGATTCGTCGGTGCCGGACGGGGAACTGCTCGCGCGGTTCGCCGACGCCGGGGACGCGGCGGCGTTCGAGTTGCTAGTCCGCCGCCACGCCGATCTGGTGTGGCGGGTGTGCCGGGGCGAACTGCCGGCCGACCGCCACTCGGCGGAGGATGCGTTCCAGGCGACGTTCCTCGTCCTCGCGCGGAAGGCCGGCGCGGTGCGGGAGCCGTCGGCCGCCGGGTTCCTCTTCCGGGTGGCGCGGAACGCCGCGCTGCGGGTCCGGAAGCGGGTCGGGAAGGTGGCCGAAGCGGTCGCCGACGTGCCGGCGAATGCGGACCCGGATGCGGTCGAAGCGGGGGAGTGCTCCGCCGCCGTCGTCGCGGAAGTCGAGAAGCTGCCGGACAAGTTCCGCTTGCCGGTGCTGCTCTGCTTCTTCGAGGACTGCACCCACGCGGAAGCGGCCGCCCGACTCGGCTGGGCCGTCGGCACGGTGGCCAGCCGGCTGGCCCGCGCCAAGGACCGGCTGCGGGACCGCTTGACGCGGAAGGGCTTCGCCCTTCCGGCGGTCCTCGCGGGGGCGACGCTTTCCGCGTCCGCCGTCCGCGCGGCCGCGATGGTGGCGACGACCCCGTCGGCGGTGCCGGCGGGCGTATCCGAACTCACCCAACAGGTGCTGAACGTCATGTGGAACGCGAAACTCAAGCTGATCGGCGGCGGGGTGCTGGCGGTGCTGCTGGCCGGCGGCCTCGGCCTAATGACGCTGACCGCCGGTCCTGCGCCGGACGAGCCGAAGCCGAAGGAACAGCCGAAGGCCAAATTCCCGGAGAAGGAGACGCCGGAGCAGGCGGAGTTGAAGAAGCTGCAAGGGGTGTGGCGGGTGACGCGGCTGTTCGGCGAAGCTGGTGAAGCGCCCCCGGAGGTCATCGCGCCGATGCGGTGGGAGATCGTCGGCGACACGGTCTTCGGACAGGACACGCCGGAGGAGAAGCGCGAGCAGAAGGTGCAACTGGCCGTGGACCCGACGAAAACGCCCAAGCGGATCACGATGACCGCGCTGGCCGGCCCGAAGGACGAGATCGGCAAGACGATGGACGGCATCTACGAACTGAAGGATAACAAGCTCCGCATGTGCTTCGTCGAAGGCGGCAAGGCGCGGCCGACCGAGTTCAAGGTGGACAAGAAGGGCGACGGCGGCATCATCGACCTCGAACGTATCTCGGAGACGATCAAGAGCCTGAAGGACTTGGCCGGCGAGTGGCGGATGCTGTCGTTGGTGCAAAACGGGAAGGACATGAAGCCGGCGGGCACGATGGAAATCTACCGCGACGTGGTCTGGGCCGACGACGGCGACAAGACGGAGAAACTGGCTCTCGAACTGGACGCGGCCAGGGGGTTCCTGGACCTGACGCCGATGACCGGGCCGGCGGCGGTCCGCGGCAAGCCGATCCGCGGCCGGTTCACCTGGAAGGACGACAAGCTGACGCTGACGTTCGGCGAACCGGGAGTCGAGCGACCCGCCGAGGCGAACAACGGCAAAGGAGTGACCGTGATGGTGCTGGAGCGCGGGGCGAAGAAGTGAGCGGCGACCGCCTCACGTCTGCTTCTGGGCGATGGCGTAGATTTCGTCGATGTCGAAGGTGGCGTCGTTGCGGGCGAACAACTCGGCGACGGCGGCGCGGTGCGTCCGCATCTTGGTGCCGCCGACGCCGGCCGACCCGTAGGCGAGGACGCCGTCCTTCGCCGTGCCCTTGTCGAACGGCTCCACGCCCTCGATGCCCGCCGGCGGTTCGCCGTTCAGGTCGATCATCACCTTCAGCGTCTTGCACGTGTCGCGGTGCTTCTTCGGCAGCAGAACGACGCCACCGGCACCGGCCGCGACCACCAGTTCCCGCCCGTCCAGCGCCGCCGGGCCGTCGGTGCTGGTGGCGACGGCGACGGCTTCCAGGGTGGCGTTCGGGAACAGCGCCCGCAAGGTCGCGCAGACGGCTTCCGCCCGCTCCTTCTGCCGGCTGCCGATGCGGACGTGACCGCCGTGCATGGCGAGCAGCCGGGCGACTCGTTGGCCGACCGGCCCGGTGCCGCCGAGGACGAGCGATTTCGTCTTTCCCAGGTCGAGGTGCCGGCTGGCCGCGCGAACCGCCGCCGCCGCCGTGGTGTTCGCTCCGTTGCTGTCCAGCATGACCGAGACGGTCAGCTTGTAGCTGGGGATGAGGTGCGACTTGACGGCCGCGAACAGGGCCTCGCCGGCCGCCAGGTCCGACCCGCCGACGAAGATGGCCGTGCGCTTCAGGTCGGCCGATCCCCGCGTGAACAGGCACCCTTGCACCAGCGGCTTGACGTTCTCCGGCGTCACCCCGCCGTAGCTGAAGACGTGCTGCACCCCGGCATCGACGGCCACCACCCGGTCGAACACGCTGGGCTGCGGGTCGGTGTCGAGTTGCACGAGGATGGAAGGCTTGTCCATTTGAAGACTCGATGGGAACCAAGAGTTTGGACGGGATCACGGGATGAAACGACGGATGGAGACAGTTCTGAAATCATCCGTCTCTTCATCCCGTGATCCCGTCCAAACTCAGTTGTCGTCCTGCCTTCTCCGTGCCCGAACGAATTGGGTGCCCACATTCACTTCGGGCTGTACGGGTGCTTCTCGTCCTTGCGGGCGAGGACGTCGGCGATCTTCGGCTCGCCGGCCATGGCGGTCTTGATGGCCAGCTTCGTGGCCGCGTAGTTGTAGTCGTAGATCTTGGTGTCGTCGGCGGCCGCCCAGTGGATGAACACGCCGCACACGATCACGTACTCTTCGGCCTTGTCCTTCGGGATGACCCCCTCGGCGACGCTGTCGGCGACAGCGCGGGCGACGGCGGCCTGGGCCGGCCCGAACATCTGCACCGCCTGCTTGGCCCCCTTGATGGTCACTTTCGTGATCATCACCGTGGCCGGCTTGCACATCAGGTTCGGGGTGATGACGGCCAGCAGGCTGCTGTGGCCGGCGCTCTGGTTGGCCAGGGCGTTGGCGAAGGCCGTTCCGACCGGCCCGGCCTTGTCGCCGATGAGCAGGTCGATGTGCGCGATCTCGTTGCCGTCGCCGACCAAACCTTCGCCGATGAACATGGACATGCGAGTCTCCGGGAGGGGGTACGCGGAACCGCCGAGACGGTTGGCAACAGGGATAGGACTGGCCGCGCGAACGGCAACGGGGTTTCCCAACCCAAGCACGAAGACCCCACCCCCCGTCCCCCTCCCCGTCCCGGAGAGGGGGTGTTCAAATCGCACTTGTTGACGAGCGGAACCCTCGGTGAGCGGAACCGCTTGGCGAACATCCCAACCGCGATAGTCATTTGGACACCCCCTCTCCGGGACGGGGAGGGGGACGGGGGGTGGGGTTTGGGAAACCACTACAACACCACCCACCACCGGAGACCCGCCCATGCGGTTCGCACTCTCGCTCGTCGCCCTCGTCGCCCTGCACGCCGCCGTCGGTGCCCAGACGGCGCGGTACGAACTCGGTGTCCGGCTCCGCGCCTTCGAGGTGGCCTGGGACAAGGCCACCGACGCCGCAGGCAAGAAGCGGGCGCTGAAGATCGTCGAGAAGGTGACGAACCAGTTCTTCTCGTTCCAGTTGGGCGAGGCCGGCCGCACGCTCGACGACGCCCGCCACGCCTTGACCAGCGACAAACCCCGCTCCGCCGAACAGCAGTGGGCCGACAGCCTGTACGCGGAGCCGGAAACGCGGCTGTTTGACGGCAATGGGAAGGAGTTGAAGGTCAAAATTCAGGCGTTCTACCCGGTGAAGGCCGACAAGCCGAAAGGGCTGACGGTGCGGCTGACGCTGGGCAAAATGGACCCGGTGGAGGTGAAGGTCGAAAAGCTGCCCGCCACGGCAACGCTGAAAAGCCCTGCGGCCGGGTCGCCGGGAACCGTCGTGGTCGCCGACTTGCCGTTGGCGGCCGAAGTGTTGATTGACGGCAAGACCTTCAGCGTGCGGACTCTCGGCGAGAGTTGCATCCCCGGCGCGTCCGAACTGTTTCCAGCCACCATCAAGTCGCTCGAAGCGGGCAAGGAGTCTCTGGCGAAAGGGTCGCTCGAACTCGCCACACTGAAGGACCGAATCGAACTGCTGAAAGACCTCGCCGGCGGCACGGTGACGGAGACGAATTATCCCGCTGCCAAGCTCCTCAACGAATGCTTCGAGATGGCGAAGCTCGGCAAGGACAAGAAGCCGTTCTTCACCGCCGACCGGGCCGGGCAGTTCTGGCTGTCGGTTCCGCACGAGAAGACCCGCACCCCCTGCCGGCTGTTCGTGCCGAAGGGGTTGGACGCCAAGAAGCCGGTGCCGCTGGTAGTGGCGCTGCACGGGGCCGGCGGGTCGGAGAACCTGTTCTTCGAGGGGTACGGCAACGGGCACATCGTGAAGCTGTGCGAGGAGCGCGGGTGGCTGCTGGTCGCGCCGCGGCTCGGCCTCGGCTTCGTCGGCTCGCCGGTTCCCATCGGGCCGATCATCGACAAGCTCGCCGAGCGGTATCCCATCGACCCGAAAGCGGTGTTCGTGGTGGGGCATTCGATGGGCGCGGCGGCGACCGTCGAGGCGGTGCAGAAGTACCCCGGCAAGTTCGCGGCGGCGGCGGCGCTGGGCGGCGGCGGGCGGGTGAAGAAGGAGACGGCGGCGGCGTTCGCCACCCTGCCCACGGTCGTCGGCGTCGGCACCGCCGACTTCGCGCTGGCCGGCGCGCGGTCGCTGAACAAGTCGCTGACCGACGCCGGGGCGACGGCGGTGACGTTCAAGGAGTACGAGGGGGTCGAACACCTGGTCGTCGTCCGCGAGGCGCTGCCGGCCGTGTTCGCCGCCTTCGACAAGGCCGCGAAGAAGTGAGCGCGGGCGAGTATACTTGCTGGGTACGATCTTCCGGAGGGCGACCGATGTCCGCGATCATGAGTGACCTACTGGAGCTGGCGTCTGTTCTGACGGACGACGAACGGCACATCGTAGCCGAAGCGCTCATCACCGGGGGTGGCTCGGCCGTGACGCCGTTCGATCCCGCCTGGGCCGACGAGGCCAAACGCCGCGCCGCGCGCATCGACAGCGGCGCAGGGAAGTTGAGCACCTGGGAGGAAGTTCGAGACCGCGCGCGGGTGGCCCTTCGGAGGGGCGACAATGCCTGATGTATTTCTCGGTGAGGAAGCCGAGGTGGATTACCAACAGGGGCTTGTCTGGTACGCGGAGCGGTCCGCCACCGCCGCGGACGGCTTTGAAGCTGCGTTCGCCAGAACGGTGCGCGAAATTGGGGAAAACCCGAACGGGTTTCCGGCCTGCGACGAGCCGGATTTCCGTTACGCGAGTCTGGGCCGGTACCCGTTCTCGGTTATCTTTCGAGTGACCGGATCGGCCGTCCAGGTGATCGCGGTCGCGCACGCCAAGCGAACACCGGGTTACTGGGTGTCGCGGGTGTGAGGTACCCCGCGTCCTTCCCCGACCCTTCACACGCCGCCCGCCGGCGCGCCTACAATTCCTCTTCTGACCTCCGCTGTCTCCCCGCCGTGGTCGGCTCGTCGCCATGACCGCCAACCCCATCGCCCCGCCCGCCCGCCCGTCGAAGTGGCGGCTCCGCCGCTGGTGGGGCCGGTTCACGCGCTGGTCCCGCGCGGCCGCCCTGCTGCTGGTCGTCGCGGCCGTGGCGGTCGGCGGGTACTACTGGTTCGTCGTCCGCGAGAAGGCCGTCGCGCGGCAGCAGGTGGCGGCCGGGTGGGCGACGTTCGAGAAGGCGGCGCGGAGCCTGGACGACGACGGCATGAGGCAGGCGCTGGACGACCTTGCCGCCCTTCAGCCGGACGATGAACTGATCGCGCGGCGGCGGCGGGCGCTGGCCGAGGGCGACGCCGACCCGACCGACCGCAGCATGTGCGCCGTCACGGTCCTGCGGCACGTCCGCGCGAGCCGCTGGCCGGAGGCCGAGCGGGAGGCCGACAAGCGGCTCGTCCACGACGGCAACGACTGGGTTTGCCGGTGCGCCAAGGTGGCCGCCGCGTTCGCCCGGAACGATCGCGCCGCCGCGTCCAAGCTGCTCGACCAACTGCCCGACCCGGCCGCGCGCGGGGCGAACGTCAACCCGAACGGGGTGCTGTTCGCGGCGCAGCTCTACCGCGCCGCCGACCGCGACCCGATCCCGCTGCGGAACTTCCTGCGCGGCGTCGTCGTGGACCGCCTGCGCGCGCTGGCCGCCGACGCCGACCCGCCGGCGGTCACGGTGCTGCTGCTCAAGTGCTACCTGGAGGCGTTCCACCCGACCGAGGCGAACCCGCCGTCGCTGGCCCTGGCTGTAGCCGACATCGGCCGGCTCATCGGCTCGGCCACGGCGACTGCGGCCACGTCTAACGATACGGTCACGCTGGTGCAGCTCGGCCTGACGTGCGAGCGGCTGTTCCCCGCGTGGGACGTGCTGCTACGGGACGGGGCGATGACGGCCGACCAGCACGCGGCCGTGACCAAGGACCACCACGAGCGGACCCGCGCGGTGTGGCAGGCGGTGCGGGACCGTGCGGCCGGCGAGCCGCAGGCGTACCGGGGGCTGGCCCTGGCGTTCCTCCGCGACGGCGACATCGGGAAGGCCGCCGAGAGTGTCAGCGCCGGGTTGGTGGTGTCCGGCAACGACCCGCAGTTGATCGCCTTCCGCACGCGGCTGCTCCAGATCGACAACCGGGGCGACGCGGCGTTCGCGGCCGTCGCGGAGTCGGCCGACCGCGACGTGACGAACGTGCCGCTGCAACTGATCGCCGCCGAGGCGGCCGCCGCCATCGACCGCAACGACCTGGTGGTGCGGGCGTGCGAGCGGGTCTACCGGCAGGCCCCGAAACACCCCGTCGCCGCCCGTCTGGAGGCCCGCGCGCACCTCCGCGCCGGCGACGCGCACAAGGCTATGCAGGTGCTGTCCGAGCGGATCGGCGAAGGCCGCCTGTGCGAGGACGCGACCGCCGCTCGGTGGTACGTCCGCAGTCGGCTGGAGGCCGTCGGCGTCGGGCTGGAGCCGTTCGTCAAGAAGTGCGAGGACGCGGCGGTAGCGCGGCAAAACCCGCTGCTGATTTCGGCCGCGCTGGAAGGCATCCTCGACGCCAAGTTCGACGCCGAGTGGTCCGCCACCGCCGAGCGCACGGCTGGCCGCTGGCTCGAGCGCTGGCCGGAAGACATCGATTTGCTGCGGGTCCGCGCCGGCCTGCTCGCTCGCATCGCCGAGCGGGTCGCGCCGCCGTGGAACGAGACTCGCGTCCGCCCGGCCGTGTCCGCGTACACCGAACTGAAGCGGAAGGCCGGCGACGACGCCGACACTGCGACGGCGCTGGCGTGGCTGCGGCTGAAGGGCGAGCGGAACGTGGCCCGCGCCGTCGCCGACGCCGGCTTCTTGATCGCCGCCGACGGCCGCCGCGACCCGCTGACGCCGCACCACCTGGAAGTCCTCGGCGCGGTCTACCTGGCCGACGGCAAACTCGACCCGGCCGTGCGGGTGCTGGAACTGGCGGTGCGGTACGGGCCGACGCCGACCGCCCGCTTTCACCTGGCCCTCGCTTACCTGAAACGGGGACGGACGGCCGACGCCCGCGCGACGCTGGACGCCGCCCGCGCCGCCCGCACCGGCCCGTGGACCGACCAGGAAGACGCCGACTACCGCGAGACCGTCAAAGCCCTGCAACAGGAGAACCGATGACCCGATTCGCACTGCTGGCCGCCCTGTTCGCTGCCGGCCCAACCTTCGCTCAGCCGCCAAAGACGCCGGTCGAGTTGGAGAAGCCGCTCGACCTGTTCAAGGGCGGCAAGTTCGACGAGTGCCTGGAGGAGCTGCGGAAGGCGGCCAAGGCGAACCCCGCCCTCATGCCGCCGCGGCTGATCCTGGCCGACTGGTTCTCCAAGGCGAACCGGGGGCCGGACGCCCGGCTGAACCTGGAACGGGCCGCCGCCGAAGACCCGAAGCACCCGGAAGTTTACCTGATGAACGCCAACGTGGCGTTCGCCGACGGCCGGGTGACGGACGCCATCCTGAACCTGCGCGCGGCGCAGCAGCTCGCCGCCGACGTGCGGTGGACGGCCGAGCAGAAGAAGCGGTTCCTCCTCGAAACCCGCCTCGGTCTGGCGTCGTGCCTGGACAACCGGGGCGACGCGGCCGGCGTCCGCGAGGCGCTGCAGGCGGTGCTGACCGACGACCCGAAGAACGGGGCGGTGCGGCAGCGGCTGGCCGGCGCGGTGTTCAGCCAAAGCAAGCCGGAGGAGGCGTTCGCCGAACTGACGAAGGCCCACGCCGACGACCCGGCCGTCGAGTTGCCCGAACTGCGGATGGCCGGCCTGTGGACGGCGAAGGCGAACGCGACGCCGAAGCTGGACGAGGCGAAGGCGCACCGCGACCAGGCCGAGGGGTGGCTGAAGAAGGCCATCGCCGCCCACGCCAAGTCGGCCCGCCCGTTCCGCGCCTACGCCAACTGGCTGCTGGAGGACGGCCGGCCGGACGCCGCCGCGCCGTACGTGGACGCCGCCGTCAAGCTGGAGCCGACCGCCCGCGACACCCTGGCCGCGCGGGGCGTGCTGGCCCGGCACACCAAGGACTACGCCGCCGCCGAAGCGGCCTTCGAGCAGCTCTACAAGGACGGCCCGAACGACCCGTTCGCCGTCAGCAACCTGGCCCTGGTGCTGGCCGAGTCCGCCCCGGAGGAGAAGAAGAAGCGGGCGATCAACCTGGCCGTCGCGCTGGTGCAGCAGAACCCCCAGTCGCCGGACGCCGCCGCCGTTCTCGGCTGGTGCAAGCTGAAGGCCGGTCGCCTGGACGAGGCCGACGAGACCCTGACGGCCGTGCTGAAGGCGGGCGGGCAGATGTCGCTCGACACGGTCTACTTCATCGGCAAGCTGTTGAGCGACCGCAAGAAGGTGGAGGACGCGCACAAGTTCCTGAAGGCGGCGCTCGACGCCCGCGGGCCGTTCGTGTACCGGCCGGACGCCGCCGCCCTGCTGGCGGAACTGGCCAAGCAACTGCCGGTGAAGAAGGACGAGCCGAAGAAGGAGTGAATCCATGCCCCGCTCATCGGATCGCGTCGCCCTCGTCGCCCTCGCCGCGCTGACCGCCGCCGGGGTGGTGTCGGTGGCCGCGCGGTGGGGCGCGCGGGCCGAGTACGCCGACCGCTTCCTCATCCTTCTGGGGGCCGGGTGGGCGGCGGCTCGCGCCTGGCCGACCGCCCCGTCCCGTCCGTCGCCCGTGGCAGCCGCGTGCGGGTTTCTACTGGTTCTAGTCGCCGCGCTGGCCTTCCCCGTGGCCTGGCTGCTTCAGGTGCAGATCGGCCCGCGAACGCTACTGCTCTGGTGGCAGTGCGCGGCGGTGACGGCCGCCGCCGCCGGCACGCTGCTCGTCCGCGACGGCTGGCGGAAGGTCCGCGCGTGCGGGTTCGCGCTGCTGTTCCCGTTCCTCGCGCTACCCATCCCGGATCGGGTTCTGGTCCCGTTGCAGCAGGCGCTGCAAGTCGCCACCACCGCCGCCTCGCAGGCCGCGTTGTCGCTGGCTTACACGGTCTCGCGGCCGGGGCACGGGTTCGTCCTGGAGCTGCCGGGCGGCCCGCTGGAGGTGGCCGAGGCGTGCAGCGGCGTGCGGTCGCTGACGGCGCTGGTCGCCATCGCCGCGTTCGTCGCCTTCCTCCGCGGGTTCGGGCCGGTCGGCGGCGGGCTGCTGCTGCTGTTATCGATTCCCGTCGTCGCCGCCACGAACGTCCTCCGCGTGGTCCTCAGCGGGGCGATCCAGGAGACGTTCGGCGCGGCGTACATCCGGGACGACTGGCACGAGGCGCTCGGCTTCGTCATGGTGCTGGTCGGGCTGGCCGGCATCCTGCTGCTGGCGTCG
>JAYTTN010000690.1:0-3878 GCA_043745295.1 Fimbriiglobus sp. | reverse complement strand
GACGGTGCTGAAAGACCGTCGCTCACGCTTCCGGCTCGGATGTCACTTCTTCCCGATCTTGTACAGGTGCGTGAGCGTGCGGATGTACACGCCGTCGTCCAGGATCGCCGGCGACGCGCGGCAGCCGTCGGGCAGCTTGTTCACCGCCACCTCGTCGTACTCGGCCGGGTTCGCCTTCACCACGAACGTCTTGCCGTTCTCGCCGCAGAAGTAGATCCGCCCGTCGGCCAGCACCGGCGACGCCGAGAACGCGCCGTCCAGCCGCTTCTCCCACGTTTGCTTGCCGGTCTTGGCGTCCACGCAGAACGCCACCCCGCCGTCGTTCACATAGTACAAGTGGTCCTTCACCGCCAGCACCGACGGCCGGCTCGGGCCTTTGCCGATCTGCCACGCCACGGCGTCTTCCTTCTTCAGCTCGCCCGTGCCGCCGACCTTCACCGCCAGCAGGCCCGACGTGTGGCCGCTGCTCAGCACGATGAGGCCGTTCGTCAGCACCGGCTTGCACGCCTGGTTCATCCCGCCGTGAGAGACGCGCCACAGCTCCTTGCCGGTGGCCGGGTCGTAGGCGACGGTCTGCTCGGCCGACGGCGACACCAGTTGCGGCTTGCCGTCGATCTCGAACACCGACGGCGTGGAGTAGGCCTTCTTGATGTCGCCGTTCTTCTGCTCCTTGTACTTGATGTTGCGGTCCTCCTTCCAGACCACCTTGCCGGTGTCCTTGTCCAGGGCCGCGACGTACTGCTTGTCGAACCCGTCGAAGGTGAGGATCAGCAGGTTCTTCCACAGGACCGGCGACGACGCCGGGTTGCGGAAGTGGTCGCACGGCAGTTCGCCGGCGTCCACCTTCCACAGCACCTCGGCGGTCGCGGCGTCCAGGCAGGCGGTGCCGAAGCTGCCGAAGTGGACGTACACGCGGCCGCCCTCGACGGCCGGCGTCGGGCTGGCGAAGCTGTTGAAGCTCTTCGTATTCGGCGGGTTCTTAACAGTGAACACTTTAATATCATTAGCCACCTTGCCGGTCTTGCGGTCCACGCACACGGCGAACAGTTCGTGTCCCTCCTCGGTCGCCGTGGTGAGCCAGATGCGGTCGCCCAGGATCACTGGCGACGACCACCCCTTGTCGTGGATCTTCGTCTTCCACAGGACGTTTTCGGTGTCGGTCCAGGTGGTGACGGGGTTCTTGGCGGTGCTGTGGCCGTCGCCGGTCGGCCCGCGGAACTGCGGCCAGTCGGCGGCGACGGCGGCCGGCGAGAGCGCGAGGAGGACGAGAAGGACTCGCATCGGGAGGGGTTCTCGGCGGGGTGAGAAGCAGGCGAAGATAGTGTACCACCTGTTCGCCGCGACTTCAGGAGCGGAAGACCTCCACCGCTCCTGAAGTCGCGGCGAACAGGCGCGCCCGATCACCCGGTGTACTCGGTGACGAACGAGTACCGCTGCACCTTCTTCCCCTCCTTCAACGGATTGTCGCGAACGTACTCGATCTCGCTTCGCACCCGCGCTTCGTCGAACAGGTACACCTTCCACCCGGCCCGCTGCCAGCACTTCGGCGGGCGTTCGCCCGCGCCGAACGGGTGCAGGCCGTGCTGCTTCAACTGTCCGGTGGCCCGCGACTTGAACCGCACGATGAGTTCGTGGGCGGGGTGCGCCGACGGGCCGACCACGAGGTGGACGTGTTCCGGCAGGATGGCGCACGCCCAGACGCGGAGGTCGAGTTCGGCCGCCAAATCGCCGAAGCCCCAGCCGATGGCTCGCGCCTGAATGCCGGTAAACTTCACGGCGGGTCGTTTCAACGCATGCTTCGCCGCCAGCCGCAGCGCGCGGTCGTGGGGTGTGCGCGCCCGCGACTTGCGGCGATCCGCGACTTTGGTGGCCTCGCCGAACTCCCGCAGCGCCGGCGACCACACCCGATCCGACCCCGAGCCGCGCCCGCCACCTTACCCTTCAAGCCATCACCCCACAAGCATCTGCTCGAACAGCTTCCCCCAGTGGCTGCCGAACAGGATTTCGCCACTCCCGGTGACGACGAACGGCGGGCCGACGCCGGAGCCGCCCATCGACTCGGAGTAGGCCCGCTTCCGCAACACCGGCCGCTCGCCCGGCTTCGTTTGCGCTTCCACCAGCAGCAGCCCGTGTTCGCTCGGCCACACCACCGCACTGCCCTTGGGCGGCTTGGTGAAGCCGACTTCGATCTCGTCCGCCTTACAAACGAACGGCTCGACCGCGTCGCCGCAGACGCGGACCAGCGACACCGGCCGCTTGTTCCCCGGCGGCAGCTTGATGGTCAGCGGCGCGTAGCACCACATCACCCCGTCGTCGGTGATCGCCATCGGGCCGCGCGCGGCCTTCATCGCCGTGAATTTCTCGCCGTCGAACTTCAGTAGCTCTTCCGGCGACCCCCACCCCCAGACCGCTCCGGTCCTGTCGCGGAACAGGTTTCGCGGCACCCCGCCGGCCAGCTTCTCCAGCTTGATGTCGCGCACCTTCGTCGCGCGGAACGTGGCCACCCAACTGCCGGCCGACGACGACACCAGCGCCTTGTTCTCGCCGAGCGGCAGAACGGTCGTGGTCAGCAGCGTCGGCAGCAGTTGGTCCTCTTGGTAGCCGGCCGCACCGACCGTCGGCTCCGGCGGCTTCGCCAACTCGACCGTCGTCGTGTCGCCGTTCGCCTCGATGGCGTGCCGCAGGCTGTCCTGAACGCCCCACGCCTCGCCGCCGCTGAGAACGAAGCCCCGCGGCACGGGCTGATGCATCGCGGCGAACGGTTCCAGCCGAAGAATGTCGCCGACCTTCTCCTTCGCCGGCCAGAGGCAGTGCGAGCCGAGGTCGCCGTAGTGGACCTGGAACCAGATGCGGCCTTGCTTGTCCATCCCCAGGCAGTCGTAGATGCCGGTGTCCGCGACGATGTGCTGAACGTCGCCGGGCTTTGCCAGGATCGGCAGCAGCGGGTTCCGCTGGACGCGCATCTGCCGGCGAATGGCCCGCTCCTCGGCGTCGGTCAGCTTCGTCACCACCCCCGCCGGCGAGACGCGGAAAGTGCCCTTATCCTGCGAGGTCTTGCCGTCGTGCGCGGCGGACGGCCGATGCAGGTAGCGGTTGCCGTCCAGGTCGGTGCCGTCGTACAGGGCGTAAATCGTCGGCAGGTCGGCGAACACCGTCGCGCTCGCGATCTCCTTGGCCGTGCGACTCGGGCTCCACAGCCGCGACCTCGGCCGCGGGGCGTTGTACCCCCCATCGACGTGTTCCTGGACGACGAACCAATCGTCGGCGAACGGCAGAACGTACTCGACCTGCTCGAACGGGAAGCCGTCGGCCGGGGCGTGGTTCTTCCACGCTTTGCCGTCGAAGCACCACGCGCCGACCGTGCCCACGCTGCCACCCTGCACCTTCGGCTGGTCCTGCGCGACCGACATCCACGTCCGCCCCTTCGGGTCTTCGACGAACGCCGTGAACCCGCTGCTGTTCGTCTCGAAGAGGCGGAGGTTGTCCCACTTGCCGTCCATCGAAAGGACGTGCGCCGTCTTCGCGGTGCGCACGAACACCCGCCCGGCGGAGTCCTCGTGAATGGCGATGGTGCTGTTGCCGCGCGAGGAGCGAGCCGGCGCGGCCAGCTTCGTGACCGTCACTCCGTCGCCGACCGAGTACACCAGCCCCGTCTTGGCCGGGTCATACGGGTTCCAGAACCAGAACCGCCCGGCCTTGTCCGCGAGGATCAGGTCGTGCTTCTCGGACGGGCGGACGGCGACCTTCTTGCCGGTGTCGTCGTGGACGGCGGTCTTGTCGAGGAACCAGACGGTGCCGCGGCCGTCCACGAACGCGCGGGGCTTGATGGTCTGGAAGTAGACCGGCTGGACGGCGACATCCAGGTCGGCGGCCGCGAG
>JAYTTN010000689.1:0-14624 GCA_043745295.1 Fimbriiglobus sp. | reverse complement strand
CGAACCCGAAGGTCCAGCGCGGGTAATCCTTGATGACCGTGTAGGTCGCGGCGGCGGTCGGCAGCACCACGTTCGGCCGGCGGTTCGCGGTCGCGGTGCAGTCCTCGGTCAGCCGCGTTGTCTGCTCGGCCGTCGGTGCGTTGAGGATGCCGAGAACGGAAGCGCGGGCCCGCTCCGCGAGGACACCGGCAGTCTTCGTCGCGTGCCAGCCGGTCGTGTTGATCGGCTGGTTCGCGGCGACGACGGGGGTGACGGTGCCCACGTCGGCCCAGCCGTCGGCGATGGCCCGATCCGCCTGCCAGAGCAAGTAGCGGTGTCGCCAGTAGCTGCGGTCGGCGACGACCGGATCGACGCCGGCGGCGACCGGCGCGGACGGGTCGGCCAAGTGGGTTCGCAGCGCCGCTTCCGCCAGCGGCGGTTCCGCGAGGGTCAGCGGCTTGGCGTCCCCGACCTTGGCCATTTCGCCCTTCGCGGTGTCGGGGAAACTCCGGAACCGCTTCCCGATTTGATCCGAAACGGCCCGCAGCGCGGCGACGTTGTTGCCGTCCGCCGGCGGGATGTCGGAGGCGGCCCCGCCGAGGAGCGCCCGCGCGACGGTGGTGTGCCGGGCGGCGATGCCGTTGCCCGCGACCGGCGGCGGGGCGTTACCCAGCGGCGCGCCGGACTGATCCAGACCGCGCGTGACGCGCTCGAACTTGTCGAACAGCTTGCTCCGCCGGTCGGCGGTCAGGAACGGGACGGCGGACGCGGCGTCCAGCGCGTGCCAGTTCTCCGGTTGCGTCTCGGCCGCGTTCAGTAGGGTCGTGACTTCAGCCTCGTAGGCGTGCACCACGGCGTCGAACGCGGCGTTCGCGTCCGCCGTGGCGGGTTTCATCTTGAGCAGGGCGTCCGCTCGTCGCGTTGTATCCAGCGGCGGCGCGGCGAGGAGGGCGTCGAGTTCGTGCGCCTTGCGGAAGGCGGTTTCGGTTTGCGCCAGCATTTGCAAGGTGTTGGCGTCATCCAGGCGGCGGGTGGAGCGGTGCGCGTCGGCCACCCAGCGGGCGTAGAACGGCAGCCGGACCAGCACCCGGCTCCGCGCGGCCAGGGCGTCGGCGATCACCCCGGCGTCGCGCAGGCACGCGGCGTATTGCTTCTCGGCCTCGGCGAAGTGAGTGCCGGCCTCGGCGCGCCCCTTCGGGTCGCCGGCGAACAGCAAGTCTTCGCCCAGTCGTCGCACCCGATCCGCCGCTTCCAGTGTCGCACGGGTCCAGCGGAAGGCGACTTCGGCGTGGCCGTCCGCGAACCCCGACCAGGCGGCGCGCTCGGCCAGCCGGCTCAGCGCGACGGCGCGCTTCACGATTCCCGCTTCGGGCGGGGTCAGCGGGTCGAGGTGCTTGGCGAACATCCGCACCAGGTGCGTTTCGACCGGCCGCTGCCCCATCCCGGCTTCGATCACATCGAGCAGGCGGACGGCTTTCTCCAGGTTCGGCCGCGCGTGCCCCACTGCGTCCAGCTTGGCGAACAGCAGCTCGGCGGCGCGGCGGGCGTGTTCCGGGCGCGGGCTGTCCTCGGTCTGGCGCTTCCACTCGGCGCGAAGGGCGGTGTCGTCCGTCGCCTTCCACAGACGGTCGATGTCGAGGTGATCCGTCTTCGCGGAGGGTTGGGGAACGGCCAGCGACACCAGCGGCACATCCCGTTCCGCCGCGCGTGCCAGCCGCGCGCGGAGGTCGGCGACGGGGTTGGGCAGCGTGTCTTTCACCGTTCCGTCACGGACGAGTTGTTCCCAGCGGAGGAGCCAGCCGAGGTACTGCTTGTACCCCTCCGGGTCGAGCCGTTCGGGATGAACCAGCTGCTCGTCGGCGGCCGCCCACTCGCGTTCGAGCGCGGTTCGGTTCTGCTTCGGTTCGGGCGGCGGGGGGATCGGCGAGGCCCCCGTGGGCGGCACCTTCGCCAGCGTCATCGCCTTCGCCCGCGCCTTGCCCTCGGCAGCGGGAAGCAGAATCGGCGTCTGGCTCACCGCTCGCCGCTTCCGCGACCAATCGTTCACGTCCCGCTTGATTGCTTCAAACGCGCCGTCGGCCGTCACCGCGGCGTTGCCGCTCAGTCCCGCGCCCTGGATCGCCCGCGCGAAGTAGTGGCCGAACACGGACGTGCGCGCGGCGTCCCAGTGCCACGCGGTTTCGTCGACGTCCGTCGAGCAGATGACCGCCAAGTCCGGGACCGCGACGAGTTGCGAATCGAGTTCCTTCAGCGCGCGGGCGAAGTCGCCGGCCGCGCCGTTCGCGGCCCACGGCAGCGGTCCGGGCGTCAGGTCGAACACGAGCAGTTTCGGCCCGCTTTTGCCTTTCAACTCGGCGAGGATGTCCGTCACTCGAAGTTTGTCGGCTTCGGTCAGCGCGGCGGACGGTTCGGCCGGCGGCCACCAGAGGAACGGCCCGTCGGCGTCCGTCGCACCGGAGGCCGCGAAGTAGACCGCCAGCCCGCCGCCCCGCGCGGCGTCGAGGTGTTTCTTCCACCCGTCTCGGTCCTTCGAGTCGGAAATCGGCGGCGCGTTCAAGTTGGGCCGGTTCTTGCCGTCGTTGCAGAAGTCCGCCAGCACTCGACCAGTCATGACGCCGCTGGTGCTGTCCGGGACCGCGAGCGAACTCGAGGCGTGCGGGGCCACGATCACGAGGTTCGGGTAATCGGACCACGACAGCAGCAGCACGACGAGGACGGTGACGCCCGACAGCGCGCCGACGAGCAACCCCGCGATCAGCAGTCGCCGCCACTTGCGGGACGGGGCTGCCACGCCCATTGGCGGAGTCTGACCGGGCGACAGCGGCGCGCCGGGTCGGATGTTTTGCCAGCCGTAAGGACTCGGTCGCGGCATGGGAGAACTCCGCCGGGAATCGGGCAGTTGGAGGTATCGTACCGGGTGGGGATGAGCTTCGCATTGTCAGTAGCGACAAATGAAAGACCTCATTCCCAATCCCCGGTTTGGGATGTGGGACTGCGATTTCCGAAGGGTCTTTTCAAGACCCTACCCACCGGCCCCCTCCCCGTTCCGGAGAGGGGGTGTTCAAGCGGGAGTCGTGTCGGCGCAACCCCGCTGGTGCGAAACATCCTCGGCGGCAACTCGACCGCGATGCCCTGTTGAACACTCCCGCTCCATTTATGGGGAGGGGGCCGGGGGGTGGGGTTTCGACCCGCGTTGACTCCGAGACCGCAGTTTGCAGGAACGAGGGATTCGGTTTTCCGTCAACAGCCTCATTCAATCCCCCGCCGTATCTCGGACACATCCGCCACGGGGCTGTCCGGCTCACCCGGCGAATTCGCATCATTCTCGCAGCCCGACGGTTCGGCTACTTGTCCCGTCGCGGGGCTTTTGGAAAAATGCCCGCGTCGGGGCACACCGTTCGGACGGCGGAGGATTCGGGACATGGCCGACTTCGAACAGGCGAACCGACGGTTCCGCGTCGCCACCCCGCTAGGGCCGGACGCGCTGCTGCTCACCGGCTTCCGCGGCAGCGAGGGGCTGTCCAAACTGTACCGCTTCGAGTTGGACCTGCTCGCGCCGCTGGACGCGCCCGCCGACTTCGCCAAGCTGCTCGGCCAGGCGGCCGTCCTCAGCCTCGACCTGCCCAACGGCGAAGCCCGGCACGTCCACGGCATCATCAGCCGGTTCTCGCAAGGGTCGCGCGACGACACGTTCGTCCATTACAAGGCCGAGATCGTCCCGCACGTCTGGCTGCTCACCCGCCGCGAGCGGTGCCGCATTTTCCAGCGGAAGACGGTGAAGGAAATCCTCACCGAGGTGTTCGACGGCCTCGACGTGGACTGGCAAATCCGCGACGGCCAGGCCACCCGCGAGTACTGCACCCAGTACCGCGAATCGGACTTCGCCTTCGCCTGCCGGCTGATGGAAGAGGAAGGCATCTACTTCTACTTCACGCACGCCGAGGACAAGCACACGCTGGTGCTGTCGGACCACCCGGACGGGCACGAGGAGGTGCCGGTCGAGCCGACGATGGAGTTCGAGCAGGCCGGCGGCGGGCAGGGGCAGCGGAAGCAGTTCCTCGTGACGGACTGGGAGAAGGTGCAGGAGCTGCGGTCGGGCAAGGTGACGCTGTGGGACCACCACTTCGAACTGCCGCACCGCCCGCTGGACGCCGAGGGAACGATCCAGGGGACGGTGAAGATCGGCACCGTGGACCACGACCTGCGGGCCGGCAACGTGGACGCGCTGGAGCGGTACGACTACCCCGGCGGATACGCCGAGTGGTTCGACGGCGTGGACCCCAGCGGCGTGCAAAGCCAGTCGGCCGACCTGGAGAAGATCTTCGAGCAGAACCGCCGCATGGTCGGCATCCGACTCCAAGAGGAAGCCGCGCAGGCGGTGACGATCCGCGGCACCAGCGTCTGCGGCAACCTGACCGCCGGCCACACGTTCACCCTGACCGGCCACTACGACGGCGACGGAGAGTACGTCCTCACGTCGGTCGAACACGTCGGCACCGCCGCCGGCGACTTCCGCTCCGGAGCGGTGGAGTATCGGTACGAGAACACGTTCACCTGCCTGCCGGCGGCGCTGCCGTACCGCCCGGCCCGCGTCACCGCGCGGCCGACCGTGAAGGGGACGCAGACGGCCGTCGTCGTCGGGCCGGCCGGGGACGAAATCTTCACCGACCCCTACGGCCGGGTGAAGGTGCAGTTCCACTGGGACCGCGAAGGCAAGCACGACGCCGACAGCTCGTGCTGGATTCGCGTGTCCACCATCTGGGCCGGCAAGGGGTGGGGCGTCATCCACATCCCGCGCATCGGCCACGAGGTGGTGGTGGACTTCCTCGAAGGCGACCCCGACCGGCCGATCGTCCTCGGCAGCGTGTACAACGCCGACCACATCCCGCCCGGCGCGCTGCCGAAGGACGGCATGGTCAGCGGCATGCAGTCGCGGACCACGCCGTCCGGCGGCGGCGGCAACTTCAACGGCATGCGGGCGAACGACACCAAGGCGAAGGAGTCGCTGACGGTGCAGGCCGAGTACGACATGACGACGCTGGTGAAGCACGACGACACGCAGACGGTGAACGTGGACCGGAAGATCACCGTGCTGGGCAAGCACACCGAGACGATCACCGGGGACACGTCCGTCACCGTCGGCACGGGGAACTATTCGCACACGGTGGCCAAGGGCACGGCGACGATCAAAGTGAAGGGTGCCGTCGTCGAGGTGTTCGAGGACACGCTGGAAACGACCGTGACAAACGGCATCGGGCTGCACTCGCCCAAGCACGTCTACATTCACATGGGCACCAACATCCAGCTTCACGTCGGCGACAGCAACATCTGGATGGACAGCGGCGGGCAGATCAACATCCGCGGCAAGAACATCACCGTGGACGGCAGCGAGACGGTCAGCCTGAAGTGCGGGTCCGGGGCCATCCTGATGAAGAGTTCCGGCGAGATCAGCGTGCAGGGGTCGAAGGTGCAGGTGATCGGAACGGCCGAGGCGAAGCTCGGCGTCACGTCGCAGTCGGTGGTGTGCGACACGTCGAAGGTGGCGGTGTCCGGCGCGGCGGTGAACTCGTCGGCCGTGGGGATGCACGAGATCACCGGCGCGGTGGTGAAGATCAACTGACAGGAGGGCAGACCCGTGCGACGGATGCTGGAGCGGATCGCGGCGGACATCACCGGGTTCGTCGCCCAGCGGGACGACGTGGCGATGGCCGTGCGGACCTCGGCCGGTACCGCCCCGGCGTTCCTGCAAGTGCTGAACCCCATCGCCGAGTCGTCGGCGGCCGGGATGTTCCACACGCACGACCTCCCGTTCCGCGACCCGGTCAGCTACGTCGAGGCTGTCACCGCGGCCTTCCAGGTGATTCATGGCGGCTACCGCGCGGTGATGGCCGGCGAGGGGATGACGCCGTGGCCGGAGCTGCCGCCCGTGGTAGCCGAGGCTGGGCTGCCGCCGGTGTTGCGACTGCGCGAGTTGATGATTTTCTCGCGGTCGGTGCTACCGCAGCCGGATTTCCAGGTCGTCGTCTGGACGTTCCTGCCGACGGAAATCGCCGATTTGAAGGGGTACGCCCGGTTCTTCCGCGAGTTGCTCGCCCACGACTGGCCCCGGCCGTGGTGCCACCACATGCGGGTGATGCTCCGCGACGAGCCGACGAGTGCGGCGCTGAAGGAAACGCTGGGAAAAGCCCCGCGAATTCGCTGGTACGACCCGCCGCTCGGCCCGGAGGCGTACCGCAAGGGGTACGAGGACGCCGTCGGCGACGAGACGCTGCCGGTGCCGGAGCGGATGACCGCGCTGCTGGTGACGGCGGCCACGGACTTCTCGTTCGGCCGGCACGCGCAGGCGCTGGAAAAGTACGAACTGCTGATCCAGTACCACGGGGCGCTGAAGCAGCCGGTGCCGCAGGCGCTGGCCTGGAACGGCATCGGCGAAGTCCACGCCAAGGCGGGCGACCGGGCGAAGGCGGGCGGGGCCTTCGAGGTGGCGATGGCCCACGCCACCGACGGCCCGTCGCCGACGCCGGCGGTCATGTTCAGCGTGTCCTGGAACCTCGCCCGGTTGCGGATGGACGAGAAGCGGTTCGCGGAGGCGGCCGACTACTTCGGCATCGCCCAGCAGTCCGCCGCGTGCATGCGCGCCGCCGACCTGAAACTGATGGCGATGGAGTGGCACGGCGTCGCGCGGCTGGAAAACCGCGAGCCGGACAAAGCGGTCGAACTGTGGGAAGCCGGCGCGACCGTCGCCCACGGGTTGGAGATGGCCGAGCCGCGCGAGGCGATGCTCGAACGTCTCCGCCGGCACTTCGCGGCCGACGCCCCCAGCCGGGTCCGCGAATTCGAGCGGCGGCTGACCGAAACGCCCCCGGCTTCCGCATAACCATCCGACCCACCCCGAATGGGAACTGCGATCGATGTCACTGGACGGGCTGCGACTGGCGGCGGCGCAACACGCCAACGGGACGACCGGGGACACCGCCGGCGGCACCCTCGGCGTGAACCACATGCTCGCCACCGGCGACGTGTTGAAGGGGATCGGCACGCAGCAGGTGGAGGCGTTCACGGGTCTGGTCAAGCCGCTCACCATCACCGGCGCGGACGGTCAGCCGCGCGCGCCGGAGGGGGCCTTCGAGACTTCGGTCGCGGTGGTTCGCCGGGGGCAGCAAACCGTCGCCGCCGTGACCGGCGTGTTCGGCGCGGCCGAGAACGCCCTGGACATGGGTTTCGCCGCCCTCACCGCGCCGCTGGCGGCGCTGTATCCGAGTATGCCGGCGGCCACTCTCGGCAGCCTGTACGTCGGTGCCCCGCACACGCACACCCACCCGCCGAGCCTGATTCCGCCGGCCCCGCCGATCCCCCTGCCGAGCCTCGGCGCGGTGCTGTTGGGCAACAGCGTGCAGGTGCTGCTGATGGGGATGCCGGCGGCGCGGGCCGGGGACAAGGGCCTGGCCATCACGTGCGGCGGCCTCAGCCCGTTCTTCGACATCGTCCTCGGCTCGTCGAACGTGTTCATCGGCGGCAAGCGGGCGGCGCGGCTCGGCGACATGTGCGACTGTTGCAAACCGAGTTCGCCGCTAAAAGGACTGGGGAAGGTGCTGCAAGTGGTGGGGATGGTCGCCGGCGGGCTGGGGATCGTCGCGGACGCCGGCGAAGCGGCGGCACTGGCGTCGTCGAACGCGGCGCTGGCGGCGGGGAAGGCGCTGGCCGCCGCTGCGGCCGCCGCGCAGATGGCCGCGGATGCCGCTGCGGCCGCCGCCGTGGTGATCGACCCGGCGACCAGTCCGGCGAAGGGGGCCATCGTGTTGCCGACGGCCCCGCTGGTGCTGATCGGCGGGTTCCCCATGATGAACACGCTGGAGTTTGCCAAGGCCATCTTGAACAAGTTGAAGTCGCTCGCCCGGCGGAACGGCGGCGGCCAGAACGACGACAAGAAGCCCGGACCCGAAGGGTGACCGCCGCATTAACCGCTCCCGGTCGGGAGCCACCGCCACACCCATGCTCACTTGCCGCTACAGACTGAAGCCGGACCAGACCGTCGTCGGCGACCCCATCGACGTGGTCACCGGCGCGAGCCTGGACACGCAGACCGACTTCGCCCTCGCCGGCCCGCTGCCGATCCGCTGGCACCGCAACTACGACAGCGGCAAGGCCGCCATGCCCGGCTCGCTCGGCTGGGGGCAGTTCCACGAGTTCGACCGCCGGCTGGTGTTCGACCTCGACGGGATGCGCTACGTCGGGCCGACGGGGGATGTCGTCGGATTCCCGTACCTCGACCGCGACGGGCAGAGCAGCTCCCTCGCCGGCGTCACGGTGCGGCGGGAGAAGTCACGGCAGTACGTGGTTCAAACGCCGGGCGAGCCGCTCGCCACCTACGACCTCGCCGACGGCCGCACGTTCGCCTCGCTCACCGCCATCAGTCGCGGGTCCGCGCGGGTGTCGTTCGGGTACGACAAGGACGGACTGCTGCACTCGATCACGGACTCCAAGGGCCGGACGATTCGCGCGGAGAACGACGCCTTCGGCCGGCTGGGTCGGCTCACGCTCCTCGACGGCACGCGCTCCCGCCGGCTGGCCGAGTACCAGTACGATTCGGCCGGCAACCTCGTCCGCATGACGGACCCCTACGGCCACGTCTTCCAGTCCCGCTTCGACCGCGACCACCGGCAAGTGACGCGGATCGACCGACGTGGGTATGCGTTCCAGTTCGAGTACGACCGGGCCGGGCGGTGCGTGCGGGCCGGCGGGCACGACGGCACCGACGAGGTGCGGCTGAAGTACGACCCCGAACTGCGGATGACGGTCGTCACCAAGCGGGACGGCGGCGACTGGACGTATTTCTACGACGACACCGGAGTCGTCACGCGCATCCTCGCGCCGGATGGCGGCATCGCGCAGTTCAACCGCGACGAAACCGGCCGGGTGGCGGAGGAAGTGGATCCGCTGGGCAACAAAACCCGTCGGGTGTTTTCCGCCGCCGGCGCGGTGATCGGGCGACTCGACCCGCTCGGCACCTACCGGCCGCGCGGTGACGACTCCACTGGCCCCCCGCCGCACCGTGTCCCGGCGAATCCGGCGCAGTGGGATTTCGGCGACCGCTGGGTCGGGATCGCGGCAGAACCCGCCGAACAGCCGACCCGCGAGACGGACGACTTCGGGCTGCTGTTCCGCGAGTCGTTCGCCGACGACACGCACCGCCGCTGGGTGTACGACGCGAACGGCAACGTGGCGAAATTCGCGGATCGCGAGGGGCACGCGACGAGCTTCGAGTACCTGTCGTGGAACATGCTCGCGGCCGAGACGGACCCCCTCGGCGGGCGGGTGCGATACCGGTACGCCCCGCACCGCCACGTCACGGCCTGCATCGATGCCGGGAACACGCTCAGCGAGTACGGGTACGACGCCTGCGAGCGGCTGACCGAAGTTCGCCGGCACGGGGTTGTGAAGGAGACGTACCAGCGAGACGTGGCCGGCAACCTGATCGGCAAGCGGGACGCCGACGGGAACGAGATGCTGGCCATCGAGTACGGCCCGGCGAACTTGCCGCTGGTGCGGCGTCTGGCGTCCGGCGACGTTCACGAGTTCAAGTATGACGGCAAGGGCCGGTATTTGTCGGCGAAGACCGCCGCGTTCGCGGTGGCGTTCGCCTACGACGACCAGGGTCGGCGGGTGCGGGACGAGCGCGACGGACTCGGCGTGCGGCACACGTTCGGGCCGGACGGCCTGCTCGAATCCGTGGTGTTGAAGAGGTTCCGCATCGGCTACGACGCGCGACCGACAAACGAGGTTGTCGTCACCGACCCCACCGGCGCGACGCATCGCCTGCGGTTCCAGGGGAATGGGCGGATCGAACGTCAGTTCGCCAGCGGCACGTCGGAAGTCTCGGTCTACGGCGAAGACGGGCGCTGCCTGGAGCGCATCCGCACCGGCGTCGGCGGGGAGTGGGCGCGGCGGTATCGGTATTCGCCCGAAGGCGACCTGTCGGCGGTCGCGGACTCCGTGCATGGCGACACCTCCTACCGCTACGACGCCGCCCACCGTGTCACCGGAATGCAGCGGCCCGGCGCGACGCTTGAGCCAATCGACCTCGACCCGGCCGGGAACGTCCTGCGGATGCCAGGGTTGACGGGTGTGCGGATGCTCGATGGCAACCGGTTGGCGGCGGCGAGCGGTGAGCGGTTCGAGTACAACCGCCGGAACCACATCGCCGTTCGGGCCACCGCAACCGGCGAAACCCGCTACCACTACGACAGCCTCGACATGCTGGCCCGGATCGAGCGGACAGGAGAACCGGACTGGACAGCCGGGTACGATCCGCTCGGCCGCCGGGCGTGGAAGGCGTGGGGCAGCGGCAAGCGGGTCGAATACTTCTGGGACACCGACCGACTCGCCGCCGAGCGGGACGCCTCCGGCCGGCTCCGCGTGTACGTCTACGCCGACCCGTTCGCGCTGGTGCCGATGCTGTTCGTCGAGTCCGCCTCGGCCGACAGCGACCCGGCGGACGGCACCCGGTACTACGTCTTCACCGACCAGATCGGCACACCCACGCGGGTGGAGAATGATCGGGGCGAACCCGTCTGGTCGGCCCGCATCGACCTCTACGGCCGCGCGACGGTGAACACCGCCGGCTCCACCGACTTCACGTTCCGCTTCCCCGGTCACTGGCTCGACGCCGAGACCGGCCTGCACTACAACCGCTTCCGGTACTACGACTCGACGCTGGCTCGCTATATCCAGAGCGACCCGTTGGGCCTGGCTGGGGAATACAACTTATACGGCTATTGCGCGGGACAGCCCCTGACGGAAGTGGACGTTCGAGGGCTGGCGAAGAAGCCGCAGAAAGGGGGCGGCGGGACACCGACAACCGAGGCACCGCCGACCCCGAGAGCCAGAGACGGAAACCCCATTCTTGCGAGTCAGCCCGGAGCACCGGAACGGCCGGGGATCGAGCAACAGGTCGCCGCCGCGAAGCCGTCGATGGCTGCGATTACGCCGCTTCCCCAACCTCCACCCCCGGAGCACTACACGAATCCCGGCACCCACGACACGAACACTCGGAGTCCAGGTCGAGGCAATCGGCCATACAATGAAACCAAACAGGTTCTTCCACCCGACCATGTGGCCTTGTTCAACAACAGCGTTGCAATGCCGGACGGAAACCGTTACGCAGTCGGCGCGGACGGCGTGATTCACCGGTTTGATGGGACGAATGGCGTGTTTCACTGGAACGGTTCGACAGACCCGAATGGTCAGGCGCGAGACGAGACACCCAGAAGAAACAGGCCGGAAGACCAGCCGAGCGCCAAAGAGCTTGAGGCTGAACGCGCGAAGCAAGCGGCGAAAAGGGCCTGTGGGGGGGCGAGGTGAAAGCGTTCTCGTCACATCCCCAAGCGCCGCACGCGGTGGTTCTCCGAGAAGGGAACAAGCCGGACCTCGTGGTCCGGCTTGTTCCACCGTCCGTGCGTCATTCCCCAACGTTAAAACCGCCACCGCAGTTCGGTGCGATAAAGCTGGCCGGCGAAGTGGCGGCTCGTGACGGCGAACTGCATCCCGAAGCCGAGGTCCAGCTTGTCGCCCACGGCCACCCGGAAGCCCGGCCCCAGGGTGAAGTAGGTGTCGCCGTTGGTGCCCGCCGGCAGGCCCGTGTCCGGGTCGCGGAAGCGGCCCGACGTGAGCGTGTACAGGCCGGTCTCGAACGACGCCAGGAAGGCCGTGTCCGCCGCCGGTCGGGCGACGACCGTGTTCAGGCTGTTCTTCGACATGAAGATGCTGCCCTTGCCGTTGCCGAGCGCGAACCAGTACGCCGTCTGGCTCTGCCAGTAGGTGTCGGTGTACACCTTCATCGTGGTGAGCAGCGCCGGCTCCAGGCTGGCGCTGCCGGTGCCCACGCCGTTGATCGGGCTGGCCGTCGGCACCTTCGTCTTCAACTGGAACGTCATCGTCAGCAGCTCGCTGTCGATGAACATCGTCTTGACGCCGAACTCCAGGTCGCCGATGCCGCCGCCGCCGCCGCGGACATCGCTGTCCAGGTTGCGGTACGGCAGGTCGAAGAACAGGCCGAACTTCTCGATGGCGATTTCCTGGTACAGGTGCAGCTCGTTGTAGTCCACCCGCCGGGGCACCGGGTTGCCGGGGAACGCGCCGCTGCCGAGGAAGAAGTCCGACCGATCCGGCGTGGTGACGTTCCGCCCGGCGTCCCACCGCAGGCGGGTCATCGTCGTCGGCCGCGCCTGGTCGAGGAACAGGCCGGCGTTCGCCGCCGGAATCCACTTGCTCTGGTAGCACGGGTCGGGGCAGAGCAGGGCGTTCTGGAAGTTGCAGAACAGCCGGCGCACCGGCCCCATGCCCTCGCAGCAGGTGTTGCACGCCGCCCGGCCGGGGTAGCACCCGCCTTCCCCACAACCGCCCGTGCCGCACGTCCCGGTCAGGACGTTCGACGCTCCGCTCAGCGACGGCGCGCAGCACGGGGTCGGCGTGGTGGGTTCCGGGGGCGCGGGCGGCGGAGCGCCGCCTTCGCCCAGCACCGCCTTCCCGCCTTCGGCCGGCGCGACCGGGGTGTCCGCCGCAACGGCCCCCATGTTCAGGAGCAGGGCGACACCCGCCACCGCTCGCATCCGCCGCGCCAGTCGAGAGACACTTGCCGCAACCATGTTCCAGCCCTCGGACGGGGGAGTTGAAGGGACACCCGGACGACCGTTTCGTCCTCTTCTTTCGGCCCCGCAGAGGCCGCCCCTCAAGAAAATTCGCCAAAACCCGCCGAACCCGCACAACCGGCGAACCCCGACGATCCCGCGATCCGCTACGAATTCGCCAATCGCTCAAGTGACCCGCTCTTCGCCTCCGATACCCGAAGCACGGAACTCGCGCCCGCCGTTCGCCGTCGCCCGGTTCCCCCGCCTCCGCCCGTCCCCCGTCGCCGAGGGTCTGCCATGTTGTCCGTCCGAAAGGTGCTGTTGCCGGCCGGCGTCTTCGTGCTGGCCGGCTGGTCGTCCGCGTCGGCCCAGGGTCTGCCCGCCATCCCGGCCGTGCCCGGTGCCGCGCCGGCCGTCGTCGCCCCGGCCGATCCGGGGCCGGGGATTCTCGGCCGCATGGCGATCCGCTTCGACGCCTTCCGCC
Organism: Fimbriiglobus sp.; assembly: GCA_043745295.1. Lineage (GTDB taxonomy): Bacteria > Planctomycetota > Planctomycetia > Gemmatales > Gemmataceae > JALHQU01. Next base: position 1,535 of record JAYTTN010000689.1, on the reverse strand, counting down.
GCCGCATCGCGCTCACGCCGGTCGGTCAACTGCTGGCGAACGCCAAGAAGCCGCTCGCCGGCCTGACCGGGGGACTGATCGGCAACCCGGTGAAACCGAACGACAAGGAGGCCGCCGCGCCGGGCGCGGGTGGGGCCGCCGCCGCCGGGAAGAAGGACGCGGCCGAGGCGAAGAAGCGGCGGGAGGATGTCGCTTACCTCGGCACCCTCGATTGCCGCTACTACCCGAACGCCTCGCAGGCGCTGGCCGACGCGCTGCGCACCGACCCGAGCGAGTGCGTCCGGTGGGAAGCCGCCATCGCCCTCAGCAAGTCGTGCTGCTGCAACAACACGACCATCAAGGCGCTCATGGCGTCGGTGTCTGGCATGCAGCCGGACGGCAACCCGGCCGAGCGGTCGGCGCGGGTCCGCTGCACCGCCGCCGTCGCGCTGGAGCGGTGCCTCGCCTGCTACTCCCCGCCGTTCGAGGAGCCGGAGCCGCAACCCAAGACCCCGCCCGTGCTGGGGGAGAAACCCGAGATCAAGGGCGAAGGCGACTCGAAGAAACCGTCGGAAACGGCCCCGCCGCCGAAGCCCGCCGACGGCGACGGCCGGACGACGAACGGCAACGGCCCGTCGCCGAAGCTGGTCCGGCAAGCCCGCGAGACGCTCGCGGAGTTCCAGGCGCTGATGGCCGTCAGCGCGCCGCGCATCCAGCCGCAGATCGACCCGCCGCAGCAGAGCGTCGTCCACCTGCTGCAAGCCTCCTTCACCGCGCCAGCCGGTGTGACACAGACGCAGGTCGCGCCGCTCACCGCACCGCCGCCGGCCCCCGTGACGGTCGCGCGAACGGCACCCCGCGCCCCCGCTCCCGTCGTCTCCCGGACGGAAGCGGCCATCACCCCGGCCGCCGCGCTCAGCCCGAAGTTCGTGCCCGAAGCGGACGACGCGGCCATGCTCAAGGCGGTCAGCGTCCGCTGCCTGAACGCCGAGGACGTGCCCGGCCAGCACCAGGCCATCCGCGAACTGGTGCGGTACGACTGGAAGGCGCAACCCCTCGTCGCCGCGACCTTGCTGTACGGGGCGAAAGCCACCCCGTTCCGCGAGGAGGTGCGCGTGGACTGCGTGCGGATGCTGGCCGCCAACGCCGTCGCCCACGCGCAGGTGATCGACGGGCTGACCGGGTTGGCGGGCGACCCCAGCCAGTGGGTCCGGCAGGAAGCGTCGAAGGCCCTGGCGAGCCTGACCCCCGGCCGGTGAGGGGACTCGGATGGGGAGTTGGGGCCGGGATGCGGGGCCGTTCTTCCCCCCTGTCGCAACCCCTCACCCGGAACGGCGTCGCCGTTCCGACCTCTCCCCCACGTCGTGGGAGGAGAGGTGCTGGGTGGTGGCATCGTCCGCAACGGCGATGGGGCCAGCCACGCCCCACCTCTCGCCCCACGACGTGGGAGAGAGGTCGGACGCGGTGCGAAGCACGCGTTCGGGTGAGGGGGTCTTCCCCCCTGTCGCGGGGGGGGGGGGGGGGGGGGGGGGGGGGGGGGGGGGGGGGGGGGGGGG
>JAYTTN010000688.1:0-1034 GCA_043745295.1 Fimbriiglobus sp. | reverse complement strand
GGTTCACCTGGCAGCGGACCCGAGCCATCCCCGTGCCCCCAAAAAGTCGCTGACCGAGCACGTCGGCGACCAACGCGAGTTCCTGGAAGCCGAGCTCCAACCGGCCCTCGACGACGCCGTCGCCGGCACCGGCCACGTCCTCTCCGTGGACGCCGCCCACTTCGCCTACGGAACCTACCTGTGCCGCCTCTGGGCCATCGCCCGGCAGTTCGTCCGCGCCGCGTCCGGACGCCAACGGTTCAACGTCCTCGGGGCCTGGAACGCCGTCACCCGCCGACTCCTGACCGTCACCAACACCACGGTCGTCAACACCGACACGATGTGCCAATTGCTCCGCGCGATCGCGGCCGAAAGCCTGGTCGGCCCGGTGACGGTGGTGCTCGACAACGCCCGCTACCAGCGCAACAAGGTCGTCCAGGGCTTGGCCGCCGAGTTGTCGATCACCCTGATGTCCCTGCCGAGTTACTCGCCGAACTCGAACCTGATCGAACGCCTCTGGGGCTTCGCCAAGAGGCAAAGCGTGTACGGCAAGTACCACCCGAACTTCGCGGCGTTCCGAGCCGCCATCGAGACGACGCTGACCGGCGTGCCGACCACGCACGCGGACACGTTGGAGTCGCTCATGGCGCTCCGCGTCCAGACGTTCGAGGACGTATCACTGCTGGCCGCGTAGGGTATAACGCGGTGTCGAGAGGACGCGGGACGACGGACCGACGAACCCACGCCGTTGCTCAAAAGGGGCGGGCTACCAGCCGCCGGCGGGCCAGCCCCTGCGGACCCAGCGGGCCAGCAGCTCGGCCCGGCTGGCCACGCCGAAGTGGGCGTAGACGCGCTTGGTGTGCTGGTTGACCGTCAGCCGGGCCAGGCCCAGCCGGGCGGCGACCTGCTTGTCCGCGTCCCCCTCCAGCAGGCAGCGTAACACCTGTCGCGTCCGCGGCGGCAACGCGGACGGGGCGGGTTCGACGAACCGGGCGAGCGGCCCGCCGACGAGCGGGGAGACCCACCGCGCGGCCAGGCCGACGAGCGAACGCTCG
>JAYTTN010000687.1:0-14670 GCA_043745295.1 Fimbriiglobus sp. | reverse complement strand
AGTGGGACTACGAGCGCGGCCGGGTGTATCGGATTCAGTTGAAGGACGGGAAGGTGTGCAAACCGTTCGACGTGTCGAAGTGGACGGACGCGGAGTTGGCGGCCGTGTCCCGCGGCTGGGTCGGTGCGGACGGGCCGGGGCAACTCGCCGCCGGGCCGAAGTTACGCGACATCACCCGGCACGACACGCCCGGCATCCCCAACCCGACGCCGTATTGGGTGCGAACGGCCGGGCGGCTGCTGGCCGAGAGGTGGGGCAAGCTGGCGGGCACGACGAAGGAGGAACTCGCCCGAGCCGTCGGCCACGACTGGTGGCACCAGCCGACCGGCGGGTTCGACGAGATTCGGTTACTCGCCCGGATCGACGAAACGTTTCGCGGCGAGAAGGCGATGCAGGAATCCCGGCCGGGAACCTCGCCAAAGTACGACGCGCGCGGAAGGGCCGCACTGGTGCGAGCTCTGGCCGAAGCGGCTCCCACGCCGGCCGGGCTGAAACGGCTGACCGAACTGGCGGGCAACGAACAGTACTTGGTCGTCCGCCGAGAACTGGCGTCGGCTGCCGTTCGCCTCGCCGACAAGCACGACGTGTCCGAACTCGTCCGCGCGCTGATGAAGCACAAGGAGGACGCGAAAGACCCGCTCATCCCGCACCTGACGTGGCTGGCCTACGAGAAGGTCATCAGCAAGAAGGACGGGGCGAACAGCGCGGCGAGGGTGGAGAAGGAACTCGCGTTCCTGGCGAAGGAAGCGCCGGACAACATCTTCGTCCGCGATCACATTGTGCCCAAAGTCATGCGGCGGCTGGTCGCCACCGGGCAGCCGGGCGATCTGGCGGCGTGCCTGAAGTTCGTCGCCGACGTGAAGGACACCAACACCCGCGAGAAGGCGCTGGACGGCCTCGCGGTCGCGCTCGCCGGGCAGACGGTGGACGCGCCGGAGGCATGGAAGAAGCTGCAACCGGAACTGAAGAAGGACGCCCGCCTCGTCGCCTTGACGAACAAGTTGGCCGTCGCCTTCCGCGACCCGGCAGTCGTGAAGAAGGCGATTACCGCGCTGACGGATTTCAACCCGGAGAAGGCGAACGCGGACGAGCAGATCGAAGCGCTCCGAACGCTGACGCTGTTGAAGGCCCCGGAAGCCGGCGGCCTCATCAACAAGATTCTCTTCAGCCGGAGTTATCCGGTGGAGGTGGTGAAGGAAGCCGGGCGGCAGTTGGCGAACGTGAACGACCCGAAGCTCGGCCCGGCCATCCTACGGGCCTGGATCAGCGTGCATTTGCAGGCCATGCCGGAGGTGGTCGGCAGCCTGAGCAGTCGCAAGGAGTGGGCGAAAGCGCTGCTGATCGAGATGAAGAGCGGCATCGTCCACCGCACATTCATCACCGACAACACCGTCATCAAGATGCAGGGGTTCAACGACAAGGAGATCAACGACCTGATCGAGACGGCGTGGGGCCGCGTCCGGAAGACGCCCGACGAGTTGACCAAGCTGATCGACAAGACCCGCGAATCGCTGCACGCCGCGCCGGCATCGTTCGCGCGGGGCAAGCTGGTGTTCGAGGCGCAGTGCGCCAAGTGCCACAAGTTCGACGGCAAGGGGAACGAGGTCGGGCCGCCGCTGGACGGGGCCGGGCGGGACATCGAGTACCTGCTGGCGAACGTGCTCGACCCGAACCGCGTCGTCGGCGCGCCGTACTTCCTCCGCACGGTAAACACTCTGGACGGGCAAGCCATTCAGGGGCTGCTGGCCGAGGAGGACGACAAGTTCCTCACCCTGAAGGTGGAGAATGCGGTGCTGAAGAAGATCGCCAAGAAAGACATCGACGGGGCGGTGAAGGTGACGGAGAAGTCGATGATGCCGGAGGGCCTGGCGGCCGGGATGACCGAGCAGAACTTCCGCGACCTGATCCGGTACGTCATGAAGGATCCGTTCCTGACGGACGTGACGGTCAATGACAAACCGGTGTCAGCGGGCGCGACGGGGCGCATCCCGCTGCCCAAACCCGCCGGCGAGGTGGTGATCGCCGCCGAGTTCACGGCGGCCGGTGCGGTGAAGACGAAACTGCTCGTCGGCTCGACGGACGCCTTCACGGTGAAGTTGGACGGCAAGGAGATCGGCAAAGGGAGCGGCACCGGCAAGCGGCCGCAGCCGGATGCTGACGCCTTCGACGTGGAACTGCCCGCCGGCAAGCACACGCTGACGGTGACGGTGAGCGCGAAGGGGGCGACGGACGCCGTGTTCGCCCGCTTCCTCGACCCGGACCGGAAGCTGAGCTACCCGGAGAAGTGAGTCCGGTCCTGCGAGCCGCGACCGCGAGGGAGCGGCATCTTTCTCAACCGAAGATGCCACTCCCTCGCGGTCGCAGCTCGCAAGGCGGTCAACCGGCCGCCTTCGCCAGCAGTTCCGCCGCCTCGTCCACCTCGGCCTCGGTCGTGAAACGGCCGACGGTCAGCCGCACGGCCCCCTGGCTGATCTCCGGCGGCACCCGCATCGCGCACAGCACCGCCGACGGCGTGACCTCCAGTTGCCCCGGCCTCGGCTCGTGGCACGCGGCCCCGACGCTCGCCGCGATGCGGGGCACCCGCTCCAGCAGCTTCGGCCCGATCTGCCCGACGAAGTTGACGTTCAGCGTGTTCGGCAGCCGGAGTGTCGGGTGGCCGTTCAGCGTGACGCGGTCGCCGAGTTTGGCCAGCAGCGCGGCGTGCAGCCGCTCCCGCAGTGACAGCAGCCTGTCACCGACGGCGGGGAACGCCTCGCGGCACAGGTCCGCCGCCACGCCGAGGCCGACGATGTACGGCGTATTCTCGGTGCCCGCCCGCCGGCCGGACTCGTGCCCGGCTCCGTGGATCAGCGATTCGAGTTGCAGCCCCCGCCGCACATACAGCGCCCCGACGCCTTTGGGTGCGTACAGTTTGTGCCCGGCGATGGTGACGAGGTCGGCGGACATCTCCCGCACGTCCACCGGCACCTTGCCGACGGACTGAGCGCAGTCGGTGTGGAACAGCACCCCGCGCTCGCGGCAGATGTTGCCGATCTCGCGGATCGGCATGAGCGTGCCGGTCTCGTTGTTCGAGTGCATGACGGTGACGAGGCGAGTGTACGGCCGGATGGCCCGGCGCACGTCGTGCGGGTCGAGGAAGCCGAACCGGTCCACGTCCAGCATTGTCACCGAGACGCCGATTTTCGTCAGATATTCGAGGGGCTTCGCCGTGGCCGGGTGTTCGACGGAACTGGTGATGACGTGCGGCATCGCCTTGCCGAACAGCCGGGCGAACACGCCGCGCGGGCGACCCAGGCAGACGCCCTTGATGGCCGCGTTGCTGGCTTCGGAGCCGCCGCCGGTGAAGACGATTTCGTCCGGTTCCGCGCCTATGAGCGCCGCCACGCGGCCTCGCGCCACCTCCACGGCGTCGTGCGCCGCGCGGCCGTAGGCGTGACTACTACTGGGGTTCCCCCACAGTTCCCGCAGCGCGGCGGCGACGGCGTCCGCCACGCGGGGGTCCACCGGCGTGGTGGCGTTGTAATCGAGGTAGATGGGGTTCATGCGAACACCGGCCGGGGACGGGACGAGCCATACGACAAACATGCTAGTTAACGGAGCCGCCGCCCATGATGGAAGTGTCCGCCGCGCGGGAAACGGTCCTGCGGTTCGCCGCGCCGCTGCCGGCGCAGATCGCGCCGCTCAGCTCGCCCGCGCTCGGCCAGGTGCTGGCCGTCGATGTCGCCAGCGATGTCGATTCGCCGCCGTTCGCCAAGGCCCTGATGGACGGGTACGCGGTGCGGGCGGCCGACCTCGCGGGCGGCACGGTCGAATTGAAGCTCGTCGGCGAGGTGGCGGCGGGGGCCATGCCGACGGTGGCCGTCGGGCCGGGGGAGGCGGTGACCGTGTACACCGGCGCGCCGCTGCCGGACGGGGCCGACGCCGTGGTGGTGAAGGAGCGGTGCGAGGTGACGGGCGGCACCGTCGTCGCCACTGACACCGCGTTGACACCGGGCAAGAACATCCTCGCGCGGGCGGCGGAGATGCGGGCCGGAGATGTGGTGATCTCGACCGGCACCGTATTGACGCCGACGGTTTACGGGTTGCTCGCGGCAGTCGGCAAGACGGCGGTGATGGCGATTCCCCGCCCACGGTTGGTGGTGGTGGCGACGGGCAACGAGCTGGTCGAGCCGGCGACGAAGCCGCGCGGCGGGCAGATCCGCAACACGAACGGCCCGATGCTGATGGCCCAGGCGGCCAGCGCCGGCGCGCTGCCCCGCTACCTCGGCGTCTGCCCGGACGACGCCGAGACGATGGCCTCGTATGTGCGCGAAGGGTTGGAAATCGCCGACGTGCTGGTGTTCGCCGGGGGCGTGTCGGCGGGCAAGTTCGACCTCGTGCCGGACGTGCTGAAGGCGCACGGCGTGGACATTCACTTCCACCGCGTGCGGATGAAGCCTGGCAAGCCGCTGCTGTTCGGCACCAAAGGGAAGACGCTCGTCTTCGGCCTTCCGGGAAACCCGGTGAGCGCGTTCGTCGGGTTCGAGCTGTTCGTCCGGCCGGCTCTCCGCGCGCTCGGGGGTCACCGGGATGCCGGCCCGCGCGAGCGGACTTACGAGTTGGCCGAACCGCTGACGGCGCACCACGACCGGCCGACGTACCACCCGGCCCGCATCCACTTCGCATCCGGCATGGTCCAGCCACTGCCGTGGTTCGGCTCGGCCGACCTACGGGCGCTGCTCGGGGCGAACGCCCTCATCGTGCTGCCGGCGGGCGAGGTGAACCTGAACGCGGGCGAGATGGTCAAGGTGCTGTTCGCGCACGGATAGTTCTCACGAGGAACGTGAATGTCCTTCTGGTCCGTCTTTCTTCGCTACCAGCTTGTCTTCCTCGGCGTCGTGGCCGCGTGGCTCGGCGTGGCGGCCGGGTTCCACTACGGCGCAGGTTGCTCGCCGGGCAACGCGCTGCTGAATGCCGTCGCGGTGATGGCGGTGCCGGTCGGGTATCTGCTCGACCGCACCGGGAAAGGCGCGGCCGTGTTCGCCCCGGCAATGGCGTCCGGGGTGCTGTTCTGGCTGTCGTTCTTCCCGGCCAACCTCGGCCCGCTCATGTATCTCGCGCTGGTGCCGCTGCTGTCGCTGATCCGCGCCGACGGCGTCGGCAACCGCCGGCGGTATTGCGCGGCGTGGCTCGGCGGCGCGGTGTTCGGCTTCCTGGCGGTGAAGTGGCTCCGCGTCGCGCACCCGATGATGGCGCTGTTCGCCTGGCCGGGCCTGGCGCTCTGGTGTTCCGCGTTCTGGCCGCTGGCGCTGTACCTGCTGCGCGCGCTGGACCGCTTCAAGTTGCCGTTCGCTCTCACGCTGCCGCTCGTGTGGGTGGCGCTCGAATACTTCCGCGACCACTTCCCGACGGCGTACCCGTTCATGAAGCCGTTCGGCCTGTACCAGTTCGCCGGCTTCGGCTGGTACGCGCTGGCGTACTCGCAGCACGCCTTCGTCCCGCTCCTCCAGGCGGCGGACCTCGGCGGGACGTACCTGATCTCGGCGGCGGTCGCGGCGGTGAACGGTGCCCTTTACGAGTGGGCGCTGCGGGTGAAGGCGTTCCGCCGCTGGGTCCGGCTGCCGGCGGCGTGGCACGCGCACACCTTCCACCGCGAACTGTGGGTGACGGCGTTCGCTTTCGGCTTCTTCGGCCTGACCCTGGGGTACGGCACCTACCGCCTGATCCACCCGCAGTTCGACATCGGCCCGCGCGTGGCCGCCATCCAGGACAGCATCCCGCAGAATGAGAAGATGGGCGACCAGAACGGCCTGTTCGGGAAGCACGACGAACTCTGCCGCCGCGCCGCCGACGCCACCAACCGGCCCGACCTCATCCTCTGGCCGGAGACGTGCTACCCGTTCGCCGACGTGACGCTGACCGGCCCCGGCGGGGCGGCCGGCCTCGACCCCATTCTGGCCGAGGAACTCGACATCGAAGCCGGCCGGTTCCTGCCCGGCGTGTGGCGGGAGTTGGCCGCGAACGACCGGCTGGACGTCGCGGACAAAGTCGCCACGTTCGACAAATTCAAGGCGAAACTCGGCCCGGCGCTGCCGCTGGTGGAACTCGGCCGGGCCAAGTACGCGGCCAAATACTGGCGGACGAACGTGCTGCTCGGCCTGAGCGGCGTCGAGTGGGACGGCGAGCGGCAGGCGAAGTTCAACTCGGCCCGGCTCATCCGGCCCGACGGCTCGGCCGGCCCGCGGTACGACAAGATGCACCTGGTGCCGTTCGGCGAGTACCTGCCGTTCCGCGAGACGTTCCCGTTCATGAAGGGCTTCAGCCCGTACCCCGACCCGAACTACAGCAACACGCCCGGCGAGCGGTTCACCCGGTTCGAGTTCAACACCCTGCGGCCGCCGTTCCGCTCCGGCAAGGTGCTGACGAAAGACGGCCCGGTCTCCGGCGAGCCGAAGGAAGTCACCTACCGGTTCGGCGTGCTCATCTGCTACGAGGACACCGACCCGCACATCGCCCGCCAGTACAACCAGTTCTCCGGCCGGCCGGACCCGGTGGACTTCCTGGTGAACATCTCGAACGACGGCTGGTTCGACGGCAGCGAGCAGCACGAGCTGCACGTCGCCATCTGCCGGTTCCGCGCGGTCGAGGCGCGGCGGAGCATCGTGCGGGCGGTGAACATGGGCATCTCGTGCGTCATCGACCCGGACGGCCGGATCGCCGACGGCGACTGGGCGAACGAGCCGTGGGGCGGGTCGAAGAAGGTGAAGGCGGTCCTCGCCGCCGGGGTCAAGCTGGACCCCCGCGGCAGCCCCTACGCCTACCTCGGCGACTGGGTGCCGGCGGTCTGCTGGGCGGGGGTGCTGCTCGGCCTCTTCGGCACGCGACTACGGAAACGGCCGGCCTAAGTCACCCGGTTAACCCGGCGAGGTACGCGGCCGCGATGCTCTCGTAGGTCTCCCCGCGCGCCAGCCGGAAGGCCAGCGCGTTGCCGGGGATCGGCACCAGTGGAGTGTCCTTGGAGACGGCTCGCGGGCGCGTCCGTCGGGTGCCGGCCCGCCTCATGGCGGAGACGCGAACGGCTGGCTTTTCGGCCATTTTGAGCAGCCGCCGGGTGACGAGTTGGGCCTCGGCGAAGGCGTCCGCCTGGCACGTCGCGTTCGCCGCCGCGTAGGCCGCCGCCCACTCCGGGTGGAACAGCGGCAGCAGGTCGATGTCCGGGTGGACCTCGACCGGGATTTCGAGGCGTTCCAGGAGGACCGCCCACGGTATGGCCTCGGCGCGGAGCCGGGCGATGCCGGCCACGTCGGACGCGGACAGGGCGACGGCGGGAATCGGGTGCGTGTTCATGCCACGAATGTACACACTCTCGCGGCCGTCCCGCGATGTCAGTAGCGGGCCAGAAAAAAATGTGGTCTCACACCGCTGGCAGGCGCACCGTGAACTTGGTGCCGCGGCCGACCTCGCTCTGGACGGCGATGTCGCCGCCGTGGGCGAGGACGATCTTCTTGGCCGTCGCCAGCCCCAGACCGTTACCTTCGGGTTTGGTCGTCATGAACGGGCGGAACAGGGTCGGCAGCACGTCGTCCGGGATGCCCGCGCCGGTGTCGATCACGTCCAGCACCACCCACCCCGGTTCGGCCCGCACTTGCAGCGTCAGCACGCCGCCGTCCGGCATCGCGTCCTCGGCGTTGAGCATCAGGTTCAGCAGCGCCTTCTCGAACAGCTCCACGTCCACCGACGCCGGCGGCAGGTCGGGTTCGGCCTGCCAGTTCACCGTCACCCCCTGCATCCGCGCGGTCGGGGCGAGGAAATCCACCATCCGCGCCACCACCGCGTCCAGGCCGACCGGGGCGCGGCGGAGGTCGTCCAGGCGGGCGAAGCGGAGGAAGTCGTTGGACAGCTCGACCAGCCGGCGGCACTCGTCGGTCAGGCCGAGGACGCGGTCCAGGCCCTTCCGCTCGCGGGGCGTCTGCGGCGGGTCGAAGTCCTCGGCCAGCAGTTGCAGGTTGAGGGAGAGCGTGTTCAGGTGGTTCTTGATTTCGTGGATGAACCCGCCGGCCAACTCGGCCAGTTCGAGGAACTGCTGCGATGACGGCGGGAACGTGGGCACGACGGCTTCCGGGGAACTGCGTTCGATGTCGTCGCCGCGAGCTTGCGAGCGGAACACCGGCCCCGCTCGCAAGCTCGCGGCGACGACGCGGTGATCCTAGTCCCCGACCTGCTGTCTCAACCGCCTCACTTCTTCTCCAACTCCGCGAGTGCGGTGGCGGCCAGGGAGATCCAGCGGGCGTCGTTCGCGCCGCCGTCCAGGACCGCCACCCACTCCAGCTTGGCGGCCGCGAAATCGCCGACCTGGGCGAACGCCACCCCCCGCGCGTACCGCCGCTCGGGCTCGCTCTCGAAGGTGAACTTCTTCCCGTCGGCGACCGCCTTCCTCAGTTTCCGCATGTCGCGGATACGGGTCCGCGCCGCCCGCACTTCGTCGGCGAACTGGTCCGGGTGGCGGCTGGCCAGCGGCGCGAGGTACTTGTCCTCGGCGGCGTCCCAGTCGTCGGGGTCGTTCGAGGTCACCAGCGGGCGGGCGGCGGAAATCAGTTCGTCCGCCGACGGCCGGGGCCAGAACCAGACGAGCAGGACGATGGCGGCGAAGGCGACGAACAGCGGCAGCACCACTGACGGACGGGACAGCAGCGGGGCCGGCCGCTCCCACTCGTCGCCGGCCGCCGCCGGGTGCGCGTCGCCGAGGGCGGGCATGGTCTCGGTGCCGGGGTCGGGCGGCCACGTCACCTTCTCGCCCTTCCGCTCGGCCTTGCCGCGAATCTGGTCGAGTTCGTCCAGTACCGCAACCGCCGACGCCGGCCGCCGGCTGGGGTCTTTGCTCAGCAGCGTGCAGACCAGTTCGTCGAACTCGGGCAGCAGCTTCGGCACGAACTGCATGGGCCGGTCGGGGAGGACGTAGCAGTGCTTGTGCAGGAACTCGGCGGTCGTCGCGGCGGTGTACGGCGGGCGACCGGTGAGCAGCAGGTAGAGCAGCCCGCCGAGGGCGTACAGGTCGGACTTGCGGGTGAGGGGCCGGCCGGTGAAGTACTCCGGGGCCAGGAAGCCGGCGGTGCCGTAGGCGTCCGGGGCCAGCGTCAGCGGGGACAGGGCGAACACCTTGGCGACGCCGAAGTCGGTCACCTTCAGCGCGCCGTCCGGCGCCAGGATCAGGTTCGACGGCTTCAGGTCGCGGTGCAGGATGCTGCGGTGATGGGCGTGGCGGAGGGCGCGGGCCGTCTGCGCGGCGACGGATAGCACCGTCTCCTTCCAGCCGAGGCCGGGTTCGTCCCCCTTTTTGCCGGCCTTCACCAGCGTGCCGACGTCGGTGCCGAGGACGAGTTCGCTGGCGTAATACGCGAGGCCGGCGTGGACGCCGCTGTCGTACAGGGCCGCGATGTTCGGGTGCGTCAGCCGCTTCAGCGCGAGCATCTCGCCGGGGAAGCGGGCGAGGAACTCCGGGCCGGCGGCGGTCGGGTGGGTCAGCACTTTGACGGCGGCGGTGCGGGTCGAATCGGCGGCGGCCACCGCCCGGTAGGTGGTGCCCAGCGGCCCACTGCCGAGTTCGGTGCCGAGAATCCAGCCGCCCACCCGCGTTCCGGTCATGAAAGTCCCTCGATGGCGAACGGCGCGGCGTCAGCCCGCCGGTCACAGTCACCGGCGGACTCACGTCGCGCCGTTCGCCTGTTCTCTCACCCCCGGTACGGCCGGTGTTCGCGGATGGCGAGCAGCGCGGCGCGGATGTCGGCCGCCAGCGGAGCCTCCACTTCGATGTACGAATTCGTGGACGGATGGCGAAACCGCAGGCGGAAGGCGTGCAGCGCCTGGCGGATCAGGTACGTCACGTCGTCGGCCGGGTGCGGGATGCCGGGCACCAGGTCCGACCGGCGGAAGCAGTTCCGTCCGCCGTACAGCTTGTCCGACAGCACCGGACAGCCGATGTGCTGGAGGTGGACGCGGATCTGGTGCGTCCGCCCGGTGCGGGGCTGCACCTTCACCAGCGTGTACCCGCGGAACCGCTCCATCACCTCGTAGTAGCTGCACGCCGGCTTCGCCTCCGGGTCGTCCGGGTTCAGGGCGACGGCCTGCTTCTCGCGGTCGTGCGGGTGCTGGCGAATCGCCACTTCGATGTAGTCCGAGTCGCGGTCCAGCTCGCCGGCGACCAGCGCGACGTACTCCTTGAAGATCGTCCGCTTCTCGAACTGCGAGGACAGGAACGCGTGCGCCTCGTCGTCCTTGGCGATCAGGATGGCCCCGGTGGTGTCGCGGTCCAGCCGGTGGACGATGCCCAGCCGGTAGTTGCCGTTCGCCTTGCTCAGGTGGTCGGCGAAGCGGAACGCCAGCGCGTTCACCAGCGTGCCGGTCCAGTTCCCCCGCGCCGGGTGGACGACCATGTCCATCGGCTTGTCGATGACGGCCAGCCGGTCGTCCTCGTACAGCACCGTGATCGGGATGTTCTCCGGGACGATGACATCGTTCACCCGGTCCGGCAACTGCACCATCAACTGGTCGTCGTTGCGGACCTTGTAGCTGGCCTTGCTGGGCTGGCCGTTGACGGTCACGTTCCCGGCGACGATGGCCTTTTGCAACTCCGACCGGCTGGAGTCCTTGAAGAAGACGTGGATGTAGTGGTCGAGCCGCATCCCCTCGGCCTTCACGCGGACGAGCAGCGGCACCGGGTCGCGCGACCGGGCGTAGGCCGGCATCGCCTCGACGGCGGGGAGGGGGATCGGCAGGTCGTCGTCGGCGTCGGTCATGGGCGAACACGGGCCTTGGCGAGCGGGGGGCGTCACAGCCCACTGTTCACCTTGAAGAAACAGGGGGGCTGACGCCCCCCGCTCGCCAAACGGGGCGTCACTTCCGCGAGGTCGTCGGCGTCTTCGGTGACGGGTTGGTGGCCGGCGTCTTCGGGTTGGTGCCGGGGGTCGTGGTGCCCGGCGTCGGGGTCGGGGTCGGCTGCGGGTTCAGCACGTCGCCGGCCGCCACCGTCGAGTACAGGTAACTGTTCGTCGCCAGGACGGTCTTGGCGCTGGTGGTCAGTTCCGCGGCGATCTTCTCGTACTTCTCCCCGCGCGGCGTGTTCGCGCCGATGGCCGCCGCCGCCTGCCGGTAGTAGTCGGCCGCCTTGTCCACGCTGCCCCGCGAGTTCGCCGGGTTCTCGTCGGCCAGCAGCGCGCCGGCCTTCGGCACGCCGACCAGCGACCGCTCGGCGATGGCGGCGTCCTCCAGGCAGAGGGCCTTGAGCGTGCGGTCCTTCTTGAACAACTCGGCCAGCGTCACCAGCTCGTCGCGGGCCACCTCGATGTTCTCGACGCCCTTCATCCGCTCGACCTGCACCTTGCTCTTCAACTTCTCAGTACCCTCGATGGCGAGCAGGTTCAGCGCCCGCGACCGGCGGGCGACGAGGTTCGCCGTCGAACTCGGGTTGTCGGCGGCGTAGGCGTTCAGTTGGTCGCTGGCGGTCAGGTTCTGCAACCCGGCCCAGCGGCGGGATTCGGTCCTCTTGCTCTGCCCGGAGAACCACCACCAGAGGCCGCCGGCGACGGCCAGGATGACGACGACGGCCAGCACCTTGGACGGCAGCAGGTGGCCCGACTTGGCCCGCGCCCCGAACGACTTCAGCCCCCGGTACAGGGCGTTGTCCTGCACCTCGAGCGCGGCCAGCTCGGCGGGCGTCTTGACGTGGTGGTGCGGCACGTCCGCCGGCGGTACGGCGGGGGCGTGCCCGGCCGGCGGGACGGAGGCGGGACCGGTGGGGGGTGGCGAGGCCGCGCTCATGCGGGAAATCCCAAAGCGGCGCGGGACGGTCGCGCCGAAGACGCCGGACGTATCAAGAGTGTGGATCATAGGTCCGCCGACCGTTGCGGTCAACGGGAGCGGGCACGGGGGGCGCGCCGACGGATTCAGGCGGTAAACTTTGTGGCACCTGGGCGCGGGGTGCGGCAGCGGATGTCGGCGAACCGCGGGCCGCAAGAACGTGGACGGGAGTGACGAATTCAAGTAATCTGATCGGTCTACCGGCCGTCGGGCAACCTATGATGGCCGGATTGTTCCCCACCGACCGCGCGCGGGGCCGCACGCCGGCCGCCTCTCCCTCCGCCGCCCGCGACCGGAGGGGCTTCCGTGCCTTCCCAGGACTCGCGGCCACCCATGCGATCCGACTCTCTCGCCCGCCCTCGGAAGCCGCGCGGCTTTCCCGTCGTTCCGTTGATATTGGCCGCGGCCACCGTCGGGTTGTTCGGAGCCGCCCCGGCGTCCGGCGGCCTGCCGTTCGGCTGGCAGCCGTTCCAATTCGTCACTGACGCGGCGTTCCCGCTCATCGAAAAAGCCGGCCTGCTGATCGCCCTCGGCATCGCCGTCGCCGGGCTGGTGTACGCCTTCCTGCTGTCCAAACAGGTGTATGCGAACGACACCGGCACGTCGGCGATGCAGGCCGTCGCGAAGGCGGTGCGCGACGGAGCCGACGCCTACCTGAGCCGGCAGTTCCGCGTCGTCTTCATTCTGCTCGTCGTCCTCACGGGGCTGATCGTCGTCGCCAAGTGGCCGTGGCAGTTAGCCGACGTTCACGAGACGCACGCCGAGCGGGTGGCCGTCACACTCGGCCGCGGCTTCGCCTTCCTGATGGGCGCGATCTTCAGCGCCAGCGTCGGGTTCATCGGCATGCGGCTGGCCACGGCCGGCAACCTGCGGGTGGCGGCGGCGGCGAAGAAGAGCTTCGGCGAGGCCATGCGGTTGGCGTATAAGACGGGCACCGTCACCGGCATGTTCACCTGCGGGCTGGGCCTGTTGGGCGGCACGTTGAACCTGCTCTTCTTCGGCGAATTGGCCTACGAAACGCTCCTCGGCTTCGGCTTCGGCGGGTCGCTGCTGGCCCTGTTCATGCGGGTCGGCGGCGGCATCTACACCAAAGCGGCGGATGTGGGCGCGGACCTCGTCGGCAAGATCGAGAAGGACATGCCGGAGGACGACCCGCGCAACGCGGCGACCATCGCGGATAACGTGGGCGACAACGTCGGCGACTGTGCGGGGATGGCGGCGGACGTGTTCGAGAGCTACGCCGTCACGATGGTGGCGGCGGTCATCCTCGGCTTCGCCGCGCTCGGCTTCAAGGGGATGATCTTCCCGCTGCTGGTGATGGCCGTCGGCGTCGTCGGCAGCATGATTTCGACCGCGCTCGTCGGCCGGGGCATGACCACCGGCAACGCCACGTCGGCGATGAAGAGCATCAACCGCGGCTTCTGGCGGTCGGCCGTCATCAGCGTCATCGGCTTCTCGGCGGTCGGCTTCGCGTACCTGCGGTTCGACCCGGAGTACGTCGTCGCGGTGGCCATCGATCGCGGCATGTACAAGGACGCCGACTTCCGGGTCGCGATGAAGTTGACGCCGTTCGACGCGAAGGCCATCGAGGAGGAGTTGCGGGCGGCGCGGAAGAACGGCGATGCGGCGGCCGTCGCGAAAATCGAAACGCGGGTTCAGGAGTACCGATTCGCCGCCGCGAAAGCCTGGAAAGATACGAACCCGGAAGGCAAGACGTCCATCGCGTCTGGTCTGCTCGGCACGACCGCCAAGTACACCTCCCTGCAACCCGGCTACGACTTCCGAGCCATTGCCTGCTGCATGATCGGCATCCTGCTGGCGGTGGCGCTGAACCGCTGCACCGAGTACTGGACCAGCACCGACTACCAGCCGGTCAAGGACGTGGTGAAGGCGAGCCGCACCGGGCACGCCACGAACATCATTTCCGGCTTGGCGTTGGGGTACGAAAGCTCGGTCTGGGCGGCGCTCATCATCGCCTCGGCCATCCTCGGCGCGGTGATGGTCTACTCCGGCACCGGCAACCTGCTGTTCATCGCCTACGGGGTGGCCCTGTGCGGCGTCGGCATGCTGACGCTGACCGGCGACACCGTCAGCATGGACGTGTTCGGCCCCATCGCCGACAACGCCAACGGCATCGGCGAGATGGCCTTCAACCGCGACGCCAACGGCAAGGACTTGCCCGCCGACCACCCGGAGCGGATGCCCGAAAGCGAGGTGAAGGCGACCCGGCAAATCCTGGCCGACCTGGACGCCGTGGGCAACACCACCAAGGCCATCACGAAGGGCATCGCCATCGGCTCGGCGGTCATCGCGGCGGTGAGTCTGTTCGCCAGCTTCATCGCCGTGCTGGTGACGGGGGCCGAGGAGAAGATCGGCCAACTGACGGTGGACGACTTTAAGCGGGGGTCGTCGAACCTGACCGTCGCCGACCCGTTCGTGTTCATCGGCATGCTCATCGGCGGGGCGGTGCCGCTGCTGTTCAGCGCCATGACCATCCGCGCCGTCGGCCGGGCGGCGTTCCTGATCGTCAACGAGTGCCGCAAGCAGTTCCGCGACAAGGACATTTGGGAGGGCCGCAAGCGCCCGGACTACGGCCGCGTCGTCGATATCTGCACGGCCACGGCGCAGAAGGAGCTGATCGGCCCGGGATTGCTCGCCATCGGCACGCCGCTGATCGTCGGATTCGTCCTCGGGCCATTCGCCCTCGGCGGCTTCCTCGCGGGGATGATCGTCGTCGGCCAACTGCTCGCGGTCTTCATGTCGAATGCCGGGGGGGCGTGGGACAACGCCAAGAAGATGGTCGAAGACGAACCGCGGACGAAGGGAACCGGGAAGGGG
>JAYTTN010000686.1:0-1037 GCA_043745295.1 Fimbriiglobus sp. | reverse complement strand
ATGTCGAGGCCGATGTCCGTGAGGAACTGCACGGTGCCACCTCGCTGAGTCACATCCGCACCCCCATTCACCTGGAACTGACTCCCCAGCCCGACCGTCTTGCCGTCGCCGGGGTCGATGATCCCCGTCGCCCCTTCGAGGTGGACCCAGCCGGCGGTCGGGCCGCTGTTCAGCGTGCCGCCGGTCCAGTCCAGGTGGACCGTGACGGCGAGGTGGCCGCCGCCAGCGGTGGCGTAGAAGGCGTCGTTCTGGGCGATGTTGCCGCCGCGCAGTTCAAGGATGCCGGTGTACGTGCTGACTTTGAAATCGACGGTACCGTAGTAGCCGGCCATGACATGCACGCCGTTGTAGGTGCGGACGACGGACTGGTTCGAGTTGCTGGAGGTGACGTAGCAGTTGGCTTGGGCGAAGGCCGGCGGCGGCGGCGGACTGGTGGGTGGTGGACTCGTCGGCTCGCCATCCACCGTATCCGTGATCGTGATCGGGGTGATCACGATGCCGGGAAGTAGAGGTCATCCGCCGTGCCGGGCGGGAACGAGTACCGACTGCTCACGCCGTCGGTCCAGTTGTTCGCGGTGCTGGCGAGCAGGTTGCTTCCGGCCGGCGGTTCCCAGTAGAACGCGGCGGGTACGTCGCGGGCTTCCAGCATCTCAAGCCCCAACCGCGACTTCCGTCGCGGAAGCTGGGCGGGGGGGGGCAACCTGGGAAGACTTGGAGGACAGGCCGAGGAATCGGGTCAGGAACATGGTGTTGGCTCCGGTGGCGCGTCGCGGGCCATCGCGGAAGGCATCGACCCTCCACGCTGAAAATAAAGTAACCGACCAGCCACCCGCCTGTCAAGAATAGAGTCGCTGCGCAATAGGTGACGGGGTGGTGAGGGGAGGTCTCCCCTCCCGCGGGCGGGTCACCCGAACATCCGGTTGTGGAGTCCGGCCACATTCTTCATCATCGGCGTGTGGCACCGCCGCGGATTCCGGCACCGCTCGGCCGCGATCCGCCACACCTTCCACTTGCCGATCCCGCGTTCGACCGCGATC
>JAYTTN010000685.1:0-14722 GCA_043745295.1 Fimbriiglobus sp. | reverse complement strand
TCAGGTCGTGCCGGACGATCTGGCAGAAGACGTTCGACTCCCGCACCCGCCGCGCGATGAGCTGCGCGAACTGCGAGCCGAAGTCGAAGACGAGGACGAGGTCGGTTTGCCGAGACACGATGAACTCTCACATGAGGGGTGCCACGTCAGCGCATCTCGACGATCGACTTTGCCAACTCGTTCGCGTCGCCGATGTTCCCCAACGACCGGAATCGCTCGAACTCCACGTGGCCGTCTTCGAACACTTCGATCTCCCACCGCTCGCCGGGAACAGCGGCTTCCACCATGACCGCCTCGTCGCGGGGCCGACTGAGGCGGTAAGTGATGCGATCCGCGTCCAGCGACCGGAGCAGATCGAGGAGGACTCGATAGGCCGGAACGAATTCGACCTCCCGCGACGGCTGTTTGGTCGGAGCGAAAGGCAGAGTGTCGATGCTCATTTGTCGAACCTCCCATCCGAGAGCAGTTTCTTGAAGATTCGGAAACCGGGGTCGTCGCGCTCGGCACGCCGGACGACCTCCTCCCACATCATACCGCCGATCTCCGCCCAACTGGGCGACCCCGGCTCCAGTGGGGCTTGACGGATGGCCCCACGCTTCCCAACCAGAATCTCCGCGACCGGCTTGCCAGTATTCGGATTGATGTTCGGCATGGTGTGCCTCTGGTGTTCGGGGTGCCACTCTCATAGAAAAGGGCGACTCGAATAGTTGCACCAGATACATCGGCACCCGAAAGGTGGAAAATCAACCACTTCCGCTAAAGTTTGACCCGCCGGGCAAATCTTCGTCTTCGCCGCAGAGCGGCCGTCGGACGTAGTCAGGGGCGGAAGCCCCTGGATCTCATTTCCTTCCCAACTCCGCCGCCCGTTCGGTGGCGGCTTGGACGGCGTCCATCAGCACCCCCCGGAGGCCGCCGCGCTCCAACTCGTGCAGGCCGGCGATGGTGGTGCCGCCGGGGGACGCGACCGCGTCCTTGAGCGCCGCCGGGTGGGTGCCCGTGTCGAGGACCATCTTCGCCGCGCCGAACACCGTTTGCGCCGCCAGCTTCAGCGCCACGTCGCGGGGCAGGCCCATCCGCACCCCGCCGTCGGCCAGCGCTTCGATGATGACGTAAACGTAAGCCGGGCCGCTGCCGCTGAGGCCCGTCACGGCATCCAGTTGGTGTTCCGGCACGCTCACCGCCACCCCCACCGCGCCGAACAGCGTCGTCGCCAGGGCCGCGTCGTCCGGGTTCTTGGCCGCGATGCCGCTGGCGCTGGCCCCGACCAGGCACGGCGTGTTCGGCATCACGCGGACCAGTCGGGGGTGTCCGCCGAGCGCGGCCGAGAGGGTTTCGAGCGTCACCCCGGCGGCGATGGAAAGGACGAGCTTGTCCGGCGCGAGCAGCGGCTTCAGTTCCGATAGCACGACGGCCATCACCTGCGGCTTCACCGCCAGCACCAGCACGTCGCACCGCATCACGACCGCGCCGTTGACCGCGACCGCTTGCAGGCCCGTCGCGGCGGCGAATTTCTCCCGCGTCGCCTGGTGCGGGTCGCTGGCCATCGACTTCGCCGCGTCGAGCAGCCCGGCCGCGAGCCACCCCTTGGCCAGGGCGGTGGCCATCTGCCCGGCCCCGAGGAACCCGACGGCGAACGGCGGCGTCTGCATGGCGGTGACTCCGAACGGCGAGGGGAAAAAAACCATCATACCAACCCGTCAAGGGTTTTTGGCGAACCCGGCCCGTGGCACGCGCCTTGCAAAGACTCCGGCGGGTCTCGGAGTTGGGCACCGTCGCCCCGCGTCCGACTGATGACCCTTACCACAATCCGACCGGAGTCCTCACCATGTTGAGCAACTATCTGCGCGGCGGCGTGCTGGCCGCGTTCCTCGTCACCGCTTCCGCGGCGACCGCCCAGCAGCCGCTGCCGCAACCCGTTCCCGGCCAGCCGCAACCCGCCGCGACCGGCAAGACGTACCGCGTGAAACAGATCCTCGGCACCAAGATCGCCCTGAAGGGTGACGCCACCGCCGTCGGCGTGGTGGACGACTTGGTGTTCGATGACGGCGGCAACCTGGAGTACCTGATCGTGGACAACGGCGGCAAGCTGTATACCGTGCCGTTCGACGCCGCCTCCTTCGACCTGGAGAAGAAGATGGCCGTCCTGCCGCTCACGATGGAGCAGTACAAGGTCATCCCGACGTTCACCACCACGACGTACCCGACCTTCTACGCCCCGGCGTACCGGACGGACGTGTACAAGGTGTACGGGATGACGCCGCGCGACCTCCGCGTCATCCGCCGCCGCTAGTCGGGCAGTCGGGTTCCCAGGCCGGGCCGGCGGGACGGGGTATGAACCCCTCGCGCCGGTCCGGTCGTTTTCGTTGGCGGACATTGAATGCTGGCGGTGAGGCGCGGCAGCGGATATACCTTGCGGTTACGCTTCTCACCACCTGCCCGCCTTCCGAGTCCGCCCCATGTCCAGCCCACCCCTCGCCCCGCGCACCGGCTGGGCGAGCCTGAAAGACCTGACCGGCTACCAGTGGTTCGTGTTCGCCGTCTGCTGCCTCGCCTGGGATTTGGACTGCCTCGACCAGCAGTTGTTCGTGCTGGCCCGCGACACGGCCGTGAAGGCGCTGACGCCGGAGGGCACGAACGTCACCCTGTACGGCGGGTACGCCACCGCCATGTTCATGGTCGGGTGGGCCGTCGGCGGCATCGGCTTCGGCGTGCTGGGCGACCGGCTGGGTCGGGTGAAGACGCTCACGCTGACCATCGGCCTGTACGCCGCGTTCACCGGCCTGAGCGCCTTCTCGGTCGGGTTCGACGACTTCCTCCTCTACCGCTTCCTCACCGGGTTGGGCGTCGGCGGGGCGTTCGCGGCGGCGGTGGTGCTGCTCGCCGAGACGGTGCCGGACAACGCGCGGCCGTACATCCTCGGCCTGTTCCAGGCGTCCAGCGTCATCGGCAACTGCGGCGCGGCGCTCGTCTCGCTGTACCTCGGTTCCTTGCAAAAGCTCGGGGCGGACGGGCCGTTCCCGCCCGGCGCGTGGCTGACCCCGTGGCGGGTCATGTTCCTCATCGGCATCGTCCCCGGCATCCTGCTGGTGATCGTCCAGCTCACGCTGAAGGAGCCGGACAAGTGGACGGCCATGCGGGCGCTCGAGGCCCAGGGCAAGAAGCCGAGTCCGTTCCAGGCGTTCTTCGGCACCATCGCCGCCATCCTGACGACGCCGCCGTGGAACCGCCGGGTGCTGTTCGGCCTGCTGCTGACCGGGGCCGGCGTCGTCGGGCTGTGGGGCATCGGCTTCTTCTCGCCCCGCTTGGTGTCGCTGGCGCTGGAACCGGCCCTGATCGCCGAGGGGTTCGCCAAGGACTCGCCGGAGCTGGCCGGCGAACTCGGCCGCTGGCGGGGGTACACGTCCCTGGTGCAGAACGCCGGCGCGTTCCTCGGCATTTTCGCCTTCAGTTGGGTGACGGGCGTGGTCGGCCGCAAGCCGGCGTTCGCGCTGTTCTTCCTGCTCGGCGGGCTGGCCACGGCCGGCACGTTCCTGGCACTGGAAACGCGGGCGCAGGTGTTCTGGATGATCCCGATCATGGGGTTCTGCCAACTGGCCGTGTTCGGCGGGTTCGCCATCTACCTGCCGGAGCTGTTCCCGACGCGGTTCCGCAGCACCGGCACCAGCTTCTGCTACAACGCCGGCCGGCTGCTGGCGGCGGCCGGCCCGTTCACCCTCGGATTCCTGTCGGACGGCGTGTTCGGCGGGTACGGGCCGGACGCCATCCGATACGCCGGCGCGGTCATGTGCGTGGTGTTCCTGTTCGGCATCGCGGCGCTACCGTTCCTGCCCGAAACCAAAGGGAAGCCGCTGCCCGAGTAACCGGCCGTCACCCGCCGACGAGGCGGCGAAGGCTCTCCGGCAGGGGCGATTCCAGCCGCACGGTTTCGCCCGTGATGGGGTGCGGGAAGACCAGCCGCGCGGCGTGCAGGCCGAGCCGCCCGGCCGGGTTCCCCGCGCCGCCGTACAGCGGGTCGCCGAGGATCGGGCAGCCGAGCGCGGTCAGGTGGACGCGAATCTGGTGCTTGCGGCCGGTGACCAGTTCCACCTCGACGAGCGAGAGCCGACCGTTCGCCTTCAGCACGCGGTACTTCGACACGGCCCGCTTCGCGTCGGGTTCCCCCGCCTCGCACACCCGCACGCGGAAATCCTTCGTTTCCGCAAGGAAGTTCTCGACACGTCCCTCGGCTTGCGGCGGGCGACCCTGCACCACTGCCAGGTACGTCTTCGTCAACTCCTGCCAGCCGGTTTGCAGCGCGTCGCGGGTGTACGCGGATCGGGCGAACAGCAGCAATCCCGAAGTCTCGCGGTCGAGGCGATGCACGGTGAACGGCCGGCCGGCGTCGCGGGCTTCGAGGTGCGCCGACAGCCGTGCGAAGGCGGTGTCGGCCTTCTCCGCGTCGGTGGCGACCGTCAGCAACCCGGCCGGCTTGTCCAGCACGATGACCGACTCGTCCTCGTGAATCACCGCGATGTTCGCGGCCGACAGGCTCGTGTCCCGCACGGCCGGCTTGCCGGCGGTCACGCGATCACCGGGCTTCAGCGGGTGGTTGAACTGCGTGGTCGGGGTGCCGTTCACCGACACGCCGCCGCGGGCGAGCAGCTCCTTCACCTTCGTGCGGCTCGTCGGCGCGAGCGCGGTCAACAGCCACGCCAGCAGGGGCGCGTCCGACACGACCGCCGGCAAATTCGTGGGACGGAACATGGGAAGTTCGTTGTTAGCCCGCCGCGCCAGCAAGGGGCGTGGAGCTTGGCGTGGAATCCTTCCGCCCTCTGGTGGCTCGCCCCTTGCCGGCGCGGCGGGCTAACAAGAATTACTTCAGCCCGCTCAGGTACTCGATCAGGTCGCGCATCTCGCGGGGCGTCAGCACCTTCTCGGCGGACGGCATCGGCGAAGTCGGCACCGTCCGCTTGTCGATGTCGGCCACGGCCACGGTCGCCGTCTTGCCGTCGGGCAGTTGCAGCGTGACGGCCGCCTTCGTCTCGTCCAGGATGACCCCGGCCAGCACCCGCCCGTCGGCGAGTGTCAGCGTCACGCTGGCGTACCCCTTGGCGATCTTCGCGTTCGGCAGCACGATGGATTCGAGCAGGTGTTCGCGGGTCTTCTCCGGGTTCCGCCTGGCCACGTCGGACAGGTCCGGGCCGGCGGTGCCGCCGATCCCCTCGGCCTTGTGGCACCGCACGCACTGCGCCGCCGCGTGGCTGAAGAAGAGGTCCTTGCCGCGCGCCTTGTCGCCGCCCGTCAGACTGACCTGGAACTTGCCGACCGGGTCCGGCTTCATCGCGCCCTCGAACTTCTTCCGGGCGGCGTCCCGTTTGGCGTTCGGCGCGGCCTTGAGCGCGTCCCAGGCGTCCAGCCGGAGTTCCGCGAGAAGGGTGCCGTCGGCCAACTTCGCGGCGAGTCCGTCCAGCACCGCCACCGCCTCGGCCTGCTTCATCCGCGCGAGGGTGGCAACCGCCTGCTGCTTCTCGAACACCGTGGCGGCCGCGTCGCCGTCGAACACCTCGCGCAGGTATTCCGCCGCTTTCGGCGGGTTCAGGTCGGCGAGTACGTCGCGGGCGGTGGCGCGGAGGACCGGCGATTTGTCGGCGAGCGTGTTCATCAGGGTGGCCGTCTTGATCTTCTCCGGCCCGGCCGCGAGCAGTCGGAGGAGTGCGGCCCGGAGCTGCGGGTCGCGGGCCGTGTCGGTCGCCCACTTGTCGAACTTGTCCCGGTCCACCGCCACGCCGAGCTTGGAAATCAAGGTGATCGCGTCGATCTGCAACCGGCCGCTGGTCTTCGTGAGCAGGTCGTTCAGCCCGGCTTGTACGACCTCCTTGGCGATCTTCGCGTCGCGCTTCGGCAGCGGTCGCCAGAAGCCCGTCACGCGGTCGCGGTTGCCGGGTTCGGCCCAGTCGCGGAGACACGCCAGCGCTTCGGAGCGCACGAGCGCGGATGCGTTGGCGTTCAGCACCGCGCCCAACACCGCCTTCGCGTTCTCGGCGGCACCGAGGCGGAAGTTGGCGTTGATCGCGCGGCGGGCGAAGGCGTCCCCGTCGGCCAGTGGCTTCTCGTACAACGTGTCCAGTTCCCTGGCGAGCCGGTGTTGGCTCTTCTCCAGGGGCACGTCGTTCACAGCCCGCGCGGCCTCGGTACGGACGAGGATGTCGAAGTCGTCCTTCACGAAATCGGCGAGTTCGAAGTCCTGCCACGCTCGCATGACGAGAACCACGGCCAACTGCACGGACACAGATTTGTCGTCGCGGAACATCTCCACAGCCCGCGTGTCGCCGATGCGGGCGAGGGCGGTGACACAGGCGTGTCGCAGGAACGGGTCGGCGTCGGCGTTCGCGCGGATCACCTCGATCAGCGACTTCACCGCCGGCTTGTGTTTCAACTTGCCCAGCGCCTCCGCCGCGAAGAACCGGACGCGCGGTTCGCGGTCGGCGAGCAGTTTCACCAGGGCGGCGGCGGCCGGAGCGTGTTTGCGGTCGCCGACGATCTTCGCCGCCTGCGCCCGCATCTCCGGGTCGGCGTCGGTCAACAGTCCGGCCACCGTCTGCAACTCCTTCGGCTGGGTCCGCGAGACCTGCCACAGCCCCCACAGGGCGTGCAGCCGCCGCTCCAGAGGCTTCCCCTGCTCCGCCGCGCGGGTCAGGGCGGCCAGGGCCCCGCTCTCCACCAGCGCGAACTGCGCCCGCTGGCGGACCCGCATGTCCGGGTGGCCGAGGAGCTTCACCAACTCCTCGACCTTGCGGTGCGCGAACCCTTCCTCGAACAGCTTCTTCGTCTCCACGATCACCGGGTCGCGCAGCTTCTCCGGGTCGAACACGGTGTAGATGCGGCCGCCGGCGCTGCGGCCGTCCCAGTTCAAGTCCACGAAGTCCGCCACATACAACTTGCCATCCGGCCCGAACTCGGCGTCGGTGGCGCGGATCGGCTTCAGGAAATCGTGGTAGTCCACGATCTCGAACCCGGCCCCTTTCGGTTTCACCTTGAAGGCTTCCAGCCCGCCGTTGCCGGTGTAGTTGCACATGATGAACGAGTTTTCATACCGCTTCGCCAGCATGGTCCCGCTGGTGAACAGGAACCCGCTTGGCCCAGTGCCGATGGCCCCGACAGTCGGGACGATGTACGCCGCCTGCCCCTGGTGCGGCTCGTGCCACAGCCGCTCGGCGTGCCACGGCCCCGTCAGGTACGGGTCCGGGATGGTCTGGTACGCCATGTTCCAGCCGGAGTTGCCGCCGTCGCAGATGTAGACGAGCCGGGCGTGGTCGCCCTTGTCGCAGTTGTTGTCGTCGGCGAACAGGTTGCCGAACTGGTCGAACGCCAACTCCTGCGGATTCCGCAATCCCCGGTGAACCACCTCGAACTCGGTGCCGTCGGGGTTGCAGCGGAACACCGCTCCGTGGCGCGGCCCCTCGAACTGCTTGCCTTCCTTGCTCAGCACGTTGAACCCGCGGTCGCCGACGCTGAAGTACAGCCGGCCGTCCGGTCCCATAATCAGCCCGTGCAGGTCGTGTCCGTAGAAGGCGATGTTCGGCCCGAACCCAGTGAGCAGCGTTTCCTTTTTGTCCGCGACGCCGGTGCCTTTGGTGTCCTTCAGCTTGTACAGACTCGGGATACAGGTGACGTACACGTCGCCGTTGACGGCGAGCACGCCGGCGCACAGGCCGTCGAGCGGATCGTTGAACCCGCCGGCGAACACGGTGCTTTTGTCCGCCCGGCCGCTGCCGGTGGTGTCCTCCAGCCGCCGCACCTGGTCCGCGTTCGCGGTGAAGTAGCCGAACTGGCCGGGCAGCTTGTCGGCGTGCTTCTTGTACACCGCCAGCCGGTCGGCGGTGGTGCGGATTTGCAGGTCGTCGTCGAGGAAGAAGGTGAAGTTGAACGCCGGGTTGCCGCGGTTCTCGGCCGCCCCCTTGCCCAGGCGGTACTCCTCGGCGACGAACACGCGGCCCTTCTCGTCCACGCTGATGGCCACCGGCGAGGCCAGCTTCGGTTCGCACGCCCACAGTTCGGCCTTCATGCCGGCCGGCAGTTTGAACTGCGGGATCTGCTTCAGCGCCGCCTCGGTGCCGTCGGGCAGGTCGGGTGGGGCTTTCGCCGGGTCCGCCGCCAGCAGCGCGACCAGCGGGCCGAACAGGACGAGCAAGACGACGACGCGCGCGCGGGACATGCAACAGACTCCGGCGGAAGGGAAAGAGGGTGTTGTACTCGAAGTGATGCGTGGCTGCTATGTCCGTAGATGGGGTAAAATAAACTCGTGCGGCTCCGGAAGTCGCCGCGAAGATAAGCCACCCTCTTCGCGGTACCGCGCCAGCCTGCACCTTCCGAACCCGCCGGTGGCCGCCCGCGTAACATGTGTGGGTGAACGCCGCCGACCCCGATCCGCTGACCGATGAAGCCCTCCTCACCCGCCTGCGCGCGGGCGAATCCGACCTGTTCGGCGAGCTGGTGCGGCGGTACGAGCGGGAGCTGTTCGGCTACCTGCGGCGGTACGTCGGCGATGAGGAACTGGCCGCCGACGTGTTCCAGAACACGTTCATCGCGGTGTTTACCAAGTTGAGCCAGTACGAACCCGGTCGGCCCGTCCGCCCGTGGCTGTACACCATCGCCACCCATCAGGCGATCGACGCCCTCCGCCGTCGGCACCGTCGCCGCGACACCCGCGCCGGCGACGGCTCCGATGGCCCCGGCCGGCCGCTCTTGGAACTGCTCGCGTCGGACGAGGTCGGGCCGGTCGAACGGGCCGAGTCGGCGGAGATGCGGGCGGTCGTCCGCGCGGCCGTGGACGCCCTGCCCGACCTGCTCCGCGGCGTCGTCCTGCTGTGCTACTTTCAAGGGCTGTCGAACCAGGACGCGGCGGACATCCTGGGCGTGCCGGTGGGGACGGTGAAGTCCCGCCTGCACACGGCCGTGGCGAAGCTGGCCGAGACGTGGACCGGCCCGAAGCCCGACGACGACGCGACCGACACCGAGCGGCCCCGCACCCGCCACGGCGTGAGGTGACAGCCATGACCGACGACACCCCGACTCCCACCGACTTCCGGACCTCGCGCCTGCTGGCGCTGATGGCCGCCGACCGCGCCGCCGTCGCCCCGCCGCCGGGGCTGGCCGCGCGGACGGTCGCGCGCGTCGCGGAGGTGCTGGTCGCCGAGGGCCGGTTCGACCCGGCGACGGGCCGCTTCCGCGATCCGCCGGTGGCGGTGCCGTCCGAACTCGCGCGGCGGCCGGTGTCGGACGGCCCGGTGTTCCTGTCGTGGGCGCGGGCCGACCTGTTGGTGGTCGCCGCGCTCCTGCTGCTGACCGCGGCGCTGGGCCTGCCGCTCATCCAGAAAGTGCGGGCGCGGGCCGACGCGGTGGCCTGCCGGGAGCAACTCCGCGGCCTGCACGCCGGGCTGAAAGGGTACGCCGACGCGCACGACGGCCGGCTGCCGCAAGCCGGCACCGCCGACGTGCCGACGGCCGGCGGGTTCGTGGCCGAACTGGTCCGCTCCGGTCACACCGACCCGTCCCGGCCGGTCGGGTGCGGCCGACCCGAGGGCGACCCCGATCCCGGCTACGCCTACACCCTCGGACACCGGACGCCCGGCGGGTGGCTGACCGGCGTCCGCCTGACCGACGTGGCCGACGCCACGCCGGTGGTCGCCGACCTGCCCCGGTACGACGGCGACGCGGTGTCCGGGCGGCACGGCGGGTGGAACGTGCTGACGGCCGGCGGCGCGGTGCGGTTCGTCACCACCGTCCACGTCGGGCGGGAAGGGGACGACATCTTCCGCAACGGCGACGGCTGGCACCGGGCCGGTCTGCACGCCGACGACACGTCGCTCGGTCGGCCTTTCGATCGGCCCTAACCTCGGTTCGCCCCGGCCGCAATTGCGCTGTCTCAGGCTGTCGCGTTTTCCGCCGCCGTCGAAATTCAATCGACAGGCGTGTGAACGCGACCGAATTCCCGGCACGGACGGCAACTTCGGTCGCGTCCGACGGGTCGGCGTGTGCTACAACCACGGAACGGAATGCTTCGGCTGTCGGCGACGCTCCGTCGAGGGGGGGAGAGGAGATGAATCGCGTGATGCGGCTGCGCGGGGTGAGCGGGCCGATCAAGGGCCAGGTGTGGGACGCCGCCGCGCTGCTCCGCGTCGGCCGGCTGGCCGCGTTCGAGCTGATCCTCGACGACCCGTCGGTCAGTCGCCGGCACGCCGAGGTGGTGCGGGGCGGCGACGGGTGGGTGGTCCGCGACCTGGAAAGCACCAACGGCACCTACGTCAACGGCACCCGCCTGGCCCCCGGCGACCACCCGCTGCACGCCCGCGACATCGTCCAGTTCGGCAAGGTGGCGTTCCTGGTCGAGATCACCGAAGTGCCGTTCGACGGCCAGCCGTCCGACCAGCTCGTCATGGCCGCCTCGCACAAGGCCAGCTTCGGCGACGGCATCCAGCGGCTGGTGTTCGGCCGCGACCAGATGCCCCGCGCCGGCGAGGAGTTGCTGGCGCTCTTGCGGGCCGGCCACCACATGGTCCACCTGGAGAGCGAGGACCAGCTCCTCGACTCCATCCTGAACGACGCCGTCAGCGTGCTGGACGCCCAGCGGGGGGCCATCGTCCTGGGCGACGGCGACGGGCCGGAGCCGAAGCTGAAGTTGCGGGCGCTGGCCGTCGGCAACGGCGAGAGCAAGGGGCGGTTCCACTTCAGCAAGCGGCTGACCGGCCGCTGCTTCAGCCGCGGCGAGTCGGCCCTGTACACGAACATCCAGGACGACAGCGCGCTGATGAACCAGAGCATCGCCGACGGGGCGATGAGCAGCGTCCTGTGCGTGCTGCTGCGGACGCCCCGCCGCAAGCTGGGCGTGCTGCACCTGGACCGCGGCTTCTTCCAGGACCCGTTCACCGAAGACGACCTGGTGCTGGCCGACGCGCTGGCCGCCCACGCCTCGGCCGGCATCGAGTGCGCGCTGCTGCTGAAGAAGCAGCGGGAGCTGTTCCTGAACACCATCATGGTGCTGGCGCAGATGGTCGAGCTGCGGGACGAGTACACCGGCGGGCACACCCAGCGGGTGACCAAGTACGCCCTCGCCCTGGGCGAGCGGCTGGAGCTGCCGCACGACCAGCTGGAGCTGATCCGCACCGGCACCCCCCTGCACGACATCGGCAAGATCGGCATCCCGGACGAGATCCTCCGCAAGCCCGGCCGCCTGACGGCGCAGGAGTTCGCCGTCATGCAGACGCACACCACGCTGGGGTCCGAGTACCTGTCCACCATCCCCGAACTGCACCCCATCATCCCCATCGTGCGGAACCACCACGAGCGGTGGGACGGCACCGGCTACCCGGACCGGCTGGCCAAGGACGACACGCCGTTCCTGGCCCGCATCGTGTCGGTGTGCGACGCCTTCGACGCCATGACCTCGGACCGGCCGTACCACAAGGACAAGAAGGGCCGCCCGCCGGACGAGGCGTTCGCCGAGGTGGCGGCGCAGGCCGGCCGCCAGTTCGACCCCGACTGCGCCGCCGCCTTCCTCGACATCCGCGACACCGTCGTCGGGCACATGCACGACTTGATGCCCGGCTCCCGCCGCCCCTCGTCCACCGTCAGCGAAAGTGTCGGGGCCGCCATCCTGCGGTGAGCCGCGGGGCGAGCGGCGACGCGACTCGGGACGAGGCCGTCGAGGCCGTTCGCGGTGCGGCTGGCCGCGCCGACACCCGGAGCGGGTGCGACATTCAGTCCGCGAACAGGAACTCGCTGCTGTTGAACAGCACCCGGCACAGGTTCGCCAGCCCGTGCTTCGCGGCGAACGCCGACCACGCCTTCTCCTCGGCCGCCGTCGGCGGCCGCAGCAGCACCCGCCGGCACGCGACCCGCACCCGCTCCGTCGCGTCCCCGCTCGCCTGCTCCGCCAGCGCCGCGAGGTGTTCGGAGTACCGCAGCAGGAACTTGTTGTTCCACAGCACCAGCGCCTGCGGCGCGCCGACCGAGGCCGTCCGCACCGGCGCGGATTGCGAGGCGTCCGGGCAATCCAGGCCCGCCAGCAGCGGGTCCGGGTTGGTGCGGAAGACGAAGCGGTACACGCTCCGTCGGCGGGCGTCGGCCGCGTCCACGTCGTAGGCGTCGTAGTTCGCCTCCGGGGTCACGTGGAGGCCGGGCTTGGTGACGAAGTGCTTCACCGGCGGGCCGTACCGCGCCTCGTCGAGTCGCCCGCTGATTTGAAGCACCGCGTCGCGCACCGTCTCGGCGTCGAGTTTGCCCCGGTTCATCCGCCACAGCAGCCGGTTGTCGCCGTCCTTCGCGGCGGCGGCCGGGTCGTGTTTCGCCGCCTGCCGGTAGGTGCCACTCGTCACCAGCAACTTGTGCAACGTCTTCAGCGACCCGCCGGTCTTGCGGAAGTCGTCGGCCAGCCAGTCGAGCAACTCCGGGTGCGACGGCGGGCCGCCCATCGCGCCGAAGTCGTTCGGCGTATCGACGATGCCCTTGCCGAAGTGGTGGTGCCAGACGCGATTGACGATCACCCGCCACGTCAGCGGGTTGGCGTCGGCGGCCAGCCAGTCGGCTAGCGCCGCCCGCCGCTGGCCCTCGTCGTTCGCGTCCTTCAACGCGAACTTCGCTTTCAGTCCTGCAACGGCTTCGACCGCGCCCGGTTCCGCCACCGCGCCGGGCTTGGTCACGTCGCCGCGCTTCAGCACGTGGATCGGCCGGGGCGCGGCGGACGGCTTGAAGCTGCCGTCCGGGGCGAAGCGGTTCGTCCCGCAGTACACTTTCGCTTGCGCCGGGAGTGCCTTCAACTCGCGGTCGAGCCGCTGCTCCCACACCCACCGCGCGAGCGCGGCTTTCCGAGTGTCCGTCCGCTTCTCGGCAGGAATCGCCAGCGATTCAGCGACGGCCGGCGGCAGCGGCGTTTCCGATACCACCGGCGATTCGGCGGTCGTCACCGCGAGGCGGAACCGGCCGATCAGGTGTGCGCCGCCGTGCAGCTGGTCGAACTCGACTGACAGCGTGGTGTCACCGTCGAAGCCGACCGGCTTGTCGAAGGCGAACACCGCATGGTGAGGCTGACCTACGGCGGGGTGGATGCCCCACGCCGTCGCCGGGTCGCCGTCGAGGGCGCGGGCCACGCCCCACCCGGCCTGATCGAAGTCGGCGACCGCCGACTTCAACTTCACCGCCACGGCCTTGTCCGGCTTGCCCTTCGGGAACGCCTTCACGCGAATCTCGGACAGGTGCAGGTTGCCGTTCCCTTGCCGACCGGGGCCTTTGTGCGGCAGCGAATCGTCGCACAGCAGTTCCAGCCGTAACCCGGTCAGCCCGGTGCGGTCGGTGGTGAACGCGACCGTGTACACGTCGCGTTCCGGCGCTTTGCCCGCGGACAGGATCGAGCGATCCGGCTGCGGCGTCAGGGTGGCCCCGTCGCGCGACTTCCAGCTTTCGGGTTCGGGCACCTGCCAGCGGTCCTTGATGTTGCCCCGCGCCTTCTCGAATGCCGCGACCTCGGCCAGCAGTTCCGGCGTCAGCACCGGCGCACCGGCTTTCAACCGGGCCAGCTCCGTCGCTAACGCCACTCGCTTCTTGGCGACCGCCGGGTCCGCGTCGTAGCTCCGCTCGGCCTTGTCGATGCCGGCGAACACCGCTTGCAGGGCGAAGTACTCGGCCTGCGGGATGGGGTCGAACTTGTGGTCGTGGCAGCGGGCGCAGTGGACGGTCAGGCCGGCGAAGGTGGTCATCGTCGTCGTCACGATGTCGTCGCGGTCGAGGCTGCGGGCGAGCTGCCGGTCGAGCGAATCGGCGTTGATGTCGCGCAGCCCGCTCTCGTCCCACGGGCCGGCGGCGAGGAACCCGGTGGCCACGATGGCGGCCGGGTCGTCGGGGAACAGCACGTCGCCGGCGACCTGCTCCTTCACGAATTTCGCATACGGCTTGTCGTCGTTGAGCGAGCGAATCAGGTAGTCGCGGTACGGCCAGGCGTTCGGCCGGAAGCGGTCCTGGTCCTGCCCGTGGCTGTCGGCGTAGTGGGCGACATCGAGCCAGTGTCGCGCCCAGCGTTCGCCGTAGCGGGGACTGGCGAGCAGCTTGTCCACCAGCTTCTCGTAGGCGTTCGGCGACGTGTCCTTCAGGAAGGCGTCGAGTTCGTCGGGCGTCGGCGGCAGGCCGGTGAGGTTCACGAACAGCCGCCGGGCGAGCGTCCGCTTGTCGGCCTCCGGCGACGGCTTCAGCCCGTTCGACAGTTGCTTTTCCAGCACGAACGCATCGACCGGGTTCCGCACCCAGGCGTTGAACTTGTCGGGCACCTTCGGCACCGCGACGGATTTGATCGCGCGGAACGCCCACCCGTCCGCGGGCTTCGGCTCCGCGCCCGTGCTTTGCCCGACGAGGCAAACGCCTGTGGTGCTGAGCGCAACAGCCAGGCGAAGGGAGCAGATGAGGTTCATGGCTGTGGGTCCGAAACGGGTCGCGGTGTTCCGTTAGGGTGGGTCGCTCTCGCCGAGAGCGACTCGACCTCTGAACTTGAAGACCGACTCTCGGCGAGAGTCGGCCACCCGAACGGGCGTCGTCACATCACGCCGGGGATCGGCTTGCCGGCGTGGCCGAAGAACACCGGGCGGTTGCTGGACGTGTGGATCGGCTTGTCGCGGTCGAGGCCGAGCTTGGCGTAAATGGTCTGCGCGTAGTCCTCCGGCGTGTACGGCGCGTCGGTGACGAACCCGCCCTCGCGGTC
>JAYTTN010000684.1:0-14727 GCA_043745295.1 Fimbriiglobus sp. | reverse complement strand
CCACCGCGGGCGGGGCGGGCGGGGGCGGCGCGGGCGGGGCGGCGACCGCCACCCTGACCGGCTTCAACACCGGCCTCCAGACGAAGACCGTCGGCCTGCGGTTCGCCAGCAAGGACGGCACCGAACTCGAGACGGGCATGATGGAGGACGTGCACCTGACGTCCGACCCGCGGATCAACGGCATCGTGGTGTCCGCGCCGCGGAAGACGATGGCCCTGATCGAGGCCCTCATCAAGGAACTGGACTCGCCGTCGGCGGCCAAGGCCTACGTCAACGTGTTCCAGTTGAAGAAGGCCGACGCCACGGCCGTGCAGACGCTGCTCATCAACCTGTTCCGCAGCGCCACGGCGGCGGGCGGCGGCGGGGCCGTCCCCGGCGGCGGCGGCGCGGCCACCACCCAGGGCATCAACCGGCCGCTGCTGACGCTCACCGGCACCCCGTCCGACGGGGCCAACCTGCTCGACCTGCGGCTGACGGCCGACGCGCGGACGAACACGCTCATCGTGGCCGGCAGCCAGAACGACCTGGACCTCATCCGGGCGGTGGTGACGAAGCTGGAGGACGCCGAGACGCCGCAGCTGGTGAACGACGTGTACAAGCTGCGGAACCAGGCGGCGTCCGACGTGGTGACGGCGCTGAACGACTTCCTGTCGCGGCAGTCGAACCTGGTGAACACGGCCCTGTTCCAGAGCACGACGACGACCGTCCAGACGATCGGCCGGCAGTTCATCCTGACGCCGGAGCCGATCAGCAACAGCATCTTCATCAGCGCGCCGCCGCAGCTGTACCCGCTCATCAAGCAGTTGATCGAGCGGGTGGACATGGCCCCGCCGCAGGTGTTCGTGCAGGTGCTGGTGGCCGAGGTGCGGCTGAACAACGGCGAGGACTTCGGGGTCGAGATCGGCCTCCAGTCGAACATCCTGTTCGCCCGCGGCACCACCGCCACCAGCCCCGGCGTGCCGGGGTACAACTTCAACACCACCGCCGCGCCGACCAACGCGAACCTGTACAAGCAGGACTCGGTCGGGTTTCAGGGGCTGCAGAACCTGGGCGTCGGGCGGACGGGCAGTTCGGGCGTCGGCGGGTTCGTGCTGAGCGCCGCGTCGGACACGTTCAACCTGCTCATCCGGGCGCTCAAGTCGCAGGGCCGGGTGGACGTGCTGAGCCGCCCGCAACTGATGCTGACCGACAACCAGACGGGGTTCTTCCAGGTCGGCCAGCAGTTCCCGCGGCTGACCGGGACGACGCTGACCGGCACCGGGGCGACCCAGCAGGGGATCGAGTACATCCCCACCGGGGTGGTGCTGCGGGTGACGCCGCGGATCAGCCCCGACGGGCGGGTGCTGATGCGGGTGGAGCCGTCCATCACCAGTCCCAGCTCGTCCAACATCTCGCTCGGCAACGGCATCTTCGCCGTGCCCATCGACAGCCAGGCGGTGGAGACGACGGTGCAGGCCGGGGACGGGGAGACGATCGTGCTGGGCGGGCTGATCTCGAAGCGGGACCAGAAGGTGGAGAACAAGATCCCGTGGCTGGGCGACATCCCGTGGCTGGGGGCGGCGTTCCGCTACCGCACCCAGCAGCAGGAGCGGCGGGAGCTGATCTTCATCATGACCCCGCACATCGTCCGCAGCGACGCGGACATGAAGCGGATCGTGTCGGAGGAGGCGCGGAAGCTGAGCTGGAGCTTCAACGACGTGCAGAGCGTGCACGGGCACGGGCTGGACGTGCTGCGGCAGCCGGCCACCCCGCCGAGCCAATCGACGTGGGCGCACCCGCCGCAGTACCAGTCGCCGCTGAACAACCTCGGCCAGTACCTGCCGGGCGCGCCGCCGGTGCCGGCGACGCCGCCGGGCCAGCCGGTGGCCCTGCCGCCGCAGTACATCCCGATGACGCAGCAGTACATCCCGCTGCCGCAGGGGCCGGCCGCGCCGCCCGGCGGCGTGGCGATCCCGGCCCTGCCGTCGCCCGCGACGGTGCCCGCGACCTTGCCGCCGGCGAACGTGCCGGGGGGCGCGCCGGCCGCCAACCCGCAGTCGGGACTGAACCCGGCCGTGTGGAACCCGCCGTCGCAGCAGAAGCCCGTCGGCACGATGCCGGCCGGGCCGGGGTACACCGCGCCGATCTTCCAACCGCCGTCCTCCAAGGAGGGAGAGAAATGGGGCCCGTACACACGCTGACCGCGGGGACGGTTCGCCGCAGCCGGACGCGGGGAGTCCTGGGGCTGACGGTCGCGCTCGCGGCCGTCGCCCTGGGCGGGGCGGGCTGCCAGTCCGCCGCCAAGAGCCGCGCCGACGTGCTGCGCGCCGTCGGGCTGACCAAGCCCGTCCCGCCGGCCCAACTCATCTGCATGGTCGAGCCGGGCCTCCAGGAGCTGCCGGACACGACCCGGAGCGGCCTGCCCACGAAGGCTCTGCTCGGGCGGATGTACCTGCTCGGCACGGACCGCAAGCCGGCCGACGCCGACGGCCAACTGACGCTGATGGTGTCGGACGCGACGCTTCGACCGGCGGGCGCGGCGGCGAAGAAGGACGAGGTGGTGAACATCGACCCGGTGACGCTGAAGTCGCTGGTGGCGAACGACGAGCGGTTCGGCAAGCACTACGTGTTCGTGTTCCCGTGGCCGACCGACTGGACCGACGTGGACCAACTCGCCATCCAAGTGCGATACACGCCGAACCCGGCGCTGAAGTCGCCCGACCTGTTCCATCAGGTGATGAAAGTGAGCGTGGCCCGCGACGGCCCGCCGGCGGTGATCGACAAGGCGACGGGCCGCCCGATGACCGCCGCGTCAGCGGGGCCGGGCGTCACCCGCGGAGTGCCCTCCCCGAACGACTTCCTGATGAGTGGTGGGGCGACGATGGGCGGCTCGACCACGCCGCCGGTCCAGCAGGCGGGAAACTTCACGCCGATGACCACGACGGCCGGGCCGAACGGGTCGCGGGTCACGTCCGCGGCGTGGGCGCTGCCGGCCCCCGGTCAGCCGATCCAACCGGCGATGCCGACGATCCGGCCGCCGGCGGCGTTCGGGCCGCAACCCGGTCTGCCGACGATGCCGGGCAACCTGCCGCCGACGCTGCCCAGCCCGCCGGGGTCCGGCAGCCAGCCGTTCGTCTGGCCGCCGCCGGGCGGCGTGACCCCGCCGCCGGTCGGGCCCGTCGGGGAACTCCGCCCCGACGGCATGCTACAGCCGGTGGTGATCCACCGGCAGTGAGGACCGTCCCACCGGCGCGGCGGCCGGTGCCACCAGTACCCAATCGGTAGAATGGGTCTGCTGGCACCGGCCGTCGCGCCGGTGGCTTTTTCCCGTCAGGTGACCCATGACCGTCCTCACTCCGCACGACACCGCGATTCACGTCCCGGCCTGGGTGCGGGACTTCGACACGTTCGTGACCTGGACGCACTCCGACGAGTTCCCCGACGAGGGGCGGATCGAATTCATCCACGGCGAAGTGCGGGTGGACCTCCGCATGGAAGAACTGTTCTCGCACAACTTCGTGAAATCCGCCGTCACGGAGTGTCTGAACCGGCTCGTCCGCGAAGGACGATTGGGCTTCTACGTCTGCGACGGTATGAGGCTGACGAACGCCGATGCGGAGTTGGCGACGAACCCGGACGGCATGTTCGTGTCCACCGAGACGTTCGCCGCGAAGCGGGTGGTGTTGCGCTCCGGGGCGAAGGGGCACGCGACCGAAATGCGGGGCACGCCGGACGTGGTGATCGAGATCGTCAGTGCCAGTTCGGTGGACAAGGACACGGCGTGGCTGATGTCGGCGTACCACGACGCCGGCATCCCCGAATACTGGGTCATCGACGCCCGCGAGATGACGCCGAGGCTGGACGTCCACCGGCACGGGTCGAAAGGGTACACCGCCGCGCGGAAGTCCGGCGGGTGGGTGAAGTCGGCAACCTTCGACCGCTCCTTCCGCCTCACCCGCGCGGATGTCGCCGACGGCCTGGCGAGCTACGCGCTGGAATCCCGGTGACGGCGGCAACCGCGCCGCGCGGCGTGTAGAATGACGCGGATCGTCCCACGGTTGGTGGCGCGAGGGCGGTCACTCAGGCGGCGACGGGAAATGCGGGTTGATCCGCTTCCCGATGCCGTTCCGCAAGGCGACGAAGCGCGGCAGTGAGCCCGTCCGCGACAGGCAAGTCGTTCGCGCGCGAGGTCGGTGGGTTCTCGAACCACGATGGGACGGCCAGTGCCTGTTCCCGATCCAGTCGTATCGCAATCGCTCTGTACTCACGGGCGCGTTCACTCTGCCCCAGCCAAAGGCAAGTCAGGGCCGCCGCGCCCAAGCCGACCGCCAAGTGCTGGCGAGCGCGGACATCCTCCCGACGTTCGAACGGAAGGAGTTGATACGACGCCCATGCGTCGGACATGGCGTCGAGCACTTCGGCGGCAAGCGCGGCTCGCTTCGGCTCCTCGGCCGATTGCCACCGCAAGAACGACACCACGGCGATACTCGTGCTGACGAGAGGGCCAGGGAATAGTTCGTTCAGATGGACGAGGAACTCCGCCGCCTCATCGAAGTGCCCCATTTGTGCGAAGAGAACCGGGAACGCAACCGTGGAGTTGAGGTATCGTCGCTCCACATCCACATCGCGGTACGCGAGAGCGAAGAACACCGCAGCGGTCCGGAGCTTCCCGAGATGCAGGCAAGCCATCGCACGGGTGTACGCCATCGAGCTCGTCGGCAACACGTACTGGTGATCGGCGAGCGTGGCGAGCAACCCGTTCCAATCGCGCGCTTCCCAGAGTGCTTTCAGTTCGGTTCCGATGCGGGGGGCATACCCCGCCCCCGACCGGTCGCGGATATCCGTCAAAAAGTTTGGCAGCAACTCGCGGGCGCGCGCGTCCAGCAACTTCGGGTCGATCTTCTCCGCCAGTTCCGCAGCGTGTTGGTAATGCCCGCCCTTGTAGAACTGCGTGGCCGCGAGGAACCGGAGGTAGTGCTTCTCCCGCGCGCGGCTAACAGCCTTCATCCGCCGCTCCAGGACGCGCCCGGCTTCGCCGTGCTTCTGCTGGGCGAGTGCCGTGTCTCCGCGTCCGAGCGCGCCGATCGCTTCCATGCCCAGCACGCTCGCGGTGCCGTTCGGGTCAGCAATGATCAATCTCGGCATTGTCGGCTTCCTCCGCCAATTCAGGACTTTGTCACGAAGGCGAGCCGCGAGTACACGCCGCTCGCTTTGTGCTCGAAGGCGGTTGCCGAGACGAACCCTTGCTTCTGACGCGTCAGAACCTGCGCCTTTTTCTCGCTGACTCTCTTCGTGATCGTCGTGCCGCTGTTGTCCTGTAGCACCCCGCTCACTTCCACTTGGATTGGGTCCGAAGAACCCGCCACACGCACATTGTAATCCCCGCCACTGCCGATCTGGAGAACTTCTTCAAG
Source organism: Fimbriiglobus sp. (assembly GCA_043745295.1). GTDB lineage: Bacteria > Planctomycetota > Planctomycetia > Gemmatales > Gemmataceae > JALHQU01. Next base: position 9,334 of record JAYTTN010000684.1, on the reverse strand, counting down.
TACGCCGCGTTCCAATTCGCTGACGAGAAGTGCCATCACACCGATTGCCGCGTATTCTGTGCGGTCCTGTTCGGGAATGGCCGCCACGAGGGTTTCCGGCACCGCGCCCCACGCGCTTGAGCAAGCCGACCAGTCGAGGACACGGATGAGAGTTTGCTCCTGACTCCTACTGTCTCTTGGCCGCCAACGGATCGTGATCGCTCGCGAGGTGCCCCCTGTCGCACCCACCAACCGAACGGCGGCGTGCGGCGCGAGTTGCGACAGCAGCGACACCCCCATCGGTCCTGGGTGCCGTTGCGGGAGGCTTGCGAATTCCAGCACCGGCAGTGCGGCGGCGGTAGTGGGCGATCCTTGCGACATCACCCCTCGCTCTCGCCCAGCTCCTCGTTCAGCACGGCCCACTGGTCCTCGGCCTCGGCCAGCTTCGTCGTGACGGCGGCCAGTTCGCCCTCCAGCCGGGCGAAGGCGGCGTCGCTGGTGGTGGCGTCCAGGTCGGCCGCGACTTGCTTCCGCTGGGCGTCCAGTTGCGCGACGGCCTTCTCGGTGGTCTTCAGCTCCTTCCGCACTTCCTTCTCGGTGCGGCGGACGGTGCGGGCCACGGCGCGGCCCGGTCCCGCGACCGCCGGCGGGGCCTTGCCGAGCTTCGCCGCCAGCTCCCGCTCGCCGGCCTCGATCTCCTTGTTCACCTGATAGACGTAAGTGTCGTAGTCGCCGCTGTAGTTCGTGACGTGGCCGTCGCGCACTTCGATGATGCACGTCGCCACGCGGCTCATGAAGAAGCGGTCGTGGCTGGTGAAGATGACCGTCCCCTTGTACGACGTGAGGGCCTCGGCCAGCGCCTCCACCGTGTCCACGTCCAGGTGGTTGCCCGGCTCGTCCAGGATCAGCACGTTCAGTTCGCTCAGCAGCAGCGCGGCCATGCACAGGCGGGCCCGTTCGCCCCCGCTCAGCACCGACACCGGCTTCTCCACCGCCCCGCCGCGGAACAGGAACGACCCGGCCAGGTCGAGGATCTTCTGGTCGTTCGTGCCGACGGCCGACCTCGACCGCAGGTACTCCAGCACGGTGAACTTCGGCGGCAGACTGGTGTACACGTGCTGGGCGTACACGCCGATCTTGCACCCGTACCCCCACTTCACCTCGCCCTCCAGCGGCGTCAGCGAGTCCACGATGGTGCGGAGGAACGTCGTCTTGCCCTGGCCGTTGTCGCCGACGATGGCGGCCCGCTGGCCGTGTTCGATCTCCAGTTGGATGTCCGACGCGATGACCCGCTCGGCGTAGCCGATGGCCAGGTCGCGGCACCGCACCGCCGACCCCTTGCGGGGTTCGATCTGCGGGGCGCGGATGTTCGCCGTCGGCAGGTCGTACTCGATCTCGGCGACCTCCAGCTTCTCCAGCGCCTTCGCCTTGGATTGGGCCAGCTTGGCGGTGGCGGCGCGGGCCTTGTTCCGCGCGATGAACTCCTCCAGCTGCTTCCGCTTCGCCATGATGGCCACGTTCGACCGCTCCTCGTGCAGCCGCTTCTCCGCCTGGAAGACGAGGAAGGCGTCGATCTTGCCGGGGAAGGTGGTCAGCTTGCCGCGCGAGATGTCCAGCGTGTGCGTGCAGGTGGCCATCAGGAACGCGCGGTCGTGCGACACGACGACGCACGCCGCGCGGTGGTTCCGCAGGAAGTGTTCGAGCAGGATTTGCGTCCGCAGGTCGAGGAAGTTCGTCGGCTCGTCGAGCAGCAGCAGGTTCGGCTCGTGCAGCAGCAGTGCGGCCAGCTTCGCCCGCGTCTGCCAGCCGCCGGACAGCTTGGCGATCGGCCCGTCCAGGTACGACCCCTTGATCTCGAACTCGCCGGCCACCTCGCCGCACCGCCAGTCCGGCTGGCCGCTGTCCCGCATCAGGTATTCGAGCGTCGTCTCCTCGGGCAGGAACGGGTCGTGCTGCCGCAGGTAGCCCAGGCGAAGGCTGGGGTGGCGGATGACCTCGCCGCTGTCCAGTTCCTCTTCGCCCAGCAGGATGCGCAGGAGGGTACTTTTGCCGGCCCCGTTCCGGCCGACGAACCCGACCTTGGTGTTGTCGCTGATGACGGCGTCGGCGTGGTCGAGCAGCACCTGCTCGCCGTAGCTCTTGCAGGCGTTGGAAATCTGGAGCAGCGTGGCCATGCGCGGCGGGTTCCGGGTGGGGACGGGAGAGGGAGGCGGGTCAATCTGTCATGATACGAGTTGCGGGGGGCGGTGGGGCCGACTTCACGCGGTCTTCATGTGCCGCGTGGGGTCGCGGCGGTTGTGCGGGTCGCGCCGAATCCGATTCGCACGGGGCGGCCGAGCCGGTATCGTCCGGCCGATACGGGCGGCGGATGCGGCCGATAAGGTTACGAATCCGCGCTTCTCGCCGAGGTTTGCCATGCGTCTCCCTTCACGGCTTCGGGCCGAGCGGCTCGAAGACCGTTGCACCCCGGCCACGTTCACCGTCACGTCGCTGGCCGACGCCGGCGCGGGCACCCTGCGGGAGGCGATCGCCCTGGCCGAGGCGGACTTGGCGGCGGACACCATCGCGTTCGACCCGTCGGTCCGCGGCGGGACGGTCAACCTGACCACGTTCGACACCGGGTTGGACGCGACCGAGTTCGGCCCGTCGGCGTTCAACGTCACCACGCCGGTCACGATCCGGGGAACCGGCGAGACGATCCGCCGGGACGCGGCGGCACCGGCGTTCCGCTTGTTCTCGGTGCTGAACGGCCGCGGAACGGCCCAACTCGCACTGTCCGACCTGGAGCTGGCCGGCGGCCTCGCCCGCGGCGGCGACGGGTTCGCCGGCGGCGGCGGGGCAGGCGGCTTCGGCGGGGCCATCTACAACGCCGGGCAACTGACGCTCGGCGGCGTGACCGTCACCGGCAACACCGCCCAGGGCGGCACCGGCGGGGCGACGACCGAGGTGGCGGGCGGCGGTGGCGGCGTCGGGCAGTCGGCCGCCAACAACCTCGGCGGCGGGCCGAACGGTGGAAGCCCGGCCTCCGGGGGACTTGGCGGCAACGGCGGCGGCGGCGCGGCGAACTCGGAGGGCAATGCCGGGGCGGGTGGGTTCGGCGGCGGCGGCGGCGGGAACCGATTCGGCGGCTCGGCCGGGGAGGGCGGGTTCGGCGGCGGCGGCGGCGCTTCGGATCGTGCGGGCGGCGACGCACTGGGCGGGCGCGGCGGCGGCAACGGCGACTTCACCACCGGCGGCGGCGGCGGGGCCGGCATGGGCGGCGGCGTGTTCAACAACGGCGGCACCGTCTCAATCGTGAACAGCACCTTCTCCGGCAACTCGGCCCTCGCGGGCGGCGGCGGATCGGACAGCGCGCAGGCACTCGGCGGCGGCCTGTTCAACCTGAATGGCACCGTCGCCGTCCGCAGCGCGACGTTCGCCAACAACATCGCGGCCGACGGCGGTCGGCAGGTGTTCGCCCTCGCCCTCGGCCCGGTGTCCGGAGCCGCCGGCGTCGCCACGACCGACCTCACCAACGGCATTTTCGGCCAGGCGGACGTGCTGGTGACGGATGTCGTCTCCTTCGGCAGCAACGGCGTCAGCACCACGACCGGGTCCGGCAACCTGATCCGCACCGCCACCGGGTTCGCCGGAACGGTCGCCAGCACCGCCGACCCGCTCCTCGCACCGCTGGCGAACAACGGCGGCCTCACCCGCACGCGGCTCCCGCAGGCCGGCAGCCCGGCCATCGACGCCCTACCCGCGTCCGCCGCCGGCACACTGACCACCGACCAGCGGGGGTTCGCGCGCGTGTTCGGCGGCGGCCTGGACATCGGGGCCGTCGAAGTCTTTTCGCCCGTCATCGACCCGCTCCCGCCGCCCGTCGTACCACCACCCCTGCCGCCGCCGTTACCGCCGGTCGCCACCAACTACCTCGTCGGGGTCGGGACCGACGTGCAGGTCCGTTCCCCCGGCGGCGAGCTGCTCAAGACGATTCCGGCGTACACGCCGGCGTTCGCCGGCGGCCTGTTCGTCGCCTACGGGGACGTGACCGGCGACGGCGTCGCCGACGAGATCGCGGGGGCCGGGCCGACGGGCGACCCGCACGTCATCGTGTTCGACGGGGCCACCGGCGGCATCCTGTTCAGCTTCTACGCCTTCGACAAAGGCTTCCTCGGCGGCGTGTCGGTGGCGGCGGCCGACCTGACCGGCGACGGCGTCGCCGAACTCGTCGTCGGGGCCGGACCGGGGGGCGGCCCGCACGTGAAGGTGTTCGACCTGTCCGCCGGCCGGCGGACCCTCGTGCGGAGCTTTTACGCCTTCGCGCCGGAGTTCGGCGGCGGCGTGCGGGTGGGGGCGATCCGCGGCGAACTCGTGGCGGCGGCCGGGCCGGGCGGCGGGCCGCACGTGACGGTGTTCCGCGGCCTGACCGACGAGTTGCTCGCCAGCTTCTACGCCTTCACCCCGGCCTTCCTCGGCGGGGCGTCGGCGACGGCCGGCGATCTGACCGGCGACGGTGTCCCGGACATCATCGTCGGGGCCGGGCGGGGCGGCGGCCCGCACGTGACGGTGTACGACGGGGCCACCGGCGCGCTGGTCGAGAGCTTCTACGCCTACGACCCGCAGTTCCGGGGCGGGGTGCGGGTGGCCGTGGCGGACGTGACGGCCGACGGGTCGCCGGACTACCTCTTCGGGGCCGGACCGGGCGGCGGGCCGCACGTCATCGCCCGCGACGGCCGCGGCCGCGCGCTGTTTTCCAGCTACTTCGCGCGGGAGGCGGCGTTCCGCGGAGGCGTGACGGTGGCGTAACAGCACCCCCTGGAACTCCGGCGTCACTTCTTCTCGCCCGCCAGCTTCCCCTGCGTGGTGGCACCGAAGCCGACGTTCCGCTTCGCCTCGTATTCCAGTTTGCCGGCGGCGAACTTGAACGTGGCCGTGACGATGAACGGCGTCTCGTACAGGACGATCTTGGCGGTGTAGGTGTCGTCCGCCGTCCACGCCCCGCTGGCGGCGGCCGGCTGGTCCGGGCCGGTGCCGAACGCCGTCATCCCCTTCCGCCACTCCCCGGCCCCGCACGTCAGCTTCCGCTCGATGCCGTTGATCTTACTCACGATGATCGCCTGCTGGCCGTTGCCCTCCAGGTGCAGGGCCAGCGATTCCACCTTCTGGTCGTTCGCCGCGAACGTGTAATCGGCGTTGGCCGCCTCCTTCGGGATTCGCGCGGCGTCCACTCCCTTCACCACCGGCACGGACAGCCCCGCCAGCCGAGCCGTCAGCTTCTTCACTCCGTCCGCGTCGGCCGGCAGCGCGTCGCCCTTCAGCGCCGGCAGCAGGATGTCCCACACGAGGTTCAGCACCGCCTGCATGTCCTTCGTGCCGCTGGTGATGGCGATCACCGCGTCCTGTTCCGGCAGCACGATGCAGTACTGGCCGAACGCCCCGTCGCCCCGGTACGCGCCGTTCCGGCTCCGCCAGAACTGGAAGCCGTACCCCTGGTCCCAGTCGCTCTTCGGGTTGCTGCCGTTCGAGGTCTGCTTGCCCGTCGCCATCGCCACCCACTCGGCCGGGACGAGTTGCTTGCCGTCCCACTTCCCTTTTTGCAGGTAGAGCTGGCCGAACTTGGCGATGTCCTCGGTGCGGACGTTCAGCCCGTACCCGCCGAGCGACACCCCTTGCGGGCTGCTGCCCCACGTCGGCTCGTCGATGCCGAGTGGCTCGAACAGCCGCGGCTTGAGGTAGTCCAGGACCGTCTTGCCGGTGACTTTCTGCACGACGGCGGACTGCATGTAGGTGGCCGGCGTGTTGTACAGGAAGTGCGTGCCCGGCTTGAACGGCACCGGCTGCGCGAGGAACGCCTTCACCCACGGCTCCTTCGACGCCGCCAGCCCCGGCTCGGTCTGGTGCCCGGTGGACATGCAGAGCAGGTCCCGCACCCGCATGTTCTTCAGGTTCGCGCTCGGCTCCTTCGGCGCGTCGTCGGGGAAGAAGCTCAGCACCGTGTCGTCGATGTTCAGCTTGCCGTCTGCCACCGCCAGCCCGACGGCCGTGGACGTGAAGCTCTTGCTCAGCGAGTACAGCTCGTGCCGGGTCTTGGCGTCGTAGGGCGTCCACCACCCCTCGGCGACGACGTGCCCGTGCCGCACCAGCATGAAGCTGTTCATCACCTCCACTTTCTTGTCCGCCGCGTCCACGAACGCGAGGACGGCGGCGGACGACACCCCTTGCGCCTCCGGGGCACTGCGGGGCAGCCCGGCGGGCTTCTCGACCGCCGGAGCGAGGGTCGCCAAGCCGAGCAACAGCGAGCCGACGAGAGCGGGTTTCATGACGGGTTCTCTGGGGGAGCTGGTTCCGGTGTGATACGACTGTCCCCGGCGTTCACCCACCGGGCGCGGCCTTCCAGGCCAGGCCGACGTTGAAGCTGACCGCCACCCGATCCGCCTCCGACAGGTTCGGCTCGACGCCGTGCGGCAGCCGGGCGGGGAACCAGTCTTCGCGGCGGCCGGGCACGGGCACCTCGCGGCAAACGGGGGTGGGTGCGGCGACTCCGCCGATTCGGGACTTCCAATGGAGTGCGGCATTCCGGTCGGTCGATAAGAAATCAGTTCCGCACCCACCGAGACTCGGCGATGCACCTCCGCCTCCGTCCCCGCGTCGAACCGCTCGAAGACCGCAGCACGCCGGCCACGTTCACCGTGACCTCGCTGGCCGACGCCGGCGCGGGCACTCTGCGGGCGGCGATCAACTCGGCCGAGGCGGACGCGGTGGCGGACACCATCGTCTTCGACCCGTCCGTTCGCGGCGGCACCGTCAACCTGACCACCTTCGACACCGGGTTGGATCCGCTCGAGTTCGGCCCGTCGGCCTTCCAGATCACAACTCCGGTGACGATTCTGGGCACCGGCGAGACGATCCGCCGCGACCCGACGGCCGCCCCGTTCCGCCTGTTCAGCGTGCTGACCGCCGGCGGGAACGGATACCTGGCCATTGCCGATGTGGAACTGACCGGCGGGCTGGCGCGGGGCGGGAACGGGTTCGACGGCGGCGGCGGGGCTGGCGGCTTCGGTGGGGCCATTTACAACGCCGGCGACCTCACCCTGCGGCGTGTGACCGTCGCCGGCAACACCGCGCAAGGGGGGGGCGGTGGGGACGCACCGACGACCAGCAACGGCGGCGGTGGCGGCGGCGGCGGGCAGTCGGCGTCAGGGGTGAACGGTGGAGGGCCGAACGGGGGCACGCCATCCACCTCGGCCGGCTTCGGCGGGGGCGGCGTCGGGGCGATCGCTACCGGGGCCGGGTCCGGCGGATTCGGCGGCGGCGGCGGCGGGGTTGGTGCGACCGGTTTTGGGGCCGGCGGCGGGTTCGGCGGCGGCGGCGGCGGCGCGCCGAGCGGGAACAACGGTGTCGGCGGGTTCGGCGGCGGCGATGGCGCGGGCGGGGCCGGCGGCGGCGGGGCCGGAATGGGCGGCGGCGTGTTCAACAACCGGGGCGCGGTGAACGTCGAGAACAGCACCGTCAGCGGCAACGCGGCCGTCGCCGGAACGGGCGGGACCAACACCGCGCAGGGCCTGGGCGGAGGCGTCTTCAATTACAACGGCACCGTCGTCGCCCGCAGCAGCACCTTCACAGGTAACGTGGCCAACGACGGCCGCCAGGTGTTCGCCCTCGGCCAGTTCTCCGGCCCCGCAAACGTCGCCTCGACGGACATCGGCAACTCGATCCTCGGCCAGCCGGACGTTCTCGTGGCGGAAATCGTGGCGCGGGCCGTCTCCGGTGGCACGAGCAACACGGCCGGTTCGGGCAACCTGATCCGCACCAACGTCGGCTTCCTCGGCGGGGTGGTCAGCACCGCCAACCCGCTGCTCGCGCCGCTGGCGAATAACGGCGGGCCGACGCGAACCCACCTGCCCCAGGCCGGCAGCCCGGCCCTCGACGCGCTCGCCGCCTCCGCCGCCGGCACCCTGACGACCGACCAGCGGGGCGTCGCGCGGGTGTCGGGCGGGCGACTGGACATCGGGGCCGTCGAGGTGCAGGTGCGCGTGATCGTCCCGCCGCCGCCGGTGGTGCCGGTGGTGCCGCCGCCGCCGGTGGCGCGCGTCCCGTCCAGCTATCTAGTCGGGGTCGGGCCGGACGTGCAGGTCCGCGCCGGCGACGGCACCTTGCTGCGAACCATCTCGGCCTTCGCGCCGACGTTCACCGGCGGCCTGTCCGTCGCCTACGCCGACGTGACCGGCGACGGGGTCCGCGACATCATCGCCGGGGCCGGTCAATTCGGCGGGCAAATCGTGAAGGTGTTCGACGGGGTCAGCGCCGCGCTCCTGTACGAGTTCCTGGCCTTCGACCACGCCCTCTGCGGCGGCGTGTCGGTGGCGGCGGCGGACCTGAACGGCGACGGCGTGGCCGAGATCGTCGTCGGGGCCGGGGCGGGCGGCGGGCCGCACGTCAAGGTGTTCGACGTGTCCACGGGCCAGCTCCGGCTCGTGAAGAGCTTCTACGCCTTCTCGCCGGAGTTCCGCGGCGGGGTGAACGTGGGGGCCGGGGGCGGCTTGCTCGTGGTGGCCGCCGGGCCGGGCGGCGCGCCGCACGTGAAGGCGTTCCGCGGGCTGTCGGACGAACTGGTCGCCAGCTTCTACGCCTTCGCCGCGTCGTTCAACGGCGGCGTGTCGGCCACGGCCGGCGACCTGAATGGCGACGGGGTGCCGGAAATCGTCGCCGGGGCCGGTCAGTTCGGCGGCTCGCAGGTGGCGGTGTTCGACCCGGCGGCGGGCACGGTGACGGCGAGCTTCCGCGTCTACGATCCGAGCTTCGACGGCGGGGTGGCGGTGGCGCTCGAGGATGTGACGGCGGACGGCGCGCTCGACTTCGTGTTCGGGGCGGGGCCGGGCGGCGACTCGCACGTCCTCGTCCGGAACGGTCTCACGTTCTCGCTGTTCTCCAGCTATTACGCCGTCGGCGCGGGGTTCCGCGGCGGCCTGAAGGTGGCGTGAGGCGTGAGGCGTGACATCCGGCCCCCGAACCGGAGAGGTGACATTCGGAAAACGCTCGGCGGTGCAGACGCCGGTCCACCTGGACAAACTATTTCTGACAATCTCGCCACTTTAATTTGACAAACCCAAAAACGGAACGCATAGTTACTGGTGTACACTTCCCGTCCCGGAGTGCCGCCGTGAACACCGCCACGCAAACCGCCCCCGTCACCGACGTGGCCGACCGCTTCCGCTGCGAGTCGGACGTGCCCGACCCGCCGCGCGACGCGGTCGGCCGCAAGCAGTACTGGGAGGACACCGTCGCCGAAGCGGTGGCGGAGCTGCGCCGCCGGCTGGCCAGCACCCGCGACGAGAAGTCCTTCCAGGCCTTGCAAATGATTGTGGACCTGGAG
>JAYTTN010000683.1:0-3908 GCA_043745295.1 Fimbriiglobus sp. | reverse complement strand
TCGTCGTGAAGGCGCTGGGGGGCGAGGATGCCAAGTATTCCGCCGGGGCGAAGGTGATTGTCCCGGCCGAAAAGGCGACGGACTTCCGCACCATCCCTGACGAGTCCGACCCGGAGAAGCCGGTGATCCGCTACCACGTTCCGGCCGGGTGCCTCGTCCGGTACTTGGCGAAGGACGCCGAGCAGTTGCGGCCGGAGGCGTTCGTCCTGCGGCTGCCGCTGGACGACGACAAGAAGGGCGAACACCGGGAGTGGTGGGGAAAGAACGGTGTCCAGCCGAAGGACACCGATCCTGCCGGCCGCGACGTGTACGTCCTGAACAAGGACGCGGTCCAGGAGGTGCCGGGCAGCTCGTGGGGCACGTTCACCATCGCCTGCACGATCCCCATCGCGCTGCTCGTGGGCTTGTGGATGTACCGCATCCGCAAGGGGCGGGTGGTGGAGGCGTCGCTGATCGGCGCGGTCCTGACGCTGGCGGCGGTGGTGGTCGGCGGGCTGATTCCGGGGTCGAGCCTGGAGCCATTCTTCTCGCTGACGCGGACGCAAACCATCTGGGCGCTGACGATCTACGGGTTCTTCGCGGCGGTGCTGCCGGTCTGGTTGTTACTGGGGCCGCGCGATTACCTCAGCAGCTTCTTGAAGATCGGCACCGTGATCTTGCTGGTCGTCTCGGTCTGTATCGCCAACCCGCCGCTGGAAGCGCCGAAGTTCAACGAAGTGTTCATGAACGGCGGGCCGACGTTCAAGGCCGGCGGCGTCTTCCCGTTCGTCTTCATCTGCGTCATGTGTGGGGCCGTCAGCGGCTTCCACTCGCTGGTGTCGTCCGGCACCACGCCGAAGATGATCGAGAAGGAGTCGCACATCCGCACCATCGGCTACGGTGCCATGTTGATTGAAGGACTGGTCGGCATCACGGCGTTGATCGCCGCCGCCGCGCTGCCGAACACCATCTATTACGACATCAACGTGGCCATTGACGACTTGCCCACTTACGCGGCGAAGGTGAAGGAGGTGGAGGCGAAGTACGGCCGCGACCCGCTGCACGCGGCCGGTGTGTCGGACCTCGGCCACCTGGGGCAGATCGAGGAGAAGGTCGGCGGCGAATCGCTGCGCGGCCGCACCGGCGGGGCGGTCACGCTGGCCGTCGGCATGTCGGTCGTGTTCGAGGATGCCTTCCGCACGTTCGGCGTGACGGCCGACTGGCTGCTGAAGTACTGGTATCACTTCGCCATCATGTTCGAGGCGCTGTTCATCCTCACCACCATCGACGCCGGCACCCGCATCGGCCGGTTCCTGCTGCAAGAGACGGTCGGCCGCGCGTACGCGCCGTTCGCGCGGCCGAGCTGGCTGCCCGGCGCGCTGCTCGCCAGCGGCCTCGTCACCGCCGGCTGGGGCTGGCTGATTTACTCCGGCAGCGTGGACACCATCTGGCCGATGTTCGGCATCGCCAACCAGGCGCTCGCGGTGCTGGCACTGGCCCTGGTGACGACGTGGCTGGTGAACGTCGGCCGCGCGCGGTACGCCTTCGTCACGCTCCTGCCGATGCTCTGGGTGAGTACCACCACGCTGACCGCCGGCTACCAGTTGGTGACGGTCGTGTTCCCGCGCGGGAACGCCGCCGGCAAGATGTCCGACACGGCGCTGGCGCTGAACATCGGGCTGGTGGTGTTCGTCTTGAGTAGCGTGTTCAGCCTGGTGCTGTGGGCCGCCGCCCGGTGGGTGCTGGTGGCGACCGGGAAAATCCCGACGCGAACCGAGGGGTGATTCTTGCGAGCCGCGATCGCCAGGGAGTGGCATCTCGGTTCGGATGCAAGATGCCACCCCCTGGCGGTCGCGCCTCGCAAGACCGGCACCGGCGAAGAGTGCGGCAGCGGATTTTGGCGAGCGGGGGGCGGCAGCCCCCTGTTGCGGTCGAAATCCCCAGGGAACAGGGGGCTGACGCCCCCCGCTCGCCCGGAGCCGCCAAAATCAATTGCTACACCCGGTGCCGCAGCTCCACCGCCGGCGAACGCATCACGTCACGACCTGTTTCCCGCCGTCGTAGCAGATGGCGAGTTGCCGGCGGGCCACGAAGTCCCAGTCGAGACGGTGCGGCGGCTCCAGGAAGTGACGGTACGCGACGGCCATCTGTCGGGCCGCCTCGTCGAACGCCACCCCGCCGAACCCGGTGCCCATCGCCGGCATCGCCACGACCTCGACCCGCTGCGCCGGCGTCTGGTTGTGGGCGTGAATGGCCAGCAGCGCCGCCCACGTCGCCGCGTACACCTTGTCCGTCCCGTCGATGCTGCCGGGCACCCGCATCGTCGGCGCGTGGCAGACGAACGGCAGCGTGGCGTCGTCGGTCGGGACGAGGAACGCGGTGCCGACCGGCTGCTCGCCGAGGTATCGGTCCATGACGGCGTGCTGCACCCGTTGCATCAAGCCATCACCGAACCGGCGTGTTACGGCGGCGTCGATGCCGGCGGTCATGATCCCGAAGGCGTTGCCGGCGGTGACGAAGCAGTCGTGGGGTTCCAACTCCTCGAACCGCCCCCGGATGACGCGGACATTCGGCAGCCCGGCGAACCGGTGCCGGAACGCTTCGCCCATCGCCTCGTCGGGGTGAACCAGCCAGAGACTTTCGAGCATGGGGGCACTCCGTTCGGTGATAACACTTTACAGTCCCCCGCCCCCTCCTGCCACGCAACATAGACTGAAGACACCCCTACTGCCGAGGCTCGCCCCGTGCTTTCCGGCCCGACGATTATCCTGACGCTGAAAATCCTGGTGTCCGCCGTGACGGTGCTGTTCGTGGCGGCGATGGTCGCCATCGGCACCGGCCGGCGGAAGCTGCACGGACGCATCAACACCGCCTTCTTCATTCTGACGATGACGACCGTGGTGGGCTTTGAACTGCTCCTCCGTCTGGGCACCGACGTGACCGCCACGTTCACCGAACCGGCCCTGAAGGCGCTGTACGTTCACCTCTACTTCGCCGTACCGTCGGCGGTGCTGCTGCCGCTCATGTTCCTCTCCGGGAAGATGCGCTGGCGGGTGCTGCACGTCGCCACGGGATGCCTATTCACCGTCCTTTGGATCGGCACGTTCGTGACCGGGGTTTTCTTCCTGCCGCACGACGGGTAAGGTCGGGGCATGGCCGTCGCTCCGCCCGAACCGTCGCCGCTCGAACTCGGTCAGGCCGCCGCCGCCCGCCTGGGAGGCGTGGACTGGTCGGTGGATGTGGACGAAGCGCCGGCCCTGGAAGCCGACGCGATACCACCCACCGCCGTCGCCAGGCTGCCGGAAGTCAAAACCGAGGCGCGGCCGGCGGTGCTGTTCCCGTCGTCGGTCCAATCGCCCGCCGACTCGCCGCCGTCGCCGCTGCAAATCGTCGAAGCCATGCTGTTCGTCGGCGGCCCACCACTGACGGCGGAGAAAGTCTGCTCGGCCGTGCGCGGGCTGACGCCGGAGCGGGTCCGCGAGTTGATCGACGAACTGGGCCGCAAGTACCGCCGGCAGAACCGGCCGTACACGGTGCAGCCGCAGGGCGACGGGTTCGCGGTGATGGTGAAGCCGCAGTACCGTGCCATCCGCGAGAAACTGTACGGCGGGCCGAAGGAGGCCCGGCTGAGCCAGCCGTCGCTGGACGTGCTGAGCCTGATCGCCTACCGCCAGCCGCTGACGACGGCCGAGGTCGAATCCCTCCGCGGCGCGGACTCGATCGGCGTCGTCCGACAACTGGTGCGCCTGGGGCTGATCGTCGCGACCCGCGGCGGCGACCGGGGCACCGAGTACGGCACGACGGCGCGATTCCTGGAACTGTTCGGCCTGAGTTCGCTCGACGACCTGCCCCGGTTAGGGGAGTAATGAAGGAGGAACGACTCGGTCAAGTCTGATCTGAGCCGGAAGCGTGAGCGACGGTCCTTGGGA
>JAYTTN010000682.1:0-14744 GCA_043745295.1 Fimbriiglobus sp. | reverse complement strand
GCGGGGCTGCGGAGCGCGGCCGTCCACCTGCTCAGCGGGCTGGGGGCGTCGAGCCTGGCCGCCGCAACGAGGCGGCTGGCCTGTCACGTCGGCGAGGCGATCGAACTGATCCGAACCTGAGCCGCTTCAGGAAACGGCCCTGCCCCTCTCTGCGTTTTCCGCGCAGCGAAATGTAGGGGCACCCCTCGTGGGTGCCCGCCCCGATCATCCCTTCCCCCCGCCCTGCAACCGCTTCAGCAGCGCGAGGGCGGTGTCGTCGTCGGTGGCGGAGGCCATCTCCCGCTTCACGTCGGACTTCGCCGCTTCCTCCACCATCCGGGCGAAGGCGTCGATGATCCGGCCCAGCCACGCCGGGCGTTCGGTCATGCTCCGCCCGACTTCCTGCAACCGCAGGGCGGACTCGGCGAGGTCGGGGCGGTCGATCAGCCGCACGCGGAGGGCGTCCAGGTCGGGCGGCTCGCCGGCGGCGTGCAGGGCGTACAGCTCGTCCAGCATTCTACGCAGGCCGGTGTGCGTCAGGGTCTCCGGCGGGACGGTGGCGTAGGCGTCCGGCACCAGCGCGGGTTCGGCCAGCAGCAGCTCCAGCAGTTGCCGCTCGATCACCTGCTGGCCGCTCGCCGACCGCGGGGCCGGTGTCGCCGCTCGGCGAGGTTCCGCCCGCCGCTCGTCGCTCATCCGCTGCTGCTCCTTGCTCCGGCGTTCCGCCTTCAATTCGGCGAGTCTGGCCCAGACGGTTTCCTGACGCAACCCCAACCGGTGGGCGACCCGTGTGACGATCAACTCCTGACGAATCTGACCGGCCTGGCTGGGCACCGGCGGGGCGAGGGCCATGACGCCGAGGATGGCGTCCACGATCCGCCGCTGCCCCTCGACGGACGGACTACCCGATTCCTTTTCCCACAGCAGGTTCAGTTTGAACTCGAGCGCGTCCTGGGCGGTCTTCAACGCATTCGTGAAGATGTCCACGCCGCCCGGCTGCATCAGCAGGTCGCACGGGTCGAGGCCGTCGGGCAGGGTGGCCACAGCCAGTTCCACGTCCTGCGACACGAACAGTTCCAGGGCGCGGTCCACGCCGTTCATGCCGCCGGCGTCGGCGTCGTACACCAGCACCACGCGGGGGGCGTAGCGGCGGAGCTGGGTGACGTGCGTGAGCGTCAGCGCGGTGCCCATCGTGGCGACGACGTTGGCCACCCCGCACTGGTGCGCCATCATCACGTCGGTGTACCCTTCGACCACGGCGATGTGGCCGGCGGCCGACGCCGGGTGGCGGGCCAGGTCGAGGCCGTAAATGAGTTCGCTCTTGTGGAACAGCGGCGTCTCGGCCGAGTTGTAGTACTTCGGCCCGCGCGCGGCGTAGGGCGAGTCCGGCAGGATGCGGCCGCCGAACCCGACGGTCTGCCCGCGCACGTCGCGGATGGGGAACATGACCCGGTCGCGGAAGCGGTCGAAGTAGCCGCGGTTCTCGTCGCGCGGGGCGATCAGCCCGACCTCGGCCAGCAGTTCGAACGGGATCCGCTGCTCGGCGGCCACCTTCACCAGCCAGTCGCCGGGGAGCGGGGCGAAGCCGAGGCCGAACTGGCGGACGCTGGTTCCGGACAGCTTGCGGTCGCCCAGATAGGTGCGGGCGGTGGCCGCGACGGGTTCTTCCAGCAGGCACTGCTGGTACGTCGATTCGGCCCACTTCATGACGCGGAGCAGCCGGCTCTTCAGTTCGTCCTGCGGGTTGGCGGTGGCGTCCAGGGCGATGCCGGCGCGGTCGGCCAGCATCCGCAGGGCTTCCGGGAACTCCACCTTGTCGAACCGCATGACGAAGTCGAACACGTCGCCCTTCGCCTCGCACGCCCAGCAGCGGTAGTTCTGGAAGTGGCGGTCGAGTTGCAGCGACGGGCGGTGGTCGTTGTGGAACGGGCAGACGGCCTTGAACACCTTGCCGGCGGCGGACACGGGGAGGTACGTGGCCACCACGTCAACGATGTCGTTGGCGGCCTTGATTTGCTTTTTCAGTTCGACCGAGACGGGCGGCATGGGCACCTGGGGTCGGTTCGCGGACCGCGCGAATGTGCCGGCGTGCCGCCCGTGTTGGGCGACCCGTGCGGCGAGTTCGGCGGGGTTGTCGGGTGAGTCGAGGGTCCGCGACGGGAAAAGGGTCGCGGTGCTAGCTGGAGGAATCGGGCCACCAGTCCATTGGTGTCAGGGCATTCTAGCCCGCCCGGAAGGGCCGTCAAGTTGACCGAGGGGCCACCGGACACCCTGTTTTCGGACACCAGCCGTCACGCCCGACACGCGCCGGTCGGGAACCGGGTGCCGTCGCCGTCCGGCGCGACCGCGCAACCGCGCCGGGCGGTGTAAGATGACCGCACCCGCCGCGCCGGAGACCCGCCGATGCCGTCGCCGTTCCCCGGAATGGACCCGTATCTGGAAGACCCGGACCTGTGGTCGGACGTTCACGGCACCCTCCTGCCGCTGATCCGCGCCGCCCTGACGACCCACCTGCCCGTCGGGTACGTCGCCAAGATCGATCAGCACGTCTGGCTGTCGAGCGTCGATCGCGACCGGCTCCTCGGCCGGCCGGACGTGTTCGTAGCCGCGCGGGGGCCGACTGGTCGCGCGGCGGGAGCGGCCGTCGCCGAACCGACGGAACTGGTGACGCTGCCACGGCTCCGGCGGCGGCGGGGCACGCGCGCCGTCCACATCATCGACCGGCGACGGCGACGGGTGGTGACGGCGGTGGAACTGCTCAGCCCGTCGAATAAGGCGAGCGGCTCCGACGACCGCGAGGCGTACCTGGCGAAGCGCGCGCACTACCTCGCGACCGGAACGAATTTGGTGGAAATCGACCTGCTGCGGGGTGGCGAGCGGATGCCGTGGGGCGTGGGGCGGAGCGCGCCGGCGGACTACGGCCTGCTGGTCGCACGGGCGGACGAGTACCCGGCGGCGGCGGTGTGGGGCGTGTCGGTGCGGGAGTCGCTGCCGGCGATCCCGGTACCGCTCCGCGCCGGGGACGGGGTCGTCCCGCTGAACCTGCAAGAGTGTCTGACGGCCGCCTACGATTCGGCGGAATACCAGCGGGAGTTGGACTACACCGTTCCGCCGATACCGGCCCTTCGCCCGGCGGATGCGGAGTGGGCGGCGAAACTGCTGGCGAAGCCGGCCAAGAAACGCAAGGGAGGATAACACCGATGCCGTCGCCGTTCCCCGGAATGGACCCGTACCTGGAAGACCCCGCCTACTGGTCGGGATTCCACACCCGATTCATTGTGGCACTCGGAGCCGCCCTGACGGGACGGCTCCCGTCGGGGTATTACGCCGACGTGGAACAGCACGTCTGGCTCGAGGACGAGGAGGGCGACGACCGCCGCCCGTTCGCCATCCCGGACAGTTACGTCGCCGACGACGGTGGCGGAGGGACCGCCGTGGCCGTGGCAGCGGTGACGACGGCGTCCGCCGAGATCACCTTCCCGAAACTCAAGAAGCGGCCGCACAAGTACGTCGCGGTCGTGGACCAGCCGGGCAACCGCGTCGTCACCGTCATCGAAGTGCTGAGTCCGGCGAACAAGTCCGGCGACGACCGCGAGGCCTACTTGCTGAAGCGGGCGGAGTACTTCGCGGCGAGAGTGAACGTCGTCGAGTTGGATTTGCTGCGGGACGGCGAACGGCTGCCGATGGGTCGGCCGAGGCCCGCCCCGGCGGACTACTGCGCGGTGGTGTGTCGGGCGAACCGCTACCCGAAGGCGTCGGTGTGGGGGTGGACCGTCCGCGACCCGCTGCCGGTGCTGCCGATCCCGCTCAAACCGGCCGACGGCGAGATCGCCCTGGAGCTGCGGCCGTGCCTGGACCGCGCGTACGAGGACGCCGGCTACCACACCCGCCTCCGCTACGACCAGCCGCCGGAATCCCCACTCCGCGTCGCCGACGCCGAGTGGGCGGCCGCCCTGTTCGCCAAGCCCGCCAAAAAGAAGGGAGGATAACGCCATGCCGTCGCCGTTCCCCGGAATGGACTCGTACCTGGAAGCGCCCGCCGAGTGGCCGGGCATGCATTCGCTCATCATTGCGCACGCGATGGGCGAACTGAACCGCCAACTCCCGGACGGGTTCCGCGCGAAGATCGACGAGTACGTGTACGTGCGGGAAGCCGCGCCGGACGACGAGGAACGCACGCTGTTGGGCAAGCCCGACGCCTTCATTCCGGTGGGGAAGCCGTCGCGGAACGGCCGGCACGGCGGCGCGGCGGTCCTGGAACGTCCCCTCACCGTGCCGACCAGCCGGGGCGCGATGCCGGTGCCGCGGAAGAAGCGGCGGAACCGAGCGGTGCAGATCGTCACCGACGGGGGCCGGCGGGTGGTGACGGCCGTCGAGGTGCTGAATCCGTCGAACAAGACCGGTGAGGACCGCGAGGCGTATCTGCTGAAGCGCCGCGAGTACCTGGGCGCGGTCAACTTCGTGGAGATCGACCTGCTGCGGGCCGGCGACCGGATGCCCATCGGCCGGCCGCCGCCGCCGCCGACAGACTACTTGGTGTTCGCCTCCCCGCTGGCCGACTTCCCCCGCTGGATGGCGTGGGCGTTCACCGTGCGGGAGGAGCTGCCGGTCATCCCGATCCACTACGACCCCGACCGGCCGCCGGTCCCGCTACACCTGCGAGCGGTACTGGACCGCGTGTACGACGAGAGCCGATTCGAGGTGGACGCGGACTACACCCGCCCGCCGGTGCCGGCCCTCCGTGCGGCCGACGCCGAGTGGGCGGCGAAACTGCTGGCGAAGCCGGCCAAGAAGCGGAAGGGAGGATAGCGCCATGCCGTCGCCGTTCCCCGGAATGGACCCGTACCTGGAAGCGCCGGCCCCTTGGGGCGGCGTCCACGCGCGGCTGATCGTGGCCGTCGCGGATCAGTTGAACCTCGTCCTCCCGGACGGCTACCGGACGAACATCGAGGAGTACGTCTGGCTACAAGACGAGGAGGACTCCGAACCGTTCGCCCGCCGCAAGCCGGACGTGTTCGTTCCCGAACCGGGGGGCACTCGGCGGCGGCCTCGCGGCAGTGCGACGGCGACCCCGCTCGCCGAACCGACCGCCGAAGTGGTGCTGCTTCCCGGTCGGTCCCGGCGGCGGCGGCGGGTGGTCATCCGGACGGCCGGTGGCCACCGGGTGGTGACGGTCCTCGAAATCCTCAGCCCCGCGAACAAGATGCCCGGCAAGGACCGCAACGCCTACCTCGCCAAGCGGGACGAGTGTTTGGCGTCGGGGACCAACCTCGTGGAGATCGACCTGCTCCGCGACGGCGACCGCCTGCCGCTGGGCAAACCCCGCCCGACGGTGGCGGACTACTACCTGCTCCGTTCGCCCGCCGACCGCCGGCCGCGAACGTCGGTGTGGGCGTTCGGCGTCCGCGACCCGATCCCGGTGATCGGGGTGCCGCTCCGACCGGGCGTCGGGCCGGTCCCGCTGGATTTGCGGGCGTGCCTGGATCGCGTCTACGACGACGGGTTTTACGGCGAGGAGTTGGACTACCGCCAGCCGGCCGACCCGCCGCTGGACAGTCACGACGCCGAGTGGGCGGCGACGCTGTTCGCCAAGCCGGCCAAGAAGCGGGGCAAGTGACGCCGGTTGTCGGGCCGGCGGAATGGCGGATAAGCTGTCAGAACGGGCTGCCCCCCCCGGTATCCCTCCCGAACGCCCCTCCGAACACCCGACGCCATGATCCACATTCCCGCCCTCCGCTTCGGCAAGCCGTACACCAGCCTGGAAAAGGCGCAGCTCACCCACCACGTCACCGGCGAGCCGGTGGCCGAGGTGAGCCAGGTGACGGGCAGCATGATCGCCCGCGACCTCGGCCAGATGCCGAAGTTGCACAAAGAGCTGGCGGCGATCCCCGTCCGCGAGTTGCTCGCCATCTACAAGAAGGCCGCCGACCTGTTCGTGAACGGGCGGTTGCCTTGCGGCGACACCGAACTCACCTTCGACGACTACGTCCGCAACCTGTCCGCCACCACCGGCAGCCCGATGCTGTTCTGCCGGCGGAACGCGCTCAAGGTGCATTATGTGCTGGAGAACATCGAAGAAGTGATGACGGGTCTGATGCGCGGCCTGGACGTGGACATGCTGGACAAAGGCTACACGACGAAGGGCGGGCGGATGCAGGCGTTCTACCCGACCACCGACGTGTTCGGCGCGACGCTGCCGTCGAACTCGCCCGGCGTCCACGCCCTGTGGGTGCCGACCATCGCGTTCAAGGTGCCGCTGCTGCTCAAGCCCGGCCGCGAGGAGCCGTGGACGCCGTTCCGGGTGATGCAGGCG
This sequence comes from Fimbriiglobus sp., assembly GCA_043745295.1. Classification (GTDB taxonomy): domain Bacteria; phylum Planctomycetota; class Planctomycetia; order Gemmatales; family Gemmataceae; genus JALHQU01. The sequence goes on along the minus strand of JAYTTN010000682.1, from coordinate 8,452 downwards.
CTGATCGCCGCCGGGCTTCCGGCCAAGTTCCTCGGCTTCCTGCCGACCGACCACGGCGGCGCGAACGACGTGCTGCGGCTGTGCGGGCGGAGCATGGCGTTCGGCAGCGACGAGACGATGGCCGCGTACAAGAACGACCACCGCGTCGAGATCCACGGCACCGGGTACAGCAAGTTCATTTTCGGCGAGGACGAGGCCGACAACTACGCCAAGTACATCGACATCATGGTGGACGGCATCGCCGGCAACGGCGGGCGTGCGTGCGTGAACGCCTCGGCCGTCTGGACGCCGAAGAACGCCGACGCCATCGCCGACGCCATCGCGAAGAAGCTGGCCCCGATGGTGCCCCGCCCGTGGGACGACCCGAACGTCGAAATCAGCGCGTTCGCCAAGCCGGAAGTCGCCGAGGCCATCAACAATATGGTCGAGGAAGGGTTGAAGACGCCCGGCGCGGTGGACGTGACGGCCAAGTACCGCACCCTGCCCCGCCTCGTGAAGGAAGGCCGCATCGCGTACCTGCTGCCGACCATCATCCGCTGCGACAGCCCGGACCACCCGCTGGCGAACAAGGAGTTCCTGTTCCCCTACGCCTCGGTGATAGAATGCCCGCAGGCGGACGTGCTGAAGCGGATCGGCTACACCCTGGCCGCGTCCGCGTTCACGACCGACCCCGCGTTCACCGCCGACGTGCTGGCCTGCCCGCACATCGAGCGGCTGAACGTCGGCCCGCTGCCGACCAACCGGTTGACCTGGGACCAGCCGCATGAAGGGAACCTCTTCACCCACCTCTACAAGCAGCGGGCCCTCAACCTTGTCGCCGTTTGACTTCCACCCGCTCGGCCGCGTGCTGTTCGGCCCCGGCACCCTCGACCGCCTGCCGGAGGCGGTGCGGTCGGTCGGGGGCACGCGCGTCCTCCTCGTCACCGACCCCGGCCTATACCTCGTCGGCCACCCGCAGCGGGCGGCGAAGCTGCTCGCCGAAGCCGGTCTGGACGTGGCGCTGTTCGACGGGGTGAAGGAGAACCCGACCGAGCGGGAGGTGACGAACGGCGTGACCGTGGCCCGCCATCACCGGGCGGACGTAATTGTGGCCGTCGGCGGCGGCAGCAGCATGGACTGCGCCAAGGGGGTGAACTTCATCCTCACCAACGGCGGGCGGATGCGGGACTACAAGGGGCACGACAAGGCCACCAAACCGATGCTGCCGAGCGTCGGCGTGCCGACCACCTCGGGCACCGGCAGCGAGGCGCAGAGTTACGCCCTCATCACCGACGAATCGTCGCACATGAAGATGGCCTGTGGGGATAAGAAGGCCGCTTTCCGGGTCTCCATTCTCGACCCGGAATTGACGCTGTCGCAGCCGAAGGGTTTAACCGCCGTCACGGGCATCGACGCCGTCGCGCACGCGGTGGAATCGTTCGTCTGCACCAAGGCGAACCCGCTGTCGCGGATGTGTTCCCGCGCCGCGTTCGAGCATCTGGAACCGCACTTCGAGACGGTGTTGAAGGCACCGGCGGATTTGGCCGCGCGGTCGCAGATGCAACTCGGCGCGCACTTGGCGGGGATGGCGATCGAAGCGTCCATGCTGGGCGTCTGCCACAGTTGCGCCAACCCGTTGACGGCCCATTACGGCATCACCCACGGGGTCGCCATCGGAATCATGCTGCCGCACGTCATCCGATTCAATGGGGAAGTCGCGGGGGAACTGTACGCCAGCCTGTACGGCAGCGCCGACCGCCTCGCCGACCGCGTGGCGCGGCTCGTCCGCGCCGCCGGCCTGCCGACTTCGCTGAAGGAATGCGGCGTCGCCGAGAGTATACTGCCGGTGCTGGCGGACGAGGCGAACCAGCAGTGGACGGCCCGATTCAACCCCCGGCCCGTGACGGACAAGGAAATCCTGAGCCTGTACCACACCGCGTGGTGAGCCGCGACGAGGGTGTGAGACGTTCCCAGACCCGCGCTCCCGGAGTCGCGATCATGACCGCGAAACTCAAACTGCTCTTCCCCGCCCTTCTCGCCCTGGCTCCGCTCGGCTGCGGCGGCACCGAGGCCGCCGCGCCCGGCGACCCGCCGGTCGTCGCCAAGCCGGCTCCCGTCCCGGCGCAACCCGCCCCGGCCGCACTCACGACCGAGTGGCCGTTGTTCCGCGGCAGCCCGCAGATGCTCGGCGTCGCCGTCGCCAAGCTGCCCGACCAGCTCGACGAACTGTGGGCGTTCAAGACCGGCAACGGCATCGAGGGCGCGCCGGCTGTCGTCGGCGACGCGGTGTACGTCGCTTCGGCCGACGGGCACCTGTACGCGCTGGAACTGAAGACCGGCAAGCAAATCTGGAAGACGAAGCTGGCGACGATGAAGTCCTCGCCGGCGGTGAAGGGCGGCAAGGTGTTCGTCGGCGACAGCGACGGCACGGTTCACTGCGTGGACGCCGCCACCGGCAAGCCGCTGTGGAAGTTCGCCACCGAGGGCGAGATCACCTCCGGGTGCAACTTCCACGGCGACAACGTCCTCGTCGGGTCGCACGATTCCAAGCTGTACTGCCTGACGACCGACGGCAAGAAGCTGTGGGACTTCGCCATCGACGGCCCGGTGAACGGCTCGCCGGCGGTCCTCGGCGATACCGCGTTCGTGGCCGGCTGCGACAGCACCTTCCACGCAGTGGACTGCAAGACCGGCAAGTCGCCGTGGAACCTGGCGCTGCCGGGGCAGGCGGCCGCCACCGCCGCCGTCGCCGGGGACTTCGCCTACTTCGGCACCATGACGAACGACGTGGTGGCCGTGGACCTGAAGGCGAAGAAGCTCGGCTGGCAGTTCACCCCGGAGCGCCGCGCGCAGCCGTTCTACTCGTCCGCCGCCGTCACGGACTCGCTGATTCTGGCCGGCAGCCGAGACCGCAAGGTGTACGCCCTGGATCGCAAGACGGGCAAGGAAGTCTGGAGCTTCGGCACCGAGGGCATGGTGGACGCCTCCCCGGTGGTCATCGGCGACCGCGTGTACGTCGGCTGCCAGTCCAACACCGGCGAGTTCTACGTCCTGGAGTTGAAGACCGGGAAGAAGCTGCAAGAGGTGACGCTCGACAGCGCCATCAGCGGGTCGGTCGCGGTCGCCGGCGACCGCATCCTCGTCGGCACCGAGAAGGGGTCGGTGTACTGCCTGGGGAAGAAGTGAACGTGAACCCGGCGACGACAACGTTAGTCACTCACGCCCTTCGTTCCCCGCATGACTCTTCCCCCGCTGGATCGTGACGCCGTCGTCGGCTGCCTGCTCGGGCAGGCGGTCGGCGACATGATGGGCCTGCCGGCCGAGAACCTGTCCGCCCGCCGCATCGCCAAGTGGTTCCCGACGTTCGACCGCCCGCGGTTCCTGTTCGGCCACGGCATGGGGTCGGACGACACCGAACACGCCTGCATGACCGCGAACGCTCTACTGCGGAGCGGCGGCGATAGTAGTCGCTTCCGTCGGTCCCTTGCGTGGCGGCTGCGCTGGTGGTTCCTGGCCGGCCCGGCGGGCATCGGCAAGGCGACGCTGAAGGCGTGCGTGAAACTGTGGCTGGGATGGTCTTCTAACAACTCGGGGGTGAAGTCCGCCGGCAACGGCCCCGCGATGCGCGCGGCGATCCTGTTCACAACGGCAGGATGTTCTGGGGAATTGCTCGACATGGATTGGTCATACGCGCCAGGATGGTGGCCTTGGATTGGAGAGTCCACCGATCTCACTCATCAAGACCCGCAAGCCCACCGAGGTGCGGTATTGGTGCGAATTGCGGCCATCTGTGCGGCCCGTGATCGGGACAAGCCACTCGATCCGACTCAGCTCTTGGACTGGTGCTGCGACCCGAGCCACCCGCCCGATCACGCATCGCACCTCGACAAGAACATGGCCGCCATCCGTCCCGCTTTCGAGGCCGGCAAATCGGTTGCGGAGTTCGTCGAGCAACTCGGCCTGAAACGGAAGGGCGTGACGGGGTACATCGCGCACACGGTGCCGGTCGCCGTCTACGCCTTCCTGCGGCACCCGGACGACTACCGCGCGGCCGTCGAGAGCGTCATCCGCTGCGGCGGCGACACCGACACCGTGGCCGCGATCACCGGCGCGCTGGTCGGCACCCGCGTCGGCAAGGCCGGCATCCCGAGGGAGTGGCTCGACCGCTGGTGCGACTGGCCGCGGTCGATCCGATACATCGAGAAGCTCGGCGAGCGACTGGCCGAGGGGAAATGGCGAACCGCCCCGCAGCCCGCCGTCGGGCTGGCGTGGTGGGCGATCCCGTTCCGCAACCTGCTCTTCTTCCTGGTGGTGCTGTGCCACGCCGTCCGCCGGCTGTTCCCGCCGTATTGAATTCGGGCCGGAGGCGCGAGCGACGGGTTTGCCTTGTCCCGTCGCTCGCGCTTCCGGCTCTGCCTCACCCTTCCACCTTCGCCACGTTCCGCACCCGCTTCTCGGCGATCTCGGCGCGGAACAGCGCGATCACCTCGGCCAGCGGCTTCGGCCCCAGGTCGCGCTTCTTCAAGTCTTCGATGCTCTCGTCCCGCACGCTCACGGTGCCGTTCGCCGCGTCCTTCTCGCCCACCACCAAGAGGTACGGCACCTTCTCCTGCGAGCCGACCGCCACCTTGCCGCCGATCTTTTCGCTGCGGTAGTCGCCGGTCACGCGGACGCCGGCCGCTTTCAACTCGGCCTCCACCTTCTGCCCGTACTCCAAGGACTTCTCGGAGATGGTCAGCACCCGCACCTGCTCCGGGGCCAGCCACAGCGGGAACGCCCCGGCGAAGTGTTCGATGAGGATGCCGCAGAACCGCTCCATGCTGCCGAACGGGGCGCGGTGCAGCATCACCGGCCGGTGCATGACGTTGTCGCTACCGGTGTACTCCAGGTCGAACCGCTCCGGCAGGTTGTAATCCAGTTGCACGGTGCCGAGTTGCCACTCGCGGCCGATGCAGTCCTTCACGATGAAGTCGATCTTCGGCCCGTAGAACGCCGCCTCGCCGACGCCGATGTTGAAGTTCAGGCCGGGGGTGCTTTCGACGATGGCCTTCAGGGTCGCCTCGGCCCGGTCCCACTGGGCCGGGTCGCCGACGTACTTGCTGCTGGCCGGGTCGCGGACGCTCACCCGCACCCGGTACTCGGTCAGGTTGAGCAGCCGCAGGATGGACAGCACGAGGTCGATCTCGCTCCGCAGTTCGGCCTCGACCTGCTCCGGGGTGACGAACAGGTGCGCGTCGTCCTGGGTGAAGCCGCGCACCCGCGTCATGCCGCCGAGTTCGCCCGACTGCTCATACCGGTACACGGTACCGAACTCGGCCAGCTTCAGCGGCAGGTCGCGGTAACTCTTGGGCACGGCCTTGTAAATCTGGATGTGGTGCGGGCAGTTCATCGGCTTGAGCAGATACCCTTCCTGGCCGCTCATCCAGTCCTTCAGAATCTTCAGTTTCGCGGCATCATCTTGCGCGGCCTTGTAGTCCAGCAGCAGCACGCGGGCGTCCAGTTGAATCTGGTTCCAACTCTGGCGCGGGTAGTCGTCCTCGCCGGCCGGCAACTTGCCTTCGCTGACCGACTCGACGACGCCGAGGAACGCGGCCTCGCGGTCCGCCGACAGGTGGCCCTTCTCCAGCAGGGTGTACCACACGTCCACGGTCTGCACGGTCGGGTTGAAGTACATGGGCGGGAACTGCGCGTCGGCGTAATACGGGAAGTGCCCGCTGGTGCGGTACATGTTCAAATTGCCGATGTGTGGCGTGTATACGGGACTGTACCCACGCTTGACCAGTTCCGCGCGGATGAACTGTTCCAGTTCGTGCCGCAGGGTGGCCCCCTTCGGCATCCACAGGATCATCCCCTGCCCCGCCACCTGGCTGATGGTGAACAGCTTCAACTGCCGGCCGAGGACGCGGTGGTCCCGCTTGCGGGCTTCCTCCACCTGCTTCATGTGGGCGTCGAGCGCCTTCTGGTCGAAGAACGCGGTGCCGTACAGCCGCTGGAGTTGCTCCCGCTTGGCGTCGTTCTTCCAGTACGCGCCGGCGATGGCCAGCAGCTTGAACGCGCCGAGTTTGCCGGCGTGCGGGATGTGCGGCCCCCGGCACAGGTCGATGAACTCGCCCTGCCGGTAGAAGCTGACGGTGGCGTGGTCCTTCAGCCCCTCGTCGATGTGCTCGCCCTTGAGCTTCTGCTTCATGTCGAGGACGAGTTGCTTGCCGTCGGCGTTGGTCCGCTCGAACCGCTCGAACGGTTCGGCCAGCTTGACGATCTTCCGCATCTCCTCTTCGATCTTCGGGAAGTCGGCCTCGGTGATCGGGGTGGGCGAGTCGATGTCGTAGTAGAAGCCGGCGTCGGTCGTCGGGCCGAACGCCAGTTGGGTGCCGGGGAACAGCCGCAGGACGGCGCGGGCCATGACGTGCGCGGCGCTGTGCCGCAGCACGTCGAGGGCCTCCGGGTCGCGGTCGGTGAGCAGTTGGAAGGCGATCTCCCGACCCCTCCCCAACCCCTCCCCGTCCCGGAGAGGGGCTTTGTCTGGCTCCCCCTCTCCGGGACGGGGAGGGGGCTGGGGGGTGGGGTCTTGAATCTCCCGTTCCAGGTCCACGATCTCGCCGTTCACCTTGGCGGCGACGGCGGCGGCGGCGAGCCGCTTGCCGATGCTCTCGGCGACCTCGCGGGAGCGGGTGCCGGCGGGCACTTCGCGGATCGAACCGTCGGGCAGTTTCAACGACAGCATCGCGGACATGACATCACCTGCGTGTTGGCCGCCGCGAGTTCCCGCCCCTACGGAGGACGGCCCGACGGCGGTGATCGAGCCGCTTTACTGTAGCGGCGGCCCGCCGAACGGAGAACCCGAAGCCGCCCCCGGTTCGCGCGTCAGGTCAGGTAGCTGTCCTCGGCCGCCTGGGAATAACTCACCTCCAGATCGACCGTCACGTCCCGGTCGGGAGTGAGCGGCAAGGCCATTGCGGGCAGCCGTTCCCCCACCGTCAGCGGCTCGGCCCACACCGCCAGCATGCGCCCGCCGGTGGCTGCGGCCCCCCCTACGCCGTACACGACGACGGACGGAGCCGGCGGGGCCGGCAGACGCTCGCCGAGCGTGGCGGCCATCAGTTGCGGGAAGGAGAACCCGATCGGGCGGCGGTGAACGTCCACGATCATCAGGTGAACCCCGCCCCGAAGGTAGCCGAGGTAACGGTTGGCGTACTGGTCGCGGGACGACGGCCGGTCCTTGTTCCGAGGCGAGATGAGTTCCACGACCGCCACGAGCCGACCGTTGCGCTCGACCGTGAGTGTGGTGTCCGGTTCCAACTCGGCCACCGCCACCTCCACGTCCGGCTCGCGGGCGGAGGAGGCCGCCGGCCCCGTCGGTTCGGTCACGCCGTTCGCCACCGCCACGTCCGGGTGCCGGATCTCGCCCCCGATGGCCGCCAGCGGACTCGTCCCGATGATCGCGCGGAACGGCGGCGGCAGGGTGGCCCGCAACCGGCGGGCGATGTCGGTGATCCAGTAGGTGTGGAACCCGTCCCAGTTGTCGCGGTCGGTCCAGTCGTGCAGCGGCATGGCGCGGCCCTCGGAGATCACCGTATTCTACCGCGCCTGCAAACGCAACGAACCCCGACGTTTCGTCGGGGTTCGTGTGCTGTTCCGAGCCGGAAGCGCGAGCGACGGTCACACGCTCGCCGTGGCCTTCCGACGGCGGTAGCCGAGGGCACCGGCCAGCGCGATCCCGCCGAACACCGCCAGCGTCGCCGGCTCGGGGACTACGGCTACGGCCGAAATTTCGATCGCGTCGATGGTAAGGGCGTTGGTGCCGCCCTGGTTAACCGGAAGAGGGTTTCCGCTGAACACGTCGCGCAACCGAATCTCGTCAAACCCTCCGCCCCCAAACCCGAGGTAAAGACCGGCGGAGGAGGAACCGTTCATCAGACCACTCAGCGTGCCGCTGAGAATGAGCACTCCGTTGTTCCAGACTTCGTACCCGGCGGTCGAACTCGGATACCCCGTCGCGAGCAGAAAGCCCACATTCCCGAAGTCACTCCCTCCGGACAGGGTGATCCGCGTGTACCCGATGTCGCCACCGTTGGGATACCAGCCGAAGTTGCCTTCCGGGCTGAAGAAGGTGACATAGATGTCGTTCCCAGGGCCACCGTTCACCTGGGTGACGGAGATACCCCCTTCGGTGTAGGGGCCGATCCCGCCCGTGAAAAAGGTTCCGTCGTTCGGGATGGCTTCGAACCCGTTGAACCCCGTCCGCGTGGAGTTCGGGATGAAGTCCGCCGTGTAGACGATCGGCGCGGCGCTTCCGACCGAAGCGGCGACCAGCGCGGCGACGAGAGCAACACTGTAGCGGTTCATGGGCGTGACCTCCTCTTGTGGCCTGTCGTCCGCGTGCGGTTCGGCCTACCCCTAGTCCGAGGTCCGCGGCGGTGGTGCGACGACAAGCCTTGTGATGGCCGTTGGCGAACGTGGTCGCCTGGGCCGG
>JAYTTN010000681.1:0-1041 GCA_043745295.1 Fimbriiglobus sp. | reverse complement strand
CGAACGCCCAGCCCCGTTGACTCTTCTCCATCCCGCACCCCGTTGTTCGGCCCGCCCGCGTCACGCCACGCGGACGTTGTACGGGCGGCCGCTTGGGGTGCCACTCCGGGCGGCCGCTCGGAGTGGTACTCCGGGTGCTGACGCTTCCGGCTCGCCGGGGTCTTCGATAGGTTACCTCGGCCCCGCCACCCCACGGAGTTGCCGAATGTTCCCGCTCGCCCTCTCGCTCGTTCTCATGGCCCCGCCGTCGCCGCTGCCGCTGTACGAGGGCAAGCCGCCGCTGGCCGTCGGCACGTCGGACGCCGACGCGCCGACCCTCGCGCCGTACCTGGTGCCGAAGGAGAAGGCGAACGGGGCGGCGGTCGTGGTCTGCCCCGGCGGCGGCTACGGCACGCTGGCGATGGACCACGAGGGCACGCAGGTGGCCGAGTTCCTCAACACGCTGGGCGTGCAGGCGTTCGTGCTGAAGTACCGCGTCGTCGGCAAGGGCCGGCCGGGGCCGCTGCTCAAGGCTCCGCTACTCGACGCCCAGGAGGCGATGAAGGTAGTCCGGGCGAAGGCGACGGAGTGGCACGTCGATCCGAGGCGCGTCGGCGTCTGGGGCTTCTCGGCCGGCGGGCACCTGGCGAGCACGCTGGCCACGCACTTCGACGCGGCGAGCCGGCCGGACTTCGCCATCCTGGCGTACCCGGTCGTCAGCATGGCCGACGGCGTCACCCACGGCGGCTCGAAGCGGAACCTCCTCGGCGACAAGCCGTCGGCCGAACTCGTCGCGGAGTTCAGCAACGAGAAGCACGTCACCGCGACCACGCCGCCGACGTTCCTGTTCCACTCGGACGACGACACGGCGGTACCGCCGGAGAACGCGGCCCACTTCTACCTGGCTTTGAAAGTCGCGAAGGTGCCGGCCGAGATGCACGTCTACCAAAAGGGCTGGCACGGCGTCGGTCTGGGCACCGACCCCAAGTGGACCAGGGGCAACACGTACACGGCCGACTGGACGAAGCACCTGGCCGCGTGGCTGGCGGTGCGGGGGCTGTT
>JAYTTN010000680.1:0-3923 GCA_043745295.1 Fimbriiglobus sp. | reverse complement strand
CTTGCTCGCGCGGCGGGCTAACAACGCCCGACAGCCGCTCTCCAATCGGATTCGGTATCAGTCACGTCCCCCGTACTGCCACGGCGGTGCCCCACGCCCACAGGCCGACGGTGGCGGCGGTGCCCAGGCCGTAGTCGCGGAACGCCAGACAGAGCGGGTCGGGAATCAGCGGCAGCGTCGTGGCGACGGCCCAGCCGACGAGCGGCAGCAGCACGGCGAGGCGGGGAATCGCGGCGCGGGGTCGGCCGGCGAGGTCGCGGAAGATCAGTCCGGCGACCAGCGGGAACGCGAGCAGGTAGTAGTGCAGGTGCGAGACGGGCGTGGCCAGCATCATGATGACGGCCGCGCAGCCGAACACCACCAGTTGCGTCGGCGGGGTGCGGGCGGCGCGGAAGCCGGCCCCGGCCGTCGCCAGCAGCATCGCCAGGACGAGGCCCCAGTGGGCCAGCTTCGCCTCCGGGTCGGCGGTCGTCGGGCGGTCGTCGCGGTTCGGGTGCCGCCAGTTGTGGATGACCGCCTGGAACGACTGGCTGTCGGTGGCGGTGTGGTTCGTCAGTTCCTCGGCCCGGCTGGTGTCGCCCTCGTTCGCCAACCCCGGCAGCAGCACGGCGTCGATCATCCGGCGGTTCATCTGGACGGCCCCGCTCGGCCCCCACACGACCGCCGGCACCGCGAGGAACAGCACTGCCGCGCCGACCAGCGAGGCCGTCGCCGACCGCCACTCGCGCCGGCTGAGGAAGAACAACCCCATCACGGCGGGGATGACTTTCAGCGCCGCCGCCGCCGCCAGCCAGAAGCCGGCCGACGCCGCCCGCCGCCGGGTGGCCGCGACGAACATTCCCGCCAGCAGCGCGAGCAGGAGAATGTTCACCTGCCCCCGGCCGAGGGTGTAGCCGATGCCGCTCAGGCACAAGTCGAACGGCAGCAGCCGGGCGTACCACCACCGCCGCGACCACCGCCGGGCGTCGGGCAGGCCGGCGGATGCGAACTGGTGCGCGACCACGGCCATGAGGACCGCGCTGACGGCGTACCAAAGTCCGACGCCGAAGTCGTAGGGAAGGAAACCGGCCCGGTCGTGGCCGGCGGGCGGGTCGGCGAGCGGCACGAACAGCAGCGCGGCCGGCGGCGGGTAGACGAAGTGCCAGTCGTTGTCGTCGGCCACGGCGTAGGGGTCGCGGCCGGTGGCGACGGCCCAGCCGGCGCGGGCGTACACGCCGTAATCGGTCATCCGTCCCCAGTACGCGGAGCGGTACAGCGTCAGGTGGCCGAACCAGATGATCGCGGCGAGGAGAACGGCCACGCCGACCCACTCCCACCCGCTCAGCGGGCGGTCGGCGGGCGAACGGAACGGCGGGTCGGGGGTCGGGTTCACGGAGAGGTTATCGGCATTCCGGCGGACGCGACCACGGGCGAAAAAATTCGGCCGCCGCGAGGACACTTGGTGTCCTCGCGGCGGCCGTGGATCGTTCGGTTCCGTCGCCGTCACTTGGTCAGTTCCAGTTCCATCGCGGACACGTCGTATTCGGAGTCGGCTTCGTCGCGGACCTTGTCCCAGTCGGTGGCCATCTGCGCGTCCAGCCAGTGGACATCCTTGGCCACCTGCGCGTGGCACGTCACGCAGGTGAGACAGTACGGCAGGGCGTCCATGCGGGCGACCGGGATCTTCTTCGCGCACACCTCGCACACGCCGTATCGCCCCTGCTTGATCCGCATCAGGGCGATCTCGGTCTGCATCAACTCCTTGGACTCCAGTTCGGCCAACTGCGAGGCCATCTCGTCGCCGACGCTGCCGAACGCGATGTCCGCTGCGTCGCCCGTGCCGGCGGAGCCGTCGCCGAGGTCGCGCAGGTTGCCGCTCAGGCGGTGGCGGAGTTCGTTCCGGCGGGCGACTAACACCTTCGAGATCTTCTGGAGCGCGTCCTTCCGGGCCATGGTACACCACCTTTTTATGGTCTCGGCGGCCAGGGCATTGCCCGTGGGTCTCCGTCGAGGGAATGGGGAGTTTGGGATATCGCCCCGGTTCGGGCCGATTTCCGTCCCAACTATATGCGACACGGCAAGTCAGGCTCCGAAATCGGAGCGGATTTCGCTTTTTCCCGGAATCGCGCGCAAGCCGAATCGTTAACCCGACCGCAACCCGATTTCGGGAAACGCTTTACGGGAAGTACCCGGCACGACTGGGGACGTTACAGAAATCCGGATTCTCGCCCGCCACTGACCCATTGGACGGCGATGGGATACGATCCGTGGCACGATTCGGTTCGGATGTGGCAACTTCGTTGCGCAGCCGTGGGATCACCCCTCGTCGTTTCCGCCCGCCCCGGCCGGGATCTCGAACGGCGGCAGCGGCTCCAGTCCGATGTGGACACGCGCGGCCGACACCAGGTTCATCAGGTGGAACCGCGTTCGCATCTGGTCGGCCAACACCTCGGCCGGGATCGTCACCGGGGCGGCCATGCCGACGGCGATCGGCCGGCCCCAGTCCTTCGACTTGTTCTTCGTCGGCGGGCCGTCCCGGTACGAACACCAACTGCCCCACCCGCCCTCGATCCAGCACGCCACCACCGGCACGTCCGGGCAGTCCGTCAGGATTTGCCACGCGCCCCGGCCGAACCGCCGCAGCGGCTTGTCCTCGGTCCGCCGCAGGTAGCCCTCCGGGAAGATCATCACGCACTCGCCCCGCGTCAGGCAGGCCGCCGCGTCCGCCAGCTCCGGCGCGTCCTTCCGCCGCTCCACGTCCGGCACCACGACGACGCGGAAGATGTACTTCAGCAGCGGGCGGATGTACCAGATGCCGTAGAACCGGCTGGTCATCATCGGCGTCATCGGGCGGGTCAGGATCTTGCCCATGTACATCGGGTCGAACCAGCAGCCGTGGTTGGCGATGACGAGCACCGGCCCGCGCGGGGGGAACTGCCGGCTACCCGGCCCGGTCCAGCGGATGCGGTACATCAGCCGCAGGATCGGCTCGCACACCAGCTCGAACATCTGCCGGTAGCACCAGACCCACAGGCCGAGGAACAGGGCGAGTGCCGGCCACGGCAGCCAGTCCGGGGTGCCGAGTTCCACCCACGCCAGCATCGACAGCCCGATCAGGAGGAGCTGCTGGCCGACGGACAACGGCAGGACGTTCGGGCGGCCGGACGGAGGGGGGACGACGGCGGCGAAGAAGAACCCGCTCCGCACCAGGCCGCCGACGCAGATGCCGGCGAACGTGCCCTGGGCGACGACGGACCCGTTCAGGACCGTCACCAGGAACAGCGGCAGTGCGGCCCACGCGGCCAGGCCCCGCGCCCGCATCGCGTTCCAGTACAGCAGCGGCAGGACGCCCGCCGGCAGCGCCCGGGCGAACGGCTCGCCGTGCGCCCGGAACCCGAGGACGCAACTGCCGACGGCGAGGAATGTGAACGCCGCCAGGACGAGGCGGTCGAGCGGGGAGCCGGGGGTGCGGGTCGGGAGCATCGGCGACTCGGTGGGCGGTCGGTGGGAGGTGCGAGTTTACGACCGGCCGGCGGATTCGCCCGCCGGAGCCCTCGCCGTACCGATCACCGCTCCGGATCGACCCCCAGCGCCCGCAGTTTCGCGGCCAACCCGTCGGCCCGCTGGCTTTCCCCGTCGGCCCGCTGGCGTTCCGCGTCGGCCCGTTTCTTCTCCACCGCCGCTTTCGTCGCCTCCGTCTCGGCCCGCTGCTTCTCCGTGTCGGCCCGCTGCTTCTCGGCGTGCGCCCGGCGGCGCTCGGTCTCCACGTCGGCGGCGGCCATCCGTAGCTCGTCCAGCAACTCTGCCTCGCGGTCCTCGCGGGTCTGGAACGGCCGCCCGTCCGGGGTGAACATCACCAGCCCGTCGCCGGTCATCTCGAACCGGCACCCCAGCCGCGGGCTGACGAAGCCGTTCATCTTCATCACCTGCGCCAGCCGGCTGCC
>JAYTTN010000679.1:0-3924 GCA_043745295.1 Fimbriiglobus sp. | reverse complement strand
CGGATGGTGTAGCGGGCGGGCGTCGCGCGAATGGACGGGGTTGGAAGTGGCGGCCTTCGTCGCCCGACTCTCCGAGTCGGAAACGGGGTGCCGACTCGGAGAGTCGGGCGACGGGGAGTGGCGCGATGCCCCGGAGGGGCTGGGGGTGAGGGCCGCCCCCCGCGGGTAGAATTCCACACGTCGAACGAATGGTGCGCGGTGCGAAGGTCCAGGACACGACGGCGGCGGCCGGCGAAGGGAGACGGGCGGTAAGAGTGTTGCGGCTTGCGGGGTGCGTCATCGATTCGGGAGCCTTGCGTCTTGACATCCAGATCCCGATCCGGATCGGAGGTTTTGCGTGTGGGGTGCGACGCGGCCGGCGGTCGCCGACGCGGCGACCCAACCCCAATGCCCGTCCCGCGCGCCGTCCGTGCGCCGCCGTGCCTGGCTCGCGCGAATCAGCGGGTCGCGTCCTCGGCCGCGGCGAGGGCCAGGAGGGCGGCGTCCACGCCGAGCGGACAATCGGCGTCGAGCGGATCCTCGCCAGAGACGGCTACTGGTGCCGCGGCGCGCCGACCGGGTTCCAGAACGGCCGATTGGACGGCAAACCGACTCTCGTTCCGAATGCCGAGAACGGCCAGTGGGAACTCCTCCGGTACGGGTTGCAAAAGCAACTGACCGGTGCGTACTCGTTGAGAGCGGTCGCGGACGAATTGAAGCGGAAAGGTTTCCGCACGAGCAAAGGCAACCCCTTCAGCCGGCAGTCGTGGTGGAACATTTGCACGTCGCCGGTGTACGGCGGAATGCTCCGCGGCAAATGGACGGACGGCGAGTACGTCCGGGCCAAATTCGACGGCCCGCTCACGCCGGACCAGTGGCAGCGCCTCCACCGGTGTCGGGATCGTCGCCGGGGCGTCGCTGATCGCGCTGGGAATGGACGTGGCCTCGGCCGGTTTGGGTGAAGCGTGGACGGGGCAGAAGCAGGAGCTACAGACCGGTCGGGCGTGGGAAATTCTGACGGGCCACAACGACGGCCAAGCCGTGGCGGAGGCGGCCGAGAACGTGGCGTTGCTGGTTCAACTGCCCGGCCTGGCCAAGAGTCTCGGCAAGAAGTGCGTTCAGAACAAGAAACAGATCCTCGACTTCGTGCGTGGCGAAGGGACGATGTACGGCGGGGCGCGCTTGGCCGCGAAGGCCGACGCCGCCGCTGCGACCGCGACCGCCGCCGCTGCCGCGAAGGGTGTTGCCCCAGCCGCAGGGAAGTTCCCCAACTGCTTCCCGGCAGGCACCGTAGTCGGCACCGAACACGGGCCGAGGCCGATTCAGGACGTGCGGGCGGAGGACCGGGTGTGGGCGTTCGACCTCATCACCGGCGAGTGGAAGTTGCGCCGGGTGATGGAGACGTACCGGCACGACCACGACGGCGACGTGGTGGCCGCGACGGTGGCCGGGGAGGTGGTCGAATCGACCGGCCACCACCCGTGGTGGGTGGTCCGGGGCGAAGGCTTGGGCGGTCGCCCGCAACCCGAACACGTCCCCGGCAACCCGGCGGCGTACAACAGCGAGGGGAGGTGGGTGGACGCCATCGACCTACGGGTCGGGGACGTTCTCCTGCTCCGGTCGGGCGAGCAGGCCGCGATCACTGAGCCGGTGGTCCGACACGCCCGGCAACCGGTGTACAACTTCCACGTCGAGGAGCTGCACTGCTATGCCGTAGGCCACGCCCAGATTCTCGTCCACAACAACTCGGGTTCTGCAACCGTCGCAGATGTAAGCGGGTGGCTTCGTAATGAACCGCCTAGCAACCTCATCCCACAAAACCTGCGATATTTCCGCGACGAGTTGAAAGGGCCGAACCACCTCTACGTTTGGGCTGAGCCAATCGAGGTGTTCGTGATCAACGGGCAGAAGTACGTCCTGAACGGGCATCACCGCCTGACTGCGGCGGCGGACGTGGGCTACACGGGATCCATCCCGTACCGCACGATCACCGAAGCGGAGATGTTGCAAAGCTACAACACGACACCGGCCCAGCTACTGCAAGGTCATTACGGCCCGATCAAGTAGTGGCGAGGAGCGCAACTGTGGACATCGAATTACTTCGGGGCTTCATCGCCGATGCGAGACAGGCGTGCCGGGACTGCAACGCGGCCTTCGCGCTGTCGGGGTCGGAGTCCGAGCTCGTTCGATTGCAGCAGGCGGCTCGGAGTGCTGCCGTCGAGAGGCAGGGGAAGGTTGTCGCTCACGATGGGGGGCGGGTCTACGAGTACCGCGTCCACGGGGCTGGGTACTCCTTCCGAGAGGTCGTGAGCGGCAAGGAAATCCACTTCGATGTCGCTCCGCTGGAAGGGGTGCCTCGGATGCGCTTTTCAGCGGCCAGCGTCCTTCGATACCTGACGAGCATCGGGGTCATGACCTCCCCGGAGGTCGTGCGGGCCGAGCTAAACGTTTTCAGCACCGCCTCTCCAGAACTGAAGCACGTCGCCGAACACGGGTTCGACTACTACCTCTGGACTGGCGAGTAGCTCCGCACGCTTCGGAGCAGAAGTCAATCTGTATCCCTCCCGTCCTGTGTGGCAACTCATTCCCCATCAAGCCCATCGGGTCGGCCAGGGCCACGGAGTGGGAGGGTGGTGGGAGCCTGCCGCCGCCGTGACCAGTATGTCATTGGTGAGTCTTCGGCAACCGGCTGCTGGGCGACGGCACCTGGACGTATACCTACGACGACGAAGGGGAGTTGACGAAGAAGAGCAAGGGGTCGGCGGCGGAGACGTGGACGTACGGGTACGACCACCGCGGGCAGATGGTGTGGGCCGAGCAGCGGGCGACCGACGGAGGCACTCTCTTGGGCCGGGTGGAGTACAGCTACGACGCCTTCGGCGGGCGGATCAAGCGGGTGCAGAAGAACGGGGCGGGGGCGGTCACGTCCGACGAGCGGTACGCGCTGGACGGGTGGGACACGGCCAAGGGGCGGGCCGTCGGCGGGGAGAACTTCGACGCGGTGATGGACCTGAACGGGTCGAACGCGGTGGTCGCGCGGCTGTTGTTCGGGGCGGGGGCGGACGAGGTGGTGGCGCGGGTGGTCGGGGCGGCGGCGGTCCCCGTCCCCACGGCCGGATTCGACCGCTTCCTGGCCATCTTCAACGGCTACTGCGACACGGCCGTCGGCGACCCGGACCCCCGCGCGTTCCTCGCCAAGCACTTGCCGCGCACCGAGTCGGCGGACGGCGACTGGCGGCTCCACTACACCACCCTGTTGGCCATGAACGCCGCCCGCGCGGAATTGGCCGGCGGTTCGCAGCCGACCGGCGCGCGCGGCTTCCGCCGGCACGGGCCGACGACGTGGCTGAAGTACGTCACGTTCCGGCACCGCCCGCAGGTGCCCCCCAACTGGCCGCGTTCCTGGAACCGTGCGCGAACCGCGCCGCCGCGCTCGCCACCTACTCCGCGTCCCCGGCGCGGTGGGCGCTGGCGGTGCGGTGCCGGTTGCCGCTCGGCGGGTGGTGGGCGGACCTGCTGACAGCCGCTCAGGCCGAATGGCTCGCCGCCGCCCGCCGGGAGTTGGTCGGCCGTCTCGGCGCGGTGCCCCCGGCGAGCAGTTCGCAGCAGTGGCGATCTGGCGGGCGACCCTGCCGACGCTGCCGATCCCGATGTCCCTCGCGGAGCGAATCGAGACGCTACTGCCTCCCGACGAATACGAGCGGCATGGCCTCGCGCTGCCGTCCCCAATTGGCGTACCGTTGGCCGGACTCGGCCAGTGCGGACTTCGGGGTGGTTGTATCACCTTGTTAGCCCGCCGCGCCAGCAAGGGGCGAACCGGGTGCAGCAAGGGTCTGGCAAATTTTCCTGGCGGTGCGAATCGGCGTGTGTTCCCAGGGTGCGCGGCGCGACCCTGGGCTTCGGACTGTAACGCCTTCGGCGTAACAGACCACTCGTCAACCCCGA
>JAYTTN010000678.1:0-3938 GCA_043745295.1 Fimbriiglobus sp. | reverse complement strand
TCCGGGGAAACAGGGGGCTGACGCCCCCCGCTCGCCAAGCCGCGAAGAACCCCCAGCGCCGCGTCGAACAGCACCGGGTGCGGGTCGTAGTCTTGCGTGCCGTCCGACAGCAGCTCGGCGACGTAGTAGCCGACGTTCAGCGCGGTCATGTCGGTGCGGAGGTGCGGGAACCGCTCGGCGACGCGCGCTTCGATGAGCAGGTCCAACCCGCCGTGTCCCTTTCGCAGGAACACCACGTTGCAGACGGTCAGCAGGTCGAACGCGATCTCGAAGTTCGACCGCAGCCGCCGGCCGCCCTTGGCCAGCCCGCGGACCTTGCCGAACTCGCGGGTGAACAGGGTGGTGATACGGGACGTTTCGGACCAGTCGGTCCCGCGAACGACGAGTGCCAGCGCTTGTTCGGCCATACCGCCACCGTACCCCGCCGGTCGGGCAGCGCGAAGGGGAGGTGTCGGGCTGTAGTGTGCAGCCGGGGCCATTCCGTTGTCGGGTTTATCGACGAGCCGCGACCGCCGGGGAGCGTCAGGTCGCTGTTCTGTCCGAGCCGGAGGCGTGAGCGACGGTCCATGAGAAGCACCCTCGCTCACGCTTCCGGCTCGGATCGGAATGACGCCTACTGGCGGTCGCGGCTCGCGGACCAACTCGATTCAGGAATGGCCCTGGCCCGTGCGGCCTTCGGACTGGTGACTCGCTCCGGGACACTCGAAGTGAGTGAAATCGCAACTATTTCCCGAATTCCGTCCATTTTGATTTGACAAACCCAAAAACGGAACGCATATATACTACTAGACAAATCAGCGACCTCGCGGTCGGCTTTTCACGCCCCCGTCACGGTGTCGAACGCCTGCCGCAGTTCGTCGTAGCTCTGCGGCCGCTCGGCCGGGTTCTTCGCCAGCATCCAGCCGCACAGGTCGGACACCAGCGGCGGCACCTTCGGGTTGATCGAATGCGCCGTCGGCGGCACCGTGTTCAGGTGGTGGAAGATCATCTGGATGCGGTTCTTGCCCTCGAACGGCAGCCGGCCCGTCAGCGCCTGGAAGAACGTGACGCCGAGCGCGTAGATGTCGGCCCGCAAGTCCACGAGGCTGGCGTCCTTGGCCTGCTCCGGCGCGAGGTACGACGCGGTGCCGGCCAGCTCGGGGCCGGTCTGCTCGTACATCGCTTGCAGGGCCGGGGACTTGGCCAGCCCGAAGTCGATCAGCTTCGCCGTGCCGCTCGGCCCGACCAGCACGTTGTCCGGCTTGATGTCGCGGTGGACCAGCCCCGCCTGCCACACCGCCCCGAGCGCGTCCGTCACCTGCGAGGTGATGTAGATGGCCCAGTCGAGCGGCAGCCCGCCGCCGTCGCGGAGCAACTCGCCGAGCGACTGGCCGTCGATGTACTCGGTGACGAGGTACGGCCAGCGGGGGTCGAACCCGAAGTCGATGAACCGCACCACGCGGGGGTGCTTGACGCGGGCCAGCGCCGCCGCCTCGGTGCGCATCTGCCGCATGGCCGCCGTCCGGTCGAACACGTTCGCCCAGTTGATGATCTTGAGCGCGACCGGCGCGTCGGCACCCTCGTCCCACCCGCGGAAAACGTAACACGACACGCCGGCCCCCAGCTTCTCGCGGAGGGTGTACCGGTCCACCTGGTCGCCCGTCTCCGGCGGCGGGCCGACGGGGATGGCGTCCCCGTCCGGCCCGGCCTCCGCCTCGGCGACGATCCGGCGGACGTGGCCGAACGACTTGGTGTCGTCCGCCGCCGCGCGGATGGTGTCGGCGACGGCCTCCTCCGCCGGCAGGTCGTCGTTCCGGTCCAGTTCGATTTCGTGCAGCGGGGCAATGGTGGGCATGGTTCTTTTAGCGAGGTCGGTGTTGCGGGCGGTTAACGCTCGGCAACACCCGCGCAACGGGCGGGGAACACGGGCGGGGCGGTCGGCCACAGCGACGACGACGCGAAACCCTAGAATACGTAAGGATTCCGCACGAAGAGGGAGGCCACCGGTGGGAACACTGGCGACCCGACCGGATACCATGCACGCCGCGTGCCGAAAGGGGAACGTCCGCCGGGGAACCCGTCACCCGCGGCGTGCGCGTGACTCCGGTGAACGGCGGGCGGACACGGCGTACAACCACCAGACACCTCCGAGGCCCGCCATGCTCCGCACCCTCTTCCCCGTGTTGCTGTTCGCCGCTCCCGTGGTTGCCGGCCCGCCGAACGTCCTGCTCGTCATCACCGACGACCAGGGGTACGGCGACCTCGGCGCGCACGGCAACCCGGTGCTGAAGACGCCGAGCCTCGACGCCTTCACCAAGCAGTCGGCGCACCTGACGCGGTTCCACGTCTGCCCCGTCTGCTCGCCGACGCGGTCCAGCCTGATGACCGGCCAGTACCACTACCGCACCGGCATCGTGGACACCTTCCGTGGCCGGTCGATGATGCGGCCGGACGTGCCGACGCTGGCCGAACACCTCGCCGCCGCCGGCTACCGCACCGGCCTGTTCGGCAAGTGGCACCTCGGCGACCACTACCCGCTACGGCCGGAAGACCGGGGCTTCGGCGAAACCCTCTGGTGCCACGGCGGCGGGCTGGCCCAACCCAGCGACCTCGGCCCGACGCCGAAGGACAAGTACACCGACGCCCCGCTGATGAAGAACGGCAAGGTGACGCCGACCAGGGGCTACTGTACCGACGTGTTCACCGACGCCGCACTCGGGTTCATCGCGAAGGACGAGAAGAAGCCGTTCTTCGCCTACGTCGCCTTCAATGCCCCGCACGGCCCGTACCTGGTTCCCGAAGCCGACGCCAAGCCGTATCGCGGGATCGACCTGACGCCCGCCGCGTTCCCGAAGGTCGGTCAGCCGTGGGCCGGGGCGAAGCTGAACGCGGCCGAGATCGCCAACGCCTATGGGATGATCGCCAACCTCGACGCCAACTTCGGCCGGCTGATGAAGGCCCTCGACGACAAGAAGCTGGCCAACGACACGGTGGTGATCTTTCTCACCGACAATGGCCCCGGCGGGGTGCGGTTCAACAGCGGCCTGCGGAACCGCAAGGGCACCACCTACGACGGCGGCATCCGCGTGCCGTGCTACGTCCGCTGGCCGGGGCAAGTGAAGCCGGGCACCGCGATCGACCAGCCGTGCGCGCACATCGACCTGACACCGACCCTGCTGGACATCGCGGGCGCGAAGCCGGCGAAGGCCGTGGCCTTCGACGGGCGGAGCCTGCTGCCGCTGCTCACCGGGAAGGAGAAGGCGCTGCCGGATCGCACGCTGTTCCTCCAGTGGCACCGGGGCGACGCGCCGGAGAAGTTCCGCGGGTTCGCCGCCGTCGGGCCGAAGTACAAACTCGTGCAGGCCAACGGCACCGGCGAGGACGCCAAGTGGAAGCCGAAGTTCGAGCTGTTCGACATCCCGGCCGACGAGTTCGAGCAGACGGACTTGGCGGAGAAGCTGCCCGACGAGTTGGCAACGCTGAAGAAGGAATACGAGACGTGGTTCGCCGACGTGACCAAGAAAGGGTTCGACCCGGTGCGAATCGTCGTCGGGACGGCGAAGGAGCCGGTCGTGCGGCTGACTCCACAGGACTGGCGCGGGCCGAAGGCCGGCTTCGGCGCGGGCACCGCCGGACACTGGGACATCACCGTCGCGGAGGCCGGCAAGTACGAAATCGCCCTGACGCCGACGGGCGCGGGGTTCGAGTCGTGGTCGGGAGAGGTGGGGGGCCAGGGGATGGACATGAAGAGCGGCGAGCCGCAGCGGAAGGGAGTGCGCTTCACTGTGGACCTTACGAAGGGTGACACTCGGCTGTCATTCACCGTGACGAGCGGGAACGCCACCCGCGCGGCAGACATCGTGGAGCTGCGACGGGTGCCGGGGAAGTGAGCGGGATAGGGCGAGCGGGGGGCGTAAGCCCCCTGTTTCTTCGCCTGCAACAGGGGGCTTACGCCCCCC
>JAYTTN010000677.1:0-3942 GCA_043745295.1 Fimbriiglobus sp. | reverse complement strand
GGGGCGGAAGCCCCTGGGAAATCGTTGCGAACCAGGGGCTTCCGCCCCTGGCTACGGCCGACGGCCCCTCCGGGGCGAAGGCAAACAAAGCAAGGAAGCCACCCATGAACAAAGTCGTCGTCCTCGGTGCGAACTCGTTCTCCGGCCAGGATTTCGTCGATCTGCTGCTCGACGACCCCGCCTACGCGCACGTCATCGGCGTCAGCCGATCGCCGGAACGGTCGCCGCTGTTCCTGAAGTACCGCACCCGAACGGACCTGTCGCGGTACCGCTACCACGCGCTCGACATGAACCGCGACATGCCGAGGATTCTGGAGATGCTCGACGCCGAGCAGCCGGACGCCATCGTCAACTTCGCGGCGCAATCGGAAGTGGCCCCGAGTTGGGACCACCCGGAACACTGGTTCCAGACGAACGCGGTGTCCTTGTCACTGCTCGTGAACCACCTGCGGAAGCAGAAGTACCTGAAGCGGTACGTCCACATCTCGTCGCCGGAAGCCTACGGCAGTTGCGTCGGCAACGTGACCGAGGAATCCCCGCTCAACCCCAGCACGCCTTACGCCAGCTCGAAGGCGGCGGCCGACTACCTGCTGCGAAACTACGCGGTGCAGTTCGGCTTCCCGCTGCTGACGGTGCGGGCGACGAACGTGTACGGCGCGCGGCAGCAGTTGTTCAAGATCATCCCCCGCTCGGCCATCTTCATCCGCCTGGGCAAGGTGATCGAACTGCACGGCGGCGGGCGGGCGGTGAAGTCGTACATCCACATCCGCGACGTGAGCGCCGGCGAGAAGGCGATCCTGGAGCGCGGGCGAATCGGCCAACTGTACCACCTGTCGCCGGACCACGGCGTGTCGGTAAGGCAGGTGGTCTCGACAATCTGCGAGAAACTGGGTAAACCGTTCGACCGGGCGACCCGCACCGTGGACGAGCGGCCCGGCCAGGACGCCGCCTACGTCATCGACTCGACGAAGGTCCGCACCGAACTCGGCTGGAAGCCGATGGTGTCGCTCGACGCCGGCCTCGCCGAGGTGACCGCGTGGGTGAACGAGTACTGGGACGAGATCCAGACGCAGTCACTGACCTACGACCACAAGGCGTAACCCCATCACGGAGGACGCGGGCATGCCCTGCGGTATCGGATTCATTCAGTGGCTGAGCGACGGCGGATACCTGCCGGCGTCCGGCCGCGTCCTCGACCTCGGCAGCTCGCGGCTACTCGGCGCGACTCCGGCCGAGATTCGCGCGCTGCTGACCGCGCACGGGAGCAGCCTGAGCGGCCCGGCGCTGGATGCCGCGTGCGCCGCGATGTCTGCCCGTTCCGAGCCGGACGGCCCACCGTTCAGTCAGAAGCTGCCGCTGGCCGACGTGTTCGCGTCCACCCGCGTCACCTGCGCCGGCCTGTCGGCGACGAACCCCACGGTCCCGACCGGGGACCGGGCGAGTTACGACTTGGTGCTGAATTTCGGCGGCAGCGGCAGCGCGCTCAACCAGTTCGGCGTGTTCAACGCCCTCCATGTCGCCTGCAAATCCGGCGGCTGGATGTTCCACCAACTGCCCGCGACCGGCTACTTGGGCCACGGCTTCTTCTGCTACCAGCCGTCGCTGTTCGAGGACTTGGCCCGCGCGAACGGTTACACGCTCCAAGGCTTGTGGTACAGCGGGCCACTGGCGTCCGGCAGCGTCCTGGACTTGGCGGCGCGGTGGCCCGGCATCGCCGACGGCAGCCAACTCTGCAACGACATCGAGGGCTTCCGCTCGCACCCGGTGCCGTACAGCGTGCTGAACGTGCTGCTGCGGAAGGGGTCCGACGCGGCGTTCCGCAACCCGGTCGAACCGGCCCCGCCGCCCGCCACGTTCCGCGCACCGGTGGCCGTGGATCAGCCGTCGCTGGCGTACCGCGCGGCCCGCAAGATCTACCGCAAGATCGTTGGCCCGAAGAAGGTGACGTGACGAGGCATCGGCAGCGATAGCGATGCGGGGACTGGCTTTCTCTGCACGCCGGAGGCGTGGCGGACTGTAGCCAGGGGTGAAACCCCTGGAACCTTCCGTGGCACCAGGGGTTTCACCCCCGGCTACAGTCCGGCACCGCTCCGCGGTGAAGAGCCGACATCACCACCGGGCCGAGCCGCGTCTCGGCGCATCGAACCGACTCCGTAGCCAAGAAACGAAGTCCCCCCACCGACCGCACGAGGGTCCGCCGATGGCCTGTGGCATCAAGTTCCTGCACTGGTTGAGCGACGGCGGCTGCCTGCCGGCCGGGAGCCGGCTGCTCGACATCGGCGAGTCGTGCCTGTACGGGGCGACGGCCGAGGACATCCGCTGGATGTGGGACCGGTACGGCTGCACCCTGAAGCCGGAGGACTACGAGGCCACGCTGGCCCACTACGCCATGCGGTCGAACACCATCGGCCACCCGGAGATTCGCACCCTGTTCGTCGCCGAGTTGCTCGCCGTCACGAACCTGCGGTACGCCAGCATCGACGTGGTCAGCGCCGGGTTCGCCGAGCGGTTCGACCTGAACGTCCACGCCCTGGCCCCGGAGCAGCGGAACTCGTTCGACGCGATCGTCAACTTCGGCACCACCGAGCACCTGATCAACCAGATGAACGCCTACCGGGTGATGCACGACGCCTGCAAGCCCGGCGGCCACCTGTTCCACCAGGTGCCCGGCACCGGCTACCTGCACCACGGCTACTTCACCTACGACGTGCAGTTCTTCGAGGACTTGGCCAAGGCCAACGGGTACGAGCTGAAGGACGTGTGGTACTGCGGCCCGCAGGGGACGGCGAACGTGCTGCAACACGGCGACGCGCACCCCGGCGTCCGCGACCCCGGCAAGCCGTACAACGATGTCGAAGGCTTCCAGGCACACCCGGTGCCGAACAGCGTCATCAACGTGCTGTTCCGGAAGGTGACGGACGCGCCGTTCCGCGTCGGCCTGGAACTCAGCACCTCGGCCACGAGCCAGATCGGCACGTTCACCAGCAAGTTCATCCACCCCGCCTCGCTGCCGCCGGCGTGGCCCGTCGTCCCGATCCGCGACCCCCGCCGCCGGTAGGGAGCCGGTCGAACCCGCCTCACTTCGGCACGAAAGGCCGCAGGATGGCGGCGGGTTCGGAGGCGGGGAAGGCCGGTGGCGGCAGCAGTTCGCCGTCCGGCGGCGGGACCGGGCCGGAACCGGGGAGCATCGCGCCGGGTGGGATGGTCACACTCGGCGGGGGCAATTCGTTGCCGGGGAAGGTCGGTTCCGCCGGCCGGGTGCCGACGCCGGGGAGTAGCTTCACCGACACGTCCTTGTCCGCCTCGAACGCTTTGCCGTCGCCCGTCTCGAACCGGACGGCGATCCGCACGCGGTCGGCGGTCGGCGGCTTGTCCCACTGGAGCGGGATGAAATAGCCGCTGGACAGCAGCGACGACTTCCACGTCTTCTTCAACTGCTCCGGGGTGATCCGCCACCGGCCGATGGGCGTCTTCAGCCCCTCGCGGCTGATCTCGAACGCGGCGATCTGCACGGTGCCGGGCACCTTCACGGCCGTGCCGTCGTCGTCCTTCGGGACGACCGCCACCATCAACCCCTCGTCGCCGGGGCGACCGTCCTCGTCGAGGCCGCCGGTTCCGCTGCCGAGCACCACGTCCCGCAGGGGAATGCCGCCGCTCGCCCTCACGCCGTGTGGGGCGGGGGCATACGCACCGGGCGGCAGCGGGCAGTAACCGGGGTCGCCGGGGTGCTGGCCGGTGAGCTGCCGGAGGTGCCGGATTTCGGACCGCGCTTCCTGCAGCTCCCGCTCGCGGGTGCGGAGCTCGGCTTCGAGCAGGTCGGGCTTGTCCTGCTTGCCGGTCAACTTGCCGATCTGCCGGCAGCCGGTGGCCAGCGTGGCCGCGAGCAACGCGAATGCCGCCAGACACGCGACGAAACCCGGTCGCTTCGCTCCCGCCGACGAC
>JAYTTN010000676.1:0-3943 GCA_043745295.1 Fimbriiglobus sp. | reverse complement strand
GGCGCGACCGCCGACTTCCCCGGCAAGGACGAGCACGTCGGCGCGGTCCTCGGCGGCAAGTACAAGCTGATCGAGGCCATCGGCGAGGGCGGCATGGGGTCGGTGTACATGGCCCAGCAGACGGAGCCGGTCAAACGCCTGGTGGCGGTGAAGGTCATCAAAGCCGGGATGGATTCCAAGGCGGTCCTCGCCCGGTTCGAGGCCGAGCGGCAGGCGCTGGCGATGATGGACCACCCGAACATCGCCCGCGTGCTGGATGCCGGCACCACCGAGAGCGGCCGGCCGTACTTCGTGATGGAGCTGGTCAAGGGCGTGCCGATCACGGAGTATTGCGACACCCGCAAGCTCACCCCACGGCAGCGGCTGGAACTGTTCGTGCCGGTGTGCCACGCCATCCAGCACGCGCACATGAAGGGCGTGATTCACCGCGACATCAAGCCGAGCAACGTGCTGGTGGCGCTGTACGACGACAAGCCCGTTCCCAAGGTGATCGACTTCGGGGTGGCCAAGGCCGCCGGCCAAAGCCTGACGGACAAGACGCTCGTGACCGGGTTCGGGGCGGTCGTCGGCACGCCGGAGTACATGTCGCCGGAGCAGGCCAACCTGAACAACCTGGACATCGACACGCGGAGCGACGTGTACGCGCTGGGCGTGCTGCTGTACGAACTGCTCACCGGCAGCACGCCGGTGGACCGCAAAAGCCTGGGCAAGGCGGCGCTGTTGGAAATCCTGCGGATCGTGCGGGAGGTCGAGGCTCCCCGGCCGAGTGCCAAGCTGAGCACGTCCGACGCGCTGCCGAGCATCTCGGCGAACCGCGGCACCGAACCGCGGAAGCTGACGGGACTCTTGCGGAGCGAGTTGGACTGGATCGTCATGAAGGCTCTGGAGAAGGACCGCACCCGTCGCTACGAGACGGCCAACGGGTTCGCGGCCGACGTGCAGCGCTACCTGTCCGGCGAGCCGGTGCAGGCCCACCCGCCGAGCACGGCCTACCGGGTGAAGAAGTTCGTCCGCCGGAACAAGGGGCCGGTGGTCGCCGCCACGGTGGTGGCAGCAGTATTGCTGCTCGGCATCGCCGGGACGACGTTCGGGCTGATCCGGGCGGAGCAGCGGCGAGTCGAGGCCGACCAGGCGCGGGAGCGTGAGGCCGAGCGGGCGGACGGTGAGCGGCTGGCGAAGGAGGAAGCGTTGGACGCCCGAGGGAAAGCGGTGGCCGCGGCCGAGGCGGAGCGGAAGGCGAAGGTGCAGGCAGTCAACTTCCGAAACAAGGCGGTAGACGCCCTGCGGGCGATGACGGATACCGACGTGGAGAAACTGATCGGCGGGAAACCGGAACTGGGGGCAAACGAGAAGGCGTACCTGGAAGCGATTGCCAAACGGTGGCAAACCTTTGCGAAGCAGGAAGGGACGGACGAGCAGTCGCGGGCGATCCAGGCCGAAGGGCATGACCGCGTCGCCAATTTGCTCTTCAAACTCGGTCGCAAAAAAGACGCCCGACCGATGTACGAGCGCGGCATCGCTCTGCTGGAGAAGTTAGTCGCCGACTTCCCCGACGTGAGCCGCTACCACACCGGACTCGCCGCCAGCCACCACAACTTGGGCATGCTGCTGTCCGATTTGGGCGACTGGCCCGCGTCCGAGCAGCGGTACCGGAAAGCGGTTTCGATCCTGACCAACTTCTCCGCCGACCACCCCGCCGACTCCGAAACCCGCCGCCTGTTGGCGGTAAACCACAACGGGCTGGGCGTCCACTTGGCGTCTCGGCGGAAATGGACCGAAGCCGAGGAGCAGTATCGCAAGGCGCTGGCGATTTTGGAACAGCTGAACTCCGACGCCCCGAAGGTCTCGGTGTATCGCCGCGACCTCTCCTCCAACCTCTCCAACCTGGGTTCACTGTTGGGAGATACGGGCCGGCTGGCCGAGGCCGAGGAGCGGGAACGGAGCGGACTTCTCATTCGGGAGGAGCTGGCCGCTGAGTTCCTCGCTGTCCCCGAGTACCGCGAGAATCTGGCAAACAGTTACCACCATTTGAGCGGACTGCTCAGGAGCCGTGGGAAGTTGAAGGCGGCGGAAGCCGAGTACAAGAAAGCGGTCGCCGTTCTCGAAAAGTTGACCACGGAATTCCCCGCTCAACCCCAGTACACGAGCGCACTGGCCAATTCCCTGAACAGCCTGGCATTACTACTCCAGGGCGCGGGGAAGTCTGCCGAGGCCGAAGTGCGGTTCCGTTCGGCTCTCGCCCTCCAGGAGAAGCTGGCCACCAACTTCTCCGGCATCCCGAAGTTCCGCCGCGAACTTGCTGGCACTTCCTGCAACCTGGGGGTGCTTCTCGCCGTCACGGGTAACCCGGGGAGGGCCGAGGAGTTGTTCCTCAAGGCACAGGCGATCCTGGAGAAGTTGACCGCCGACTTCCCGGCCGACCTCGATTGCCGGATGACGCTCGGCGGGAACTTTTTGAACCTGGGGAACTTACGAGCGGATGACCGGCCGGGCGAAAGTTTGGTTCTGGACGGGAAGGCGATCGACATCCTTCGCCCGATCTTCGAGGCCGAACCGCAGGACGCGAAGGCGTGGCACCTACTCATGGGCAGCTACAAAGGCTGTGCCGGGGCCTACCAACGACTGGGGAGACACGCCGACGAGGTGACACTGTGGGAGAGCGTCTTGAAACTCTGCCCGCAGGAGAAGCGACTCGGCGTGAGGGCCAACCGCGCCACGGCACAGGCGAACGCCGGACTCGTAGTCGAGGCGGTCGCCGAGGTGACGGAGTTGACAAAGACTTCGTACTGGAGTGCCGCGGAGTGGTACAACTTCGCCTGCGTGTACGCCATCGCCTCATCCAAGGTCGCGGACAAGAAGGTCGAGTACGCCGACGCCGCGATGAAGATGCTTCAGCAAGCGGTGAAAGCCGGGCACAAGGACCACGCCCACATGAGGAAAGACACCGACCTCGAGCCGCTCCGCGAGCGGGAGGACTTCAAGAAGCTGCTCGCCGACCTGGAGGCCAAGTCCCCGCCGCCGAAGCCGAAGGAACTCGCCCCGCTGCCGAAGGCGGTGAAGTGACCGCCGCCCGCCGACGCCACCTGCTGGACGATGATCCGCGCCGCCGCCGGCGGTGTAGAATGAACTGGACCACTGGGAGCGAATCATGTCCGCAACCGCTACCGCCGAGCCGGCCCGACGCGCGGCGTTCGCGACCTCCTCGTCCGCGCTCCGGCGGATGGCCGCGTACCACCTGCCGCCGGCACTCGACCGCCGCCTGCTCGAGCTGAGCGAGCGGAAAGAAGCTCTCACCCTTGACGAGCGGGCCGAGCTGCTGGCGTGGGTCGCGTTCACCCAACAGCAGTCCCTCGACAAACTGGAAGCGGAGGTCGCCCTCCGCCGCCTCGCCGACAGCTTCCCCGAACTGGCCGCCCGGCCGTGAGCGCGTTCTCCGACGTCCGCCGGGCCGAAGTCGTTGCCCGTGCCGAACACCGCTGCGAGTACTGCCGCCTGCCGACGCGCGGGCAGGTCGCCACGTTCCCCATCGACCACATCGTGCCGAAGTCGGCCGGCGGATCGAACGGCGTGGCCAACTTGGCCCTCACCTGTCCGCACTGCAACGCCCACAAGTGGACGGACACCGTCGCCCCCGACCCCGACACCGGGCAGGCCACCCGCTTCTTCCACCCCCGGCAAGACCGCTGGGAGGAACATTTCCTGTGGTCGCCGGACGGCTCCGGCGAGTTGGTCGGACGCACGCCGACCGGCCGCGTCACCGTCGTCGGGCTTCGCATCAACGACGCGGACATGGTGTCGCTGCGGCTGCTCTTGGCGGACGTTGACCTCTTCCCCGAAGTGCTCGCGTGACCCCCGCCGACGCCACCTGCTGGACGATGATCCGCGCCGCGGCCGGCGGCGATGCCGACGCGCGAGAGCGGTTCGCGCGGGTCTACCTGCCGGT
>JAYTTN010000675.1:0-14897 GCA_043745295.1 Fimbriiglobus sp. | reverse complement strand
TGGGGGCGGCCGGCGGTTGGGCCGGGGCGACGGCCGCCGACAGGCCGAGGAGCAGCAGGGCGAGACGCGAACGGGTCATTGCCAGAACCTCCGAATGGGAACGGGGAAGCCGGGCCGCGTCAGGGATGGGCGCGGTCTGGTCGGCCACAACTAAATGCGCGTTTCCGTCCGATCCTGTCAGGAAAATGGCCGGAACCGAAAAACTTCTTCGTCGGCGTTAGGCAGGAGCGGGGAATTGAACTCCCGGCGGCCGGTCTTCTTCCGGGTGGCACCGGCGTCCAGCAGCCCGCCCGGTCACGCTCGCGTGGATCTTCGTCCCGAACCCGCCGCGACTCCGGCCGAGCGCCATCGGCCCGACGTTCGCCACCTGACCGCCGTACCGGTAGGCGTCCGACTGGTAGTCCACCCCGTCGATCCCCGCCCGCCCCCGCAGCTCCGCCGTCAGCCCCCCGGTGATCGTGTCCGCCGCCCCGCCGAAGAAGTTCGCCCCGTCGGCGATCCGCGCCGACCGGTCGCTCGCCAGGTCGTCCACCGCCGAGTCGGGCAGCACGTCCTCGAAGACCTCGGCTTCATCCCCAGCCTG
This sequence comes from Fimbriiglobus sp., assembly GCA_043745295.1. Classification (GTDB taxonomy): domain Bacteria; phylum Planctomycetota; class Planctomycetia; order Gemmatales; family Gemmataceae; genus JALHQU01. The sequence goes on along the minus strand of JAYTTN010000675.1, from coordinate 14,314 downwards.
TCCGACTGGCCGAAGGAGATGCCGGGCCGGCCGTGGATGGCCGGCAGGCGGAAAGTCCGAGTCGAGATCGCGGATTAGCCGCTACGGACCTTGCGGACGGTCGCGCAATGCGTCAAGATGCCTCTTGTCAATGGGAGGAATCATCATGTTGCGCGTCGCCACCGCCGGGCTGTTCGCGTCCGCCGTACTGCTGCTCGTCGCCCAGGCCCAGCCGCCCGTACCGGCCGCGGGGCCGTTCTCGCCGGCCGACGAGCGGAAGACGTTCCGCCTCGCCGAGGGGTTCGACATCGAACTCGCGGCGAGCGAACCGAACGTCGTCGATCCGGTGGCGATGGCCTTCGACGAACGCGGCCGGTTGTACGTCGCCGAGCTGCGCGTCTACCCGAACGGCGGGGTGGCGAAGGACGCCAAGCCGGTCAGCCGCATCGTCCGGCTGGAGGACGCCGACGGCGACGGGGTGTTCGAGAAGTCCGCGGTGTTCGCCGACGGGCTGCGGATTCCCAACTCCGTCATGCCCTGGCGCGGCGGGTTGCTGGTGTGCGACGCGCCCGACATCCTGTACGTCAACGCCGACGGCAAGAAAACAGTCCTGTATACCGGGTTCGACCTCGCCAATATCCAGATGCTGCCGAACGGGTTACAACTCGGAGTGGACAACTGGGTGTACGCACTGGCCGGCAACGGCGGCAACGTCACCTGCCCGTCGAAACCCGACTTGAAGATTCCGAACCTTCGGGGGCGCGGCTTCCGGTTCGACCCGGACAAGTTGGAAAGCATCCAGCCGACGTCCGGCGGCGGGCAGTTCGGCCTCACCGCCGACGACTTCGGCCGCTGGTTCACCGCCACCAACGCCCAGCACCTGCGGCAGATCGTCCTGCCGGACCACTACCTCGCGCGGAACCCGGCCCTCGGCGTGCCGGCGACCACGCTGGACATTCCCGAACACGGGGCCGCCGCGAAGGTGTTCCGCGTCAGCGAGTTCGAGAAGTGGCGGGTCGAGCGGACCACCCGGCGGAAGGACGATCCGGCGATGGCGACGCGACTCCCGCCGACGGAACTGGTGCCGGGCGGGTTCGTCACCTCGGGTTGCAGCCCGCTGATTTACCGGGGCGAAGCACTTCCCGAAGACTGCTACGGCGACAACTTCGTCTGCGACCCGGCGAACAACCTGATCCACCGCGAGAAGTTGGTGCCGAACGGGTCCGTCTTCGCCGCCAAGCGGACGTACCTCGACCGCGAGTTCCTGGCCAGCACCGACAACTGGTTCCGCCCGTGCGCCCTGGCCATCGGCCCGGACGGGGCCATGTACGTCGCCGACTTCTACCGCGAGGTGATCGAGACGCCGCTGTCGCTGCCGGACGACATCAAGAAGCGGTACAACCTGGAGTCGCGCGAGCGCGGTCGCATCTGGCGAATCACGGGCAACTGGGGCCGACTCAAGGCCGGCAAGCTGCCGGGCAACATGACCCCGGCGGAACTGGTGGGCGAACTCGGCAGCAAGAACGCCTGGAGAAGAACAACCGCGCAGCGGTTGCTCCTGGAGGCGAAGCCCGCCGAGGCCGTGGGACCGTTGCTGAAGCAGGCCGCCGAGTGCCGGTTCGCGCCCGGCCGCGTCCACGCCATGTGGGTGCTGCGCGCCTTCGGCAAACTGACGGATGAGCTGATCCTCGCCGGGTTAACGGACGCCGACGCCGGAGTCCGTATCCAATCGCTGATCCTGAGTGAACCCCGGCTGACCGACTCGCCGCCGATCCGCGACGCGGCGGTGAAACTGGCCGTCGACGCCGACCCGATGGTCCGCTTCCAGGCGGCGTTGTCGCTGGGCGAGTGCCGGCACAAGGACGCGACGGCCGCGCTCGCGTCCATCCTGGTGAAGGACGAAAAGGACACCTGGACCACGGCGGCGGTGCTGAGTTCGGGGAAGGGTAGCGCGGGCATGCTCCTGGCTGACTTGCTGAAGACGGAGCCGCTCTCGCCCGCCGTCGCGCGAGTGGCGGCGGTGGCGGCGCGGACGGATCGCCCGGTGGTGGTGCGGGCGTTGTGGGATGCGATTCGGGCGAAGGAGTTCTCGCCGGATCGCTTCGTCGCGCTCGTGGACGCCCTCGGCGGAACACCGGACGAGGTGATGGACGAGGTGACGCGGCTGCCCGAGTTCGACGGGCGGGGCGTCTCCGCGCGAGGCGTCGAACAGATTCGCATCGCCACCGACGGCTCGGCGAAACTCGAACACCGCGTGCGGGCGACGCTGGCGGTGGGACGCGGAGCCTTCCTCGGCTTGAGGCTCTTGGCCAAGGAGTTGCTCCAACCCGCCGTCCCCTCGAAACTCCAACTCGCCGTGGTGTCCGGCTTGGCACGGCACGGGACGGACGCGGCCGCCGATTTGCTGCTGGCCGGGTGGAAAGGGTACAGTCCGGAGGTGCGCGCCGCCGCTCTCGCCGCGCTGACCACCCGCGTCGGCGGGGTGCGGAAACTGCTGACGGCGGTCGAAGCCGGCACCGTGTCCCCGGCGCACATCGACCCCGCGCGGTCGGCCCAACTGCGTGCCCACCCGGACGCCGGGGTGAAGGCGCTCGCGGCGAAACTGCTGGGCGTCGGGAACCCGGATCGAAAGCGTGTCATCGAAGACTACCGGGCGGCGTTAGAATTGAAGGGGGACGCGGCGAAGGGAAAGGCGGTGTTCGGGAAGGCGTGCGCCGGCTGTCACAACCTGGACGGCGTCGGCAAGGAGGTGGGGGCGAACCTCACCGCCGCGCTGGGCAACAAGACGCCCGACGCGCTGCTGGTGGACATCCTCGACCCCAGCCGCGAGGTCGATCCGCGGTTCGTCCAGTATTCGCTGGCCACCCTGGATGGCCGGACGCTGACGGGCGTGATCGCCGGAGAAACCTCGACCGCCGTCACCCTCCGATTGCCGGAGAAAGGGGAGGTCACGATCCTGCGGGCCGACATCGACAAACTCACCGGCTCCGGCCAATCGCTGATGCCGGACGGGCTGGAGAAGCAGTTGGCGAAGGCCGATGTCGCCGACCTGATCGCGTACCTGCTGGCCCCGCGGGCGACGAAGGAATAGTCGGCCCGGCGGTCTCCTCCGGGCCAAAATCCAACACGGGAGGTCAGCGATGTTGCCGATTCATGCGTTCCTGGCCGACGTGTCGTGTCCGCCGGGGGTCACCGCCGACGACCGGTTCGCCGAGGTCGGCGGGCTATTCATCGGCTGGGTCGAGGGGGCGTTTACCGCAGAGTCGCCGGGATTCGTCCTGCCGGACGGGGGCACCGTCGAACCCGCCCCAGGTCACATCATTGGCGTGCAGTCCGACTGCCTCGCCCCGGCCCACGAGCGGTATCGCCTGACGTGGCAACAGCCGTGGCTTCACCCCGGCAGCGAGTTGGTTCAGGAGTACGCGGTCGCCCGCGCCGGCGACCGGTTGTCCGCCTCGGTCGTCTGGCGGCTCGCCTCGGACGGGCCGCTGCCGGCCGAGTTCGCCGAGCCGATCCGCCCCGACATTTTGGACCGCCTGCTGCCGTTCACCCTGGAACCGCTCGCCGACGCCCGGCACCCGCTGGACGGGCTGGCGCGGCGGGATTGCGGCGGAGCGTTTCGGCGGGTCGAGGCCGCCCTGGACGACCGGCGGACAGAGCGGGAGCAGGAACGGGCGGCGTTTTGCGCCGAGGTGGAAAAGGAGAACCGGGAACTGGCGGCGGAACGGGAGGAGCTGCGGGTGGAGTTGGACGACCTGCACGAGACCGTATTCGAGCAGCGGAGTCAGCTACTGGCCCTCGGCGGGAAGAAGCGGCGCGGCAACCGGGCGACCGGCGAGGAGTGGGTGCCGGAGACCGTGGTGGACGCGGCGGAGCGGGCGAAGGCCGAGTTCCCGCAGGAGCTGCTGTTCCTGAAATCGGCCGACGAGTCCGCCGCCGACTCGCCGTACCAGAACCCGCAGCGGGTGTACGCCCTGCTCCACGCGCTCGGCGACATCGCCCGGCGGTGGCGGACGAACGCGCTGCACATGGAGTGGTTCGAGGCGTTCCAGAAAGCCGACCCGCAGTTCGTGTACAAGCCGCACCTGTCGCAGACGACGGCCAGCAACAACTGGGAGGACTACGCCTTCCTGTACGACGGCGTGCGGCGGCTGTTCGAGCCGCACGTCAGCCTGGGCAAGTCGTTCGACCCGAAGAAGTGCCTGTCGGTCCACTGGTACCGGGACGAGGACGCCAAGAAGGTCGTCGTCGGCTGGTGCGGCCGCCACCGGCCGAACACGAAGACGTGAGTGGCCGTTGCAAGTCGGCTCACTGACCGAGGAGCTTCGCATCAGTGCCGAAAACTCCATCCGCTTCTCCGGCGTCTGGATCGGCGACATTCAGCAAGTCGGCGACTGCGCGGCAGCGATCGGCGCAGCCGCCACTTCCGAAACCGTCGAACCCGTTTCCACGGGGAGCGACAACTGGAAGGGGAACCCGCCGCCGCCGACAAGATGAGTGGGGAAGTCTGTTCGGGAAATCTGAGCGGGGAGCCGTGCGAAAACGCTGGTAATGGCAACGAAAAACCCCCGGTGACAACGGCTGTCATCGCCGGGGGTTCTACTGGACAACTTGATACAGAACAGTTGCGGCGGTTGGATTTGAACCAACGACCTCCAGGTTATGAGCCTGGCGAGCTGACCGGGCTGCTCCACGCCGCGTCTTATGGAAGGAAATATACCACGCGGAAAGCGCGCGGGAAGGGGACTTTCCGAAAACCGCCGTCACCCGTCCGGCGGCAGCACGATCTGACAGCACCCCAGGTTCAGGCACTCCTTCGACACTCCCGCCTCGACGATCTCCTTCAGCACCCCGTCGCGCAGCGAGTAGATGACGAACCGCCCGCTCTTCTCGCCTCGAATCAGGTCGGCGTTTTTCAGAACGGCAAGGTGGTGCGACACGTTCAGCGGCGGAATCTTCAGCGCTTCGGTGATCTGCGTGACGTTCCGCTCGCCGTCCGTCAGCAGGCGGACGATCTTCAGTCGCTCGGGCGCGGCGAGCGCGCCCAGCAGCTCGGCGCAGCGGGACGGTTGCAACGGGTCGCGGGGCATGGCTGGTGAACTCCGGTCGGCGATGATCATTCTATCCGGCGGGCCGAAGGATGAAATTCGATCCGCCGTCGAATTTCGCGTGGACGCGGCCGTCTACCCGACTAACATCTTGTCTTCAGGGCAGGTGTCATCCCGTCTGCCGCCACCGTTGGAGTTCGATTCCATGCCTCGCAAGACCCGATCCGGGTTCACGCTGATCGAACTGCTGGTGGTCATCGCCATCATCGCCATCCTGATCGGCCTGCTGCTGCCCGCCGTGCAGAAGGTGCGGGAAGCCGCCGCCCGGATGCAGTCGCAGAACCACCTCAAGCAACTCGGCCTCGCGGCCTCGAACTACGAAGGGGTGTTCGGCCACTTCCCGAACTCCGGCGGGTACGACTACGCCGGCGGGGCGAACAACACGTCGCCGTACGTCACTACCTCCACGGCCGGCACGGTGGCCACGCCGAACGCCTACACGGTCATCCCCGGCTACGGCCAGTTCCGCCCCCGCTGGGGCGATTCGGCGAAGCAGGGCAAGTACCAACTCGGCTCCACGTTCTTCAGCCTGCTGCCGTTCGTCGAGCAGGACAACATCTTCCGCGACGGGTTAGCGGCGTACCGCACGCCGGTGAAGATCTTCCACATCCCGTCCCGCCGCCCGCCGGTGGCCGTGGCGGTGCCTGCCACCGACCCGGTGTACCCCGGCTGGAGTTACAGCGACGGCGGGGCCGGGCCGAGCGCCCGCACCGACTACGCGGCCAACGAACTCGTCTTCTGGACCACCTACGCCGGGTGGGGCAAGGTCAGCACCCACGGCAGCATCACCGACGGCACGTCGAACACCATCTTCTTCGGCGAGAAGGCGATGGCGCAACGGGCGGTGACGGCCGGGTCGTGGCACTGGGACGAACCGTATGTGATGGGCGGCAACGGCGGCGTCGGCCGGTGCGGGGATGGGTTGTACTCGGACAGCCAATTGAACGCCTTCCCGGAGCGGGCATCCGGCAACAGTTGGAGCGAAGGCGGCGAGTCGTGCGGCGGCGGCACCTGGGGCAACCCGAGTTCGGCCGGCGGGCCGCAGTTCGCCTTCGGCGACGGCAGCGTCCGCAGCGTCCGCTACTCCACTCCGACGGCGGTGGTGCGGCTGATGCTCCGCCAGTCCGACGGCCAAGTCGTCACCTTCGACTAACCCGGAGGCAGCCATGACCGCGCGGTTCCTTTGCCTCCCACTCGCCTTCGCCCTCGTCGGGTGCGGCCCGGAGAAGCCGAAGCTGGTGACGGCCACCGGCAAGGTGACGTTCAAGAACCAGCCGCTGACGGCCGGCAGCATCGTCTTCCACCCGGACGCCGGAAACAGTTACACGAAGGACGCGCCGAGCAGCCTGCTGCAACTCGACGGCTCGTTCGCCATGAAGACGTTCCCGTTCGGCGAGGGCATCGCGCCGGGCAAGTACAAGGCGACGCTCGCACCGGAGCTGGCGAATCGCATCGGCCGGCCGATTTACGCCGACCCCGCCAAGACGCCGTGGACGGTGGACGTGCCCGACGCGGGTTTGACCGACAAGCTGCTCGAAGTGAAGTGATTTCACGGGTTTTACTGTTGGGGGGTAACCCGCCACACCCCACCTCTCCCCGCTGGGGAGAGGTGGATGAACTGCCGCCCCTGTCTCTCGCACACCGCTTCTGCTCCCGGAGGTACTCGTGACCGCAACCCCCGCGCTGTCCCCGGCGGACGTGCCCAACCGCACGCCGGCCGAAGCCACGGCGCAGATCAAGTTCCACGCCTCGCTCAACGTCTCGGACCTGGACCGGTCGGTGCGGTTCTACGCCGCGCTGCTGGGGGCCGACCCGGTGAAGTGGTACCCAGACTACGCCAAGTTCGAGATCGAGGTGCCGCCGTTGGTGCTGAGTTTGAAGCCGAAGCGGGCGTGCGCCGGCGGGCCGCTGAACCACCTCGGCCTGCGGCTGATGTCCGTCGAACACCTGCGGGAAGTACAAGCCCGGCTGACGGCGGTCGGTGCCCGCATCGGCGTGCAGGACGACGTGAAGTGCTGCTACGCCCGGCAGACCAAGCTGTGGATCACCGACCCGGATCAGACCCTGTGGGAGGTGTACGTCCTGCACGACGACGTGCCCGACTGGGGCGAGAAGCACAAGAAGGTGAAGTTGCTGGCCGCGCCGCTGAAGGCGTTCGGCGTTCGCGGCGTGATTCGCCGCTGGTGGAACAACCGCTTCGGCCAGCGGGCGACCGCCGAGACGCCTCGGTACGGCGTCCTGGGACCGCTGCCGACGGCTCCTACGGACGCCGACCCGGTCGAACGAGCGGTCGCCGCCGGCGCGTGCCGCACCGCTTGCGAACCCAAGTGACCACCGAGGCGCGACCCATGCTGTCGTCGCTTCGCTACGCCGTCGGGCTGCCGTTCAAGTGGGCCTACCAGATGGCCCACAACGCCCACGGCATCGCGCGGGTGCTGGACATCACCAAACTCCGCAGGCTGCCGGCCGGGCTGGTGAGGCTCGATCACCCGTGGGTGACGGGCGTGAACCCGGCGACGGGCCGAAGCATCTGGCCGGACAACGTGATCTACCGCACGCCGCGGCCGACCGACCGCGACGACCTGGCCGACGACGACATCGTGCTGGAAGCCACCGGCAAGTTCATGGCCGGTCGAGTGCGCCAGTCGGCCGTGACCCCGGAGTTGCCAGTCGGCCCGAAGCGGCGGATGCCCCACGGCATCAACTACATCCACGGCAGCTCGCACTACAACAGCGGCATCCTGATCTTCACCGACTTCGCCGAGTGCTACCGGCACATCACCGACCCGACGTTCCGGCGGGAGTTGCGGCGGTTCGTGAAGCGGGAGAACCGCGAGGTGCTGTTCGTGTTCCGCGAGCGGGACTATTCGCCGCGCGAGTACGCCTACTTCTCGTGCTGCATGAGGAGCGTGTTCCCGTGGTTCTGCAACCCGAACGGCCCGAAGCAGAATGTGTTGTGGGGGAACGCGGCCCCGTTCCCGGCGGCCAACCTGATCACCGGCTGTTGGATTCGGGACGTGTACGCCCTCAAGCGACCGGGCGGAGCGGAGGCGGTGGTCCGACCGGCGATCACGCCGAAGGCGTACTTCCAAACCGGGGCCTATGACGCGGGCCGCGACGGGCCGGTGTGGGTGGAGAAGCTGCTCGCGTGGGCGACGCACTGGCGGGTCCGGGCACGCGGTCGAAAGGGCGGCATGTTCTTCGTGGACCGGCGGACGGTGTACGCCGACCGCATCGACAACCGCCATCGCCCCCTGGCCCGCATGTGATACCGAATCCGAGTGAACCGCACGGTCTGTCGTGTTAGCCCGCCGCGCGAGCAAGGGGCCAACCACTCGCGGGGCAGGCAGGAATCGGCCGGGCCAACGCCCACGCCCCTTGCTGGCGCGGCGGGCTAACACGACAGTCACCCGTCAATCGCTTTCGGCACGAGTAGGTGAACCGTGCTCGACGGCATCGCCCGCAAGCTGATCGATCCGCCGCTCAACTGGACCGCGAAGCGGCTGGCGGCGGCCGGCCTCGGGGCGAACGCGGTGACGGTCGCCGGGTTCGCGGTTGGCGTCGGCGGGTGCATCGCCATCGGGTTCGAGTCGTATTCGCTTGCGCTGGTGCTGATCGCGGTCAACCGCCTCGCCGACGGTTTGGATGGAGCCATCGCCCGCCGGACTGGTAGCACCGACCTCGGCGGGTTCCTCGACATCACCCTGGATACGATCTTCTACTCCGGGGTGCCGTTCGCGTTCGCCGTCAGCCGACTGGAGTTCGCCCTGCCCGCCGCGTTCCTGATCTACAGCTTCGTCGGCACCGGCGGCTCGTTCCTGGCATTCGCGGTAGTCGCAAGCAAGCGGAAACTGAGCACCGAGCGGGCCGGGAAGAAGACCTTTTTCTATGCCGCCGGGTTGATGGAAGGCACGGAGACGGTGGCGTTCTTCGTGCTGTTCTGCCTGTTCCCGGACGACTTCCCGGTACTGGCGTGGACGTTCGGCGGGCTGTGCTGGCTGACGACCGCGCTGCGGATCGCGGCCGGGGTGAACGAGTTCCGAGACTTGGAGAATGGGCCATGAATCGCATCACCCGCCGGGCGTTCCTCAGTACCTCCGCCACCGCAATTGCCGTCGCCGGGTGCGGCGGCAAGAAAGCCAAAGAGCTGCGCGTCTTCTGCTACGCCGGCAACCACGAGGGGGCGCTGCGGGCCGCGTTCGTCCCGGCGTTCGAGGCGGCCACCCGCGCGACGGTCTCGCTGCACTCCGGCTGGTGGGACGGCATCCCGAAGCTGAAGACCGCGCCGGCCAACGACCCGCCGTTCGACCTGATGATCGCCGACGCCACGCAGGGCTACCCGGCCGCGAAGGACGGCCTGTTCGCGGAGATCCAGTTCGCCAACGTGCCGAACGTGGCGTCCCTCGTTCCCGCCGCGCTGGAGCCGTGGGTCTACCGCGACAAACTCGGCCTGCCGTACCCCGACGCGGTGATGACGCTGGCGTACCACAAGTCCGCCGGCGAACCGCTCTCTCGCTGGGCCGACCTGCTCCGGCCCGACCTCGACGGCAAGCTCGGCCTGTATAAAAGCTTCTACATGAGCCTGTATACATTCGCCGCGATCCTGGCGGACGCGAACGGCAAGCCCGGCACCGCCCACGACCTCATCCGCGACAAGATCGACGACGTGTTCCGCTTCGCCGTCGAACAGCGGAAGCGGGTGAAACTGTGGTGGCCGACTTCGACGGACATGCTGCTGGCCGTGAACGGCGGGACGGTCCTGGCCGGAAACATGCACAGCGCCGACTTGCTCGTGCCCCTGAAGGAGAAGCCCGATCTCCGGGCCGCCGTCCCGCCGACGGACCGCGCGATGGTGCAGGTGTTTTGGGCCATCCCGGCCGGCACGCGGGAGAAGTCCCTGGCGGAGGAAGCCTTGAACGTCCTGTTCAGTCACGAGGTGCAACTCGGCTTCGCCCGCCACGGCATGGCCACCCCCCGCGCCGACACCGCCGCGCAGACGGCCGTGGAAGACCCGCTGTGGGCCAGCCTGTACCCGCACACCGCCGACCAGTTCCGCACCCTCAAGTATTACCCCTACGACGAGTATGCCAAGCAGTGGGACGCCCTCTCCGACCGCTGGGACCGCACCGTTCTCCGCGGTTGAGCTGGAGGCCGTGACGTTCGGCTACGGTGCCGCGCCGGTCCTCCGCGCCGTCTCGCTGGCAGTGCCGGCCGGGGCGTTCGTGACGCTGCTCGGCCCGTCCGGGTGCGGGAAAACCACGCTGCTGAAGCTGATCGGCGGCTACCTCGCGGCCCGTTCCGGCGCGATCCACTTGCACGGCCGCGACGTGACCGCCGCCCCGCCGGAGCGCCGCAACGTCGGCTTCGTGTTCCAGAACTACGCCCTGTTCCCGCACCTCACCGCGCGGGGCAACGTGTCGTTCCCGCTGGAAGCGCGCGGCGTTGCCAAGTCGGAAACGCGAGATCGCACCGACGCCGTGCTCGACCGCGTGCGGCTCTCGGCTGCGGAGCGAGACCGCTTCCCGCGCGAGCTGTCCGGCGGCCAGCAGCAGCGGGTGGCACTGGCCCGCGCGCTGGTGTTCGAGCCGGCCCTACTGCTCCTGGACGAACCGCTGGCGAACCTCGACCGCGCTCTGCGGGAAGAACTGCGCGGCGAGCTGCGGCGGGTCCAGCGCGAAACCGGCGTGACGACGATCCTCGTCACCCACGACCAGGACGAGGCGTTCGCCGTGTCCGACCTGCTCGGCGTGATGTTGAACGGCCGCATCGCCCAGTTCGGCCCGCCGCGCGAGGTGTACGACTGGCCGAACTCGGAGGCGGTCGCCCGCACCCTCGGCGACGCGAACGTCCTGCCGGGCGAACTCTTCCGCAAGAAGGGCCGGGTGATGATCCGCCCGGAAAGTCTGCGTCCGGGTGGTCCGCTGTCCGGGTGCGTCACCGGCGTCCGCTTCCACGGTTCGGACGTGCTGGCCGACGTGACCGGCGACGGGTTTTTTTTGAGCTGGCGAACCCGCACCCGCCCTCTGCCGGCCGTCGGTGACGCCATCTCGCTCGGCGTCGATCCGGCCGACGTGTGGGAGTTCCCCATCTCGTGATTCGCCTCGCGTCAGTCCCGGCGGTCGCCCTCGCGGTCGGGGTCGCCCTCGCGCCGCTGGTGTTCCTGCTCCGCGTCAGCCTGTACGAATCGGGCGGGGATCGCGGCTTTTACGCCCCCGGCACCGTCACCTTCGATCACTACGCCGCGCTCGTCCACGCGCCGGTCGCGTTCACCGTCGGCTTCGCGCTCGCCGTGGCCATCGCGTCCACCCTGCTCGGCCTCGGCCTCGCGCTGTTCCTGGATTCGCTGACACCGCGATGTCAGTTGCTCGCCGGGGGAATGCTCCTCGCGCCGAAGCTGGCCGGCGCGCTGACCGCCGCCTTCGGCCTGCAACGGCTGCTGCCGCACGGCACGCTCACGGCCTTGCTCGCCGAAGTGACCTTCGTCCTCCCCTACGCGGTGCTGGCGATTTTCCTCCGACTCCGCGCCATTCCCGCCGACCTGCTCCCCGCCGCTCGTGGCCTCGGCGCATCGTCATGGCAGTCGTTCCGCCGGGTCACGCTCCCGCTCGTTGCGCCAGGCGTCGTTTTGGCGTTTCAGCTTTCGCTGGCGTGGGGGCTGGGGGCGTTCGTCGGGCCGCTGCTCCTGGCCGGGCCGGCGCAGGCCACTCTCGGCACTCAGATTCACGCCCACGTCGCCGAACTCCGCTGGCCGGTCGCGGCGGCCGAGGGGGTACTGCTGCTCGCGCTCACCGCCGCCGCCTTCGCCGTCACCCGAACGCGGGGGCGCGAATGATTCGGTCCCTCCGCACGCCGTGCCGGCTGCTTCTTCTCGCCGGCCTTGCCCCGTTGGCGGTGACGGCGTGGGTGTCGTTCTCGCCGGACTCGTTCCTCACGCCGCCGACGGGCGAGTGGTCGCTCCGCTGGTACGAGCGCTTCTTCGCCGACCCCCGGTGGACCACCGCCGCCGGCAACAGCCTGATCGTCGCCGTCACATCCGCCGCGCTCGGCGTCACCCTCGCGATGCCGGTCGCCCTGTCGAAGTCGCGGTGGCTTCCACTCGTCATGCTGTCGCCGGCGATCCTCCCACCGGTCGCGCTCGGGCTGGGACTGCTCCCGCTGTTCCACCGCATCGGACTTTGGGGGACGACGGCCGGCGTCGTCCTCGCCCACACCGCGCTGGGATTGCCAGTCGCGTTCCTCCTGCTTCGCACCCGCTGCGGCCCGCAGCTCGCCGAGTGCGAACTTGCCGCCAGGGGACTGGGCGCGAACCGCCGACTGGTATTCCGCCGCGTGACGTTGCCGCTGCTCCGCCCCGCGATCCTCGCCGCGTTCGTCGTCCAGTTCGTGCTGTCGTGGAACGAGGCGCCGGTGACGGTCTTCCTGACCACCCCGGCGACGGAAACGCTGCCGGTGGTGATGTGGTCGCAACTCCGCGGCTCGGCCTCCCCACTGGTGGCCGTGGCGGCCGTGCTTTCGGCCGGCACCAGCCTGTTGGCCGTCGCGGCGCTCGCCCGCACGACCGCCGGCTCCGGCGGTCGCCGCTGACCGGAAACGGCCGTGTTCCCTTGTCGTCGGCGGAATCGGCTGCTAACATTCCGCCTGTCGGAGAGGTGGCTGAGTGGTCGAAAGCACCGCTTTGCTAAAGCGGCGTGCGGGTAACTCCGCACCAAGGGTTCGAATCCCTTCCTCTCCGCATTCAACTGCCCTTGATCGTCGTCACCCGCCCTCAAACCCTTGCCTTCGCAAGGTTTTCTTCCGTTCCCATCTGCCGTCCCTTCGCACCTCGCGTCCCTGCTGTCTTCACCACCCGTCTCCGATTGTCGCCGTCCGTCGTCGCCTGCTGCTACTGACGGTGCTACTGACGGCGCAACCGGAGCGGGGGTCAGATTGGGCGTCCGGTTGACCACAGCGGTCAATTCTTCCGACCGCGTTCTGGCGTATCGGCCGGCGGTCAAGCGTGGGTCCGAGTGCCGCGCCAAAGTCATGGCCTGTTTCAGGTCGGCCCCGCTGCGGATGACGGCGGAGATGAAGCAGTTTCGCAGGGCGTGAAAGTCCCGGTGTTCGGTCCCTTGGGGGCCAACCACTGTATAGGCGATGCCGGCGGCGGCGAGGTCGTCCGTCAGCATGTCGGCGGAGCGGGTGGGCCACGTCCCCGGCCACAGCGGTCCCGTCTTGCCCGCGACGTATGGAAGCAGGAACTCGGCGAGGTCGCGGGAGATCGGCTGGACGGCCAGTTTCTTGTTCTTGGTGTCCGGCGCGGGAAGCGTGATGGTCGGGTTCGGGCCGGCGAGGGAACACCCCTCGGCGGTCACGCGGGACAACTCCTCGGCGCGGAAGCCGGTGCCCAACGCGGTGCGGAAGATCGCCACCCGGTCCGTCCCCGTGAGGCCACGGAAAGTGCCGGGACTGCCCGCGGCGGTGGCGAGAAGTTTGCCGATCTCGGCGTTCGTCAACTCGCCTCGTCGGTGCCGCTCGTCGGTGGCCGCGTTGCCGGGCTTCAACCGGGCGAACGGGTTCTTGGGCAGACGGTCGTTGTCGATCATCCACCGGGCGAATTGCTTCACCGCCTGGAGGTGGTCGTTACTCGTTTGAACGCTCCGCCCGCCGGATTCGCGGAGGGTGTGGAGGAACTGTTCGACAGGGGAGGCCGCCAGATCGCGCGGGAAGTCGAACCCGCACCCGTCGAACACCCGGCGGACGCGCCCCAACTTCCACCGGACGTATTCGTCCCCGCAGTGGCTGGCGCGGAGCGATGCCTCCCAGTCGTCGAGGTGGGTGGCCAGCGGCTTCGCCCGCGTGTCCGTCTCCGGCGTGCGGATGCCGGCCTTCTCCTCCTCGATCTTCCTCAGCAGGTCGGCCAGCATCCGCTCGGCGGCAGCCCGATTCGGCGACAACGGAACCCGCTTTCGCCGACCATCCGCATGACGGACTTCCGCGTGCCACTTCGGGCCGGGCTTGAGGTACTTCTTCCCGTCACTCGTGAGAGGGTAGTAGGCGGTACGCCCCCTCTCCCGCGTCCGGAAGTGGCGTCGGCCGTCCTTGTCCACGATGTCCGGGTTCAGCGGCAGGCGATGGGCGTTATCGATCTTGAACAGCGACGGCATGGTGGGATCCCTTTCGGTGAATCGGGTATGAGGGTACGGCGGGTCGGCGCGGGACGCAATCACGGTTGGGGGTCGAAACACTCC
>JAYTTN010000674.1:0-14954 GCA_043745295.1 Fimbriiglobus sp. | reverse complement strand
GAAGGTCACGTCGATTTCGTGGTTGATCGGGCACTGGATGATGCCGTCGATTTCGTACTCGACCGGGTCTTCCGTGGTGATGATCTTGGTATCGATTTCGTTGAGTTCGGAGAGCGCCGAGTACAGCGTGGTGGTCTTGCCGGAACCGGTCGGCCCGGTGACCAGGACGATTCCGTTAGGCTTCTTGATGATGGCGCGGAACTGGCCGAGCAGGTCCGGCGGCATGCCGATGCGGTCGAGCGACAGGCCGACGTTAGTCCGGTCCAGGACTCGAATTACGACGCTCTCGCCGAACAGCGTGGGCAGCACGCTGACGCGCATATCGACGGGGTTGCCGCCGACGTTCAGCTCGATGCGGCCGTCCTGCGGCATGCGGCGGTCGGCGATGTCGAGGTTCGCCATGACCTTGATACGCGAAGCGATGGCGGTGGCGAGGTGGCGCGGCGGCGGCACCATCTCGTACAGCACGCCGTCGCACCGGTAGCGCATCTTGTACTCGTCCTCGAACGGCTCGAAGTGGACGTCCGAGGCGTGGTCGCGGATGGCCATCAGCAGGACCATGTTGATGAGCTTCCGCACCGGCTGCGAGTTGGCCACCTCCTGCAAGTCCTGGAGGTCGATGCTGGTCTCGCGGCGGATGGACTTCTTGCCCAGCTCCTTGTCGTTCTCCAGCTGGGCGATGAGGGTGCTGATCGACTCCTCCGCGCCGGGGCCGCCGTAGGCCTTCTTCATCAGCGCCTCGACGGCGTGCGCCGGGGCCAGCACCGCCTGCACCTGGCGGATGCCGAGGAAGTTGCGGATGTCGTCCAGCGCCTGCAAGTTGTTCGGGTCGGACATGGCCACCGTCAGGGTGTCCGCGTCGAACGCCAGCGGCACCATCTTGTACAGTTCGGCCATGTTCTTCGGGACGATCTTGATCGACTCCGGCGTCGGCTTGGCGTCCTCCAGGCTGGCCACCCGCATGCCGTGGACTTCGGCCGTCGCCTGGAGTAGCTGGTCGTCGTTCAGCAGCCCGCGGTCGATGCACAGGTCGCCGAGCTTCCGCTCGCTCTGCCGCATCTCCTCGTAGACGCTGTCCAGTTGCACGTCGTCGAGGTAGCCGAGATCCACCAGCTTCTGGCCGAGTTGCCGGGTGCCGCTATCGACGTGCGTGTGCTTGGGCTTCTGCGGCGCGGGCTTGGGCGCGGCCGGCTTCTGCGGCGTCGGGGTCGGCGGCTTGGCCGGGGTTCCGGCTCCCGCGACCGGCGGTTTGGCGGGCGTCCCGGTGCCGCCGGCGGGCAACGTCTTGGCCGGCGGCTTCGCGCCGGCTTGCGCGGGCGTCCCGGCCGGCTTCGCGCCCGGCGTGCCGGTGCCCGTCGGGGTCGGGGGTTTCGCCCCGGCTTGCGGCGGCGTGCCCGTCGGCTTCGCGGCCGGGGTGCCGGCCGGCGGGGTCGGCTTCGCGCCCTGTTGGGGGGCGGGCGTCCCCTGGGGTTTCGTCCCTTGCTGCGCGGGGGGGACCGGCGTGCCTTGCGGTTTCGGCGCGGGGGTGCCGGCCGGCGGCACCGGCTTCGCCCCGGCGGGCGGCGGCACCGGCTTCTTCGGGTCGTTCGGGTTGGCGGGCGGGATCGCGGACATCGGAGGAGGCCTTTGTGTATTGGCGAGCGGGGGGCGTCAGCCCCTGTTGAATGTAGCCGACCGAGGGGCGCTCCCTGGCGGTCGCGGCTCGTGTCCGGAAAACAGGGGGCTGACGCCCCCCGCTCGCCGAACGCCGTCGCGCTACTTCCCCTTCCAGGGTTTCTTCTTCGGCGCTTCCTCCTCCTCCTCGTCCTCGTCCTCCTCCTCGTATTCGTCCCCGTCGCCGTCCTCCTCCCCGTCCTCGTCCAGGCCGCGCTCGGCCTGGGCGATCTTGGCCGCCAGGTCGTTCGGCCGGCTCGACTTCAGCAGCACCTCTTCCTTCTCGCACAGCCCGTCCTTCCACAGGCGGAATAGCGACTCGTCGAGCAGGAACATGCCCTCCTTCCGCCCCGTCTGAATGGCCGAGTCGATCCGGTACACCTTGTTCTCGCGGATCAGGTTGGCGATGGCCGGCGTCACCACCATCATCTCGTAGGCGGCGATCACCCCTTCCGGCTTCTTCGGCAGGAGGGCCTGCGACAGCACCCCCATCAGAGCCGTCGAGAGCTGCGTCCGCACCTGGTCCTGCTGGTCCTTCGGGAACACGTCGATGATCCGGTTGACGGTGCTGGCCGCCCCGGACGTGTGCAGGGTGCCGAACACGACGTGGCCGGTTTCGGCCGCCTCGATGGCCGCGTGGATCGTCTCCAAGTCCCGCATCTCGCCGACCAGGATCACGTCCGGGTCCATCCGCAGCGCCCGCCGGATGCCCTCCTTGAAGTCCGGCACGTCGGTCCCGATCTCCCGCTGGTTCACCGTGCACTTCTTGTGCTTGTGGAAGTACTCGATCGGGTCTTCCAGGGTGATGATGTGGCGGTCGTAGTTGTCGTTGATGAAGTTCACCATCGACGCCAGCGAGGTCGTCTTGCCGGACCCCGTCGGCCCCGTCACCAGCAGCAGCCCCCGCGGGCGGACGATCAGCGCCCGGATGGCCTCCGGCATCCGCAGGATCTCGAACGACAGGAACTGACTCGGGATGCGGCGCAGCACCATGCCGATGCTGCCCCGCTGCTTGAAAATGGCCACCCGGAACCGGTACCCGTCCACGTACTCGATGGCGAAGTCGGCCCCCCCCTTCTGCTGCAACTCCTGCTGGCAGCGGTCGGGCGTGATCGACTTCATCAGCGCCGCCGTGTCGTCCGTGTCCAGAATCTTGGCGTCCAGCTTGCGCATGCGGCCGTTGTGCCGGACGACCGGCGGCTGACCGACGCTGATGTGCAAGTCGCTGGCCTTCAGTTGGATGACTGTGGACAGCAACTTCTCCATTGCAACAGCCACGGAATCCCCCAGGAATGGGACCGACGCGACCGAACGGCACCGACGCCACCGCGACACTCATCCGGATGGCCCGATTGCGAGTCGGAGCCGACCGGTGGAACTCGGACGCACGGGTGGCGGTCTCCCGCTCCCCGGCTGTCGCAGTATTCGCTGCCGCCGCCACCGCGCCAAAAAAAAACAACTCACGCGACGCCACGCGGGGCGCGCTCGGTTGCCGCGATGGGCCAACCCGGTGCGTCCCGCTATTCACCTCAACCGTCAAGGCCCCGCCACTTCCAGCGATGTCCCGACGCCGCATCTTCTCCGGACGCACGGGCAAGGCCAATCCGGTCCCTCCCTATCGGAATTCCGATCGGCTTCGCCTCGACTAACCGCACCCGACAGCGCGGCTGACCCCTATCGTTGAACTCCGAGCAGGGCCGCGAAAGCCCTATGCAGCCTAGTCCCCATCAATCGACCGGACGATCAGTTCCGCGTGGCAGGTGCTGAGGACTTCGTCCAGCGTCGTACTCCCCTTAAGTGCTTTGGTGATACCGTCTTCCAGCAAGCTGCGCATGCCCGAGGCGCGGGCTTTCTTCCGCAACTCTTGGGACGGGGCTTGGGCGAACGTGAGTTCCCGTATTTGGGACGACATCCGCATCATCTCGAAGATGCCGATCCGCCCGCGATACCCCGACTGGCGGCAGTGGCTGCACCCGCGCCCCTTCATGAAGGTGGCCTTCGCCGCCTGCTCCGGGGTGATGCCCGCCGAGTCCAGACTGGCCTGGTCCGGGACGAACGGCTCGCGGCACTTCACGCAGTTCACGCGGACCAGGCGCTGGGCCATAATGGCGATCACGGAACTGGCAATGAGGAACGGGGGAACCCCGATGTCGGTCAGCCGCGTCACCGCGCTGGGTGCATCGTTAGTGTGAAGCGTACTGAATACCAAGTGTCCGGTCAGAGACGCCTGGACCGCGATCTCGGCAGTCTCCTTGTCTCGGATTTCCCCCACCAGGATGATGTTTGGGGCCTGCCGCAGCATGGCCCGGATGATCCGCCCGAAGTTCAGGCCGATGTTGTGCCGGACCTCGACTTGGTTGATGCCCGGCAGGTAATATTCCACCGGGTCTTCGGCGGTGATGATCTTGCGGTCGGGGCGGTTCAGTTCGTTGAGCGCGGCGTACAGGGTGGTGGTCTTTCCGGAGCCGGTCGGCCCGGTCACGAGGAAGATGCCGTTGGGTCGTTTGATGATCTGCTGGAAGCGGAGGTAGTCGTCCTCGGCGAAGCCGAGGTCGCGAATGTTGACCGTGATGTTGCCCCGGTCGAGAATCCGCATGACGCACGACTGCCCGTGGACGGTCGGCAACATGCTCACACGCATGTCGTAGTGTTTCCCGGCCACGGTCGTCTTGATCCGTCCGTCCTGGGGGCGGCGCTTCTCCGTGATGTCGATGTTCCCCATCACCTTGAGGCGGGCCAGGAACGACGACAGCAGTCGGCGGGGGGCGGCGTCGCGCTCGATCAGGTTGCCGTCGATCCGGTAGCGGATGCGGACGCGGTCGGCGAACGGCTCGACGTGGATGTCCGACGCCCGCAGTTGCACCGCCTCTTGAATGATCAGGTTGACGAGCTTCACCACCGGCGCGTCGGACGACGGGTCGTCGGAGATCGCCCCGGCGTTCTCGATCTGGGTGCTGTCGATCTGCGTGCCGGTGAACTCGGCGAGCATGGAGTCCATCGACTCGGTTTCGCTCTGGCCGTAGTTCCGGTTGATGGCGTCGGTGATCTGCTCCTGGACGGCCAGCACCGGCTGGATGTCCTTGTTCAGGATGAACTGGAGCTTCTGGAACGCCTCGAAGTTGGTCGGGTCGGCGACGATCAGCTTGAGGGTGTTACCTTCC
The DNA here is from genome assembly GCA_043745295.1 of Fimbriiglobus sp. GTDB lineage: Bacteria > Planctomycetota > Planctomycetia > Gemmatales > Gemmataceae > JALHQU01. Next base: position 10,140 of record JAYTTN010000674.1, on the reverse strand, counting down.
AGCGCCAGCGGGATGACCACGTTCTCGCGGGCCACCGACTCCGGCACCAGTTCGATGACCGCCTTCGGGATCTCCACGTCGGTCAGGTCGATGAACGGGATGTTGTGGAACTCGGCCATCGCCTGGGCGATTTCGAGCGGGTTGGCGTAGTTCAGCCGCGCCAGCGCGTCCTGGACCTTCACGCCCTGGCTCATGGCGATGCTGCGGGCCTCCTCCAACTGCTCGCCGCTCAGCACCTGCTTGCGGACGAGGATGTCCGTGTAGTCGCTCGGGGCCTTGGCCATGACGCGGCACTCCTGGGGTTGCGGGATACGGTATCACGTCGGGCGGGGCCGAACACGGGCCGCCCGCGGAATCGTCGGGGAAGAGGGGGTGAAATCGGCTCGTCGATGCGGCACAACCGGACCACGGATGAGATGACGATGAGATCCAGCATGACGCCCACGCGCGCGCACCGCAAGGGTAAAATCGCCGGCGGCGCGCCGATTCGCGGCGGCAGCCGTCCGCCGCGGGCGAGCCGTTCGCGGGAAATGGCCGGGCCGAGTGGGACGGCGATTCCCTCCAGTCGGGGTGAGCGTCAGTTGTGTTGGTGGAAGCGGGTGGTGATTCTTTTCGCCCCGCAGGGGCCGTCGTTCTCAGCCCAGGGCGGAAGCCCTGGGGTCATGTGGGTTCGCCCCGCCCGCCGAAGGGACGGACGGGCGTCGCCGGCCCCTGCGGGGCGAAAAACCGAGCCGGACGCAAGCCACAGATTTCCCACCGACTTCCGCGACGCCCACCCCTCCAGTCGGGTCGGCGGCTTCTCCTTCAAGTTGGGCAAGCTGTGCGGCCGATACCGGTTGTGCGGGACGCACCGCGCGACTTCGGCCACCGGACGCACGCCATGCCCGTTTCCCCTCTCGTTCGCCGCCTGCCGGTGCTGATGCTGGTCGCCGTGGCCGCAACCGGCTGCTCCCGCGAGAAGTACCGCGAGCGGGCCGACAAGGACGTGGAAGCGATCATCTCGCAGAAGAACGTCTTCCCGCAGTGGCAGGTGAAGAACTGGCACGTCTACCCGGATCAGCGGGCGCGGTTCGCCGACCCGTTCAAGCCGGACGCGCCGCCGTTCCCGGTGGACGACTACGCCGCGCAGCTGGTGTCGCCGAACCCGCAGAAACCGGGCAAGGGCGGCGTCGGCCGGTTCGAGGGCGACGGCTACCTGCACCAGATCGCCGCCTGGGACACCCGTAACCGGGGCGAGGGCGACCCGGACGCCGCGCCGAAGCCGCCGGCCGACCCGGCCATCCCGGTGCCGGCGAAGGCCGACACCCGCGAGGAGGCCGAGTACAAGGCGGCGTTCGCCACCGGCGAGAAGGCGTACAGGGTGAAGCTTGAGCAGACGGTCGAACTGGCCCTGTTCAACAGCCGCGAGTTCCAGGACCGCCGCGAGGACCTGTTCCTGGCCGCCCTGCCGGTGTCCCTGGAGCGGTACGGCTTCTCGGCGCAGGCGTTCGCGGCCGAGCAGCTCATCCTGTCGGCCGGCGGCCGGGACACCGCCGCGCCGGGCACGCGGTGGGCACCGGCCACGTCGTTCGGGTTCAGCCGCAAACTGGCGTCCGGGGCCGAACTGCTGGTGAGACTGGCCAACCAGGTGGTCGTCAACGTCGGCAACGGGAAGCCCACGATCGGGGTGTCGGACCTGACCCTTTCGCTGTCGCAGCCGTTCCTCCGGGGCGGCGGGTTCGCCGTCACCCTCGAGAATCTGACGCAGGCCGAGCGGACCCTGCTGTACGCCCTCCGCAGCTACGCCCGCTTCCGCAACCTGTTCTACTACGCCATCGCCGGCGGCGGGGGGTACACGAACAACCCCTACGGGTTGCAGGGGCTGGCCGCCAACCTGGGCCGGGGCGTCGGGGCGAACCTGACCGCCAACTCGGTCGGCTACCTGCCCACGGTGCTGAAGGCGGCGGTGCTGGCGAACGAGAAGAAGAACGTCGAGGCCATCGAATCGTACCTCGGCCTGTTCCAGAACCTGAAGGAAGGGAACGCGGTGCCGGAACTGCAAGTGTTGCAGGTGGAACAGCGGCTGGTGCAGAGCCGGGCCGTGGTGCTGCGGCGGACCCAGGAGTACGTGGACTCCATCGACAACTTCAAGCTGCAACTCGGCGTCCCCGCCACCCTCGCGCTGGAGCTGGACGAAAGCCCGCTGAAGCCGATCCGCCGCCAGTTGCAGCGATTCGAGGGGGTGTACCGGGACCTGGAAGACCTGGAGAAGGCGGGGTCGAAGTACGACCCGCAGGAGCCGGCCGCGAAATTCCGAGACCGGTGGGTGACGCTGCTGACCGAGTCCCCGCTGGCGCGGGGCACGGCGTTCGCCCAGGCGTACCCGGAGGGCGCGGCGGCGCTGCGGAAACTGACGGCGGCCGAGTTGACGGCGCGGGTGCGGGCGCTGGAGGCGAAGCGGCAGAAGCTGCTCGACGAGCGGGCCGACCGGCAGAGCAAGCGGCAGCCGCAGCCGGAGGCGGCCGAGCGGGAGATCGCGGCGACGGAGAACGAGCGGGACGCCGTCCAGTTCGAGCAGGCCCTCCGCGACTACGAGGGGCAGCCGTGGCTGCGGTCGCCGAAGGAGAAGCAGGCGGCCGAGCAGACCCAGGCGTTCCGGGCGGCGCTCGAGGCCGGGGTGCTGCTGGCGGTGGTCGCCCGGTCGCAGCGGATCGAGGCCATCCGGGGCGAATGGCCGGCCCTGCCGGGGGTGCCGGTCGGGGACGCCGACCTGCTCACCGCCCCGCTCGACGAGGCGTACGTCCGCACCGCCGAGGCGGCGCTGAACAACCGGTACGACGTGATGAACGCGCGGGCGCTGGTGGTGGACGCCTGGCGGCGGGTGAATGTGGTGGCGAATTCCTTGCAGGGGGTGTTCGACGTCGAGTACGATCTGACGGCGGGCAGCCCCGGCGGGGCGGACAAGCCGTTCAGCCTGGGCGGGTCGAGAACCCTGCACCAGGTGAAGTTGCGGCTGGAGCCGCCGTTCGTCCGCCGGGCCGAGCGGAACAACTACCGGGCGGCGCTGATCTCGTACCAGCGGCAGCGGCGGAACTTGCAGGCGGTCGAGGACAACGTCATCACCGACTCGCGGGTGGACCTGCGGGCGCTGCGGCAACTGGGGCAGACGTACAAAGTGCAGCAGAAGGCGGTCGAACTCGCCTATATTGTGGTGGACAACGCGCGGATCGCGTTCACCGCCCCGCCCGACCCGCAGGCCCGAGGCAACGACGGCAACGCCGCCGCTCTCACCAACCAGTTGCTCACCGCCCAGCAGCAGTTGGTGCAAGCCCAGAACGACCTGTACACCACCTGGGTGACGTACCTGACCGCCCGGATGGAACTGTTCCTCGACCTCGAACTCTTCTCCATCGACGACCGAGGGGTATGGACCGATGACGCCGCACGACCCGCACCAACCGCCCGCCCCGTCGCCGTCCCCAACGGGGTCGGGGTCGGTGTCGTCCCCCCTGTGGCAGCCGCCCGCCCCGTCGCCGTCCCCACACCCGCGCCCGCCGGGGCCGTCGTCCCGGTCGGACACGTCGAGCCGGCCGTCCAACTCCCCACGCGCGAACCGCGCTGGCGACCCGTCCGCTGACGCGGACGTGGAGGCCGAGGCCGCCCCCGGTCGCCGCCTGTGGGTGCTGGCCACCGTCGCCGTGCTGGCCGTCGCCGCCGTCGCCGCCGCCGGCGTCTGGTTCGTCCCCCGCCTGTTCGCCCCGTCCGCCCGCCCGGACCTGCTCACCCACCGCGTCGAGCCGGTGTTCCTGCCGATCACGGTGGTCGAGCGGGGGACGCTGGAGTCGGCCAACAACCTGGACGTGGCGTGCAAGGTGAAGGCCGGCGCGCGGGGCACCTTCGCCAGCACCATCAAGCGGGTGATCGACGACGGCATCGAGGTGCGGAAGGGGCAGTGGCTGATGGACCTGGACGACTCGTCCCTGAAGGACCAGGAGCAGACGCAGAACATCGCCGTCCTGAAGGCCACGTCGGCGCGGAACACGGCCCGGCTCAACCTGGACATCCAGATCGACGCGAGCGACTCGGACAAGGCGGCCAAGTGGGCCGCCCTCCAGGTGGCCGAACTGGACCTGGAGAAGTTCCTCGGCATCCGCCGGGAGTCCTCGCTGGACAAGTTCGGGGCCGCCGCCGGGGCCGCCTTCACCCGCGTCGAGCGGGGCGAGTACCGGATGAAGCTGGACGACGTGTCCGCCCGGCTCAAGCTGGCCGAGTCGGACCTGCAAGCCTACGCCGACCGCAGCGCGTGGGCCGAGCGGTCGGTCAAGCTGAAGTACATGACCCCCAGCCAGGCGAAGGTGGAGCAGTCGAAGTACGACAGCCAGAAGGACGCCGTGGCCAAGCTCCAGGCCGAGAAGTTCGCCCACGAGAACTTCACCCGCGCCCGCGAGTTGACCGACCTGACCAGCAAGGTGGAGGTGGCCCGCGCCGGCTACAAGACGGCCGACGAGACGGGCAAGGCGAAGGTGGCCCTGATGCGGGACGAGCTGAGGACGGCCGACTCGGTGCTGTCCCAGGAGATCGAGAAGATGGGCGAGATCGAGGTCCAACTGGCCGCCTGCAAGATCGTCGCCCCGCAGGACGGCATGGTGGTGTACTACAAGGAGACCGGCAACCGCTTCGGCAGCTCCGCCCAGGGGCTGATCGCCATCGGCGAGCAGGTGAAGGAGGGGCAGAAGCTGCTCCGCATTCCCGACCTGCGGCACATGCAGGTGAACGTCAAGATCCACGAGGCGCTGATCGACCGCATCCGCGGCGACGACCGCCGGCCGACCGGCGTGGTCGAGGCCACCCGCGCCGCCCTGCTGGCCAACACGCACGCCTTCAGCCGCCTGCTGACGCAGACCGACGCCCTCCTCGGCGGCGTCCGCGACGCCCTCCACGACAGGGAGTTCGTCGTCGCCACCCCCGGCCAGACGGCCACCGTCCGCGTGGACGCCAAGCCGGACCGCACGTTCACCGGCCGCGTCCGCACCGTCGCCGCCGTCGCCTCCCAGCAGGACTGGATGTCGTCCGAGGTGAAGCTGTACCAGACCATCGTCAGCATCGACGACTCGGACGTGGCCGGGCTGAAGCCGGACATGAGCGCCGAGGTGAACATCCAGGTGGACCCGGCCGCCGAGAAAGTGCTGGCGGTGCCCATCCAGGCGGTGGTCGGCGGGGCCGAGGCCGGCGGCAGCCGCCAGGTGTTCGTCCTCGACGGGGCCGGCCAGCCGCAGCCGCGGCCGGTCAAACTGGGCGCGTACAACGACCGCATGGTCGAGGTGAAGGAGGGGGTCGCCGAGGGCGACGTGGTCGTCCTCAACCCGAAGGCGATCGTCGGCGACAAGGTCCGCGTCCGCGAGGAGGGCGACCCGACCGGCCGCGGCGCGTCCAAGACCGGACGGCCCGCCGGCGGCGACAAGGGCAAGGGCGGCGGCGGCGCGACGAAGGGCGGCGGGGCCGCCAAGAAACAGCCGTGACCGAATCGATTCGCGGCGAACCCGGCCCGCGCCGAGTCGGGGCCGGACTCGACCGGCCAGAATCCGCCGACGACCCCGTCGGCGGACGCCCCGCGCGGTACAACCACTCGCGGACCACGTTCGCCGAGTGACCTCCGCCCATGCCCCCGACTACCTACGACACCGTCGCGGCGATGATCGCCCCGGCCCTGTTCCTGACGGCCACCGGATCGATCATCATCTCGACCGCCTCGCGGATGGGGCGGATCATCGACCGCATCCGCGTGCTGGTGGAGCTGTGCGACCGCCTGCGGCGCGGCGGCGACGACACCCTCGACTTCCCGGAGTTCCGCCGGCGGCACGCCCTGGACTCCCTGCGGAAGTTGCAGTGGCGGAGCAACCGCGCCATGCTGGCGGTGACGCTGCTGTACATGGCCTTCAGCACGTTCGCGGCGACCAGCCTGATGATCGCCATCGACTCCGTGACCGGCAAGCACATGCCCGCCGTGCCCACCATCCTGGCGGCCGCCGGCGTCGCGCTGCTGCTGGGGGCGTGCGTCAACTTAGTCTTGGAGGCCCGCGCCGGCCTCCGCAGCAACGACGCCGAGCTGGTCTTCTTCCACGAGTTGGAAACGTTGCGCGTGGGGTCGAGTGGGTAGGTCCGTCGTCGCCGGGAACGTGCGATCAGGGCGAACGTCGGCCCGCTAGAAATGAAGCCCTGGGACCGCCGCGAGTTCCACGCGATCCTGCCCTCCGGCGTGTGCTTGCAGTTCTTCCAGACGGCGGGTCAGGGGTAGACTGATGCCTGTGAGGCCAGCGGTTCTCACACCACAAGCGGAGTTGTCCGCCATGCAAACGGTCGTGCGCGTGTCCGCTGCCATCCGTGCCGACTACGAAGCGTGGTTTCGGAGGAGTGGCGAACTGGCCGGGGTGTTGGAATCCGAGTTGCACGACGAGTTGATCCGGCGCGACGGTCAGCCGGAGGCGGCGCACTTCGTCCCGGACGCTGACCCGCCGTGCTGGATGTGGCGGTTCAGCGGGAACACGGTCGTCCGCTACACCGTCACGGAGGAAGCCGTGAGCGGCTGGCTGTTCGGGAAGCGGCGTCGGAAGGTGGCGATTATTGGGATCGGGCCGCCGACCTGATCGCGTCGAGGTCCGCGTCGGACAGGCAGTCGTCCGGGTCGAACGAGTCCGGCAGGGGGCGAGTCATCGCGTCTCGGGAGGCCGGCGACAGCTCCGCCACGAACCGCTCGTACCGCTCTTTCTCGGCCGCCGCCGGGACGAACGAGCCGAGGAACTCGCCCTCTGGAGTGGTCACGGGAATCCGCCCCGAGTTGCCGTTCAACCGGAGCAGTTCGCGGAGGAGGGTGACGAACACGTCTCCCTTCAACTCCGGCGACAGTCCGGCGACCATCCCGTCGGCGGTCGTTGGCAGGCGAGTGGCGACCATGACGAACTCCCGGCGGGAATAGCGGAACGACGGCGGGCACTGGCATCGTAGCAGCGCGGGGAAGGGTTGGAAACGGATCGCACCGGAGCCGACGAGGATCGGGCCATGAACTGGCTGCCGGGTGAGAACATCACCTCCGCACAGCCCGAACTGATCGCACGCCTCGACGAGAGGCGTACCCGACCGGGATACACGCCGTTCGAGGCGATGTGCTTCAGCCGTCGTGTGGGCAAGGAAGTTCTCACGTCGCCATTCTTCGCACTCGAACGATTCCTCGTGTACTACGAGCGACCAGATAGTTCTCGGCACAACCGACTCCACTTGGTGGCGCGCGACGAATTGCTCCGGTTCCTCGACGAGCGAATCCGTCCGGAACGCGGCGAAGGGGTAGATTTGACGATCACCACATTCGAAATGAGCGAATTCCTCATCACGAACCACGACGGCGACATGTGGGTACGCCGACCGAGTGAATGGCCGAACTACTCCGACGTGGGAGGAACCTGACGTGAACCTGTGGATGCGAGGGGAAATCGATGAGCTGACCGTCAAGCACGGCGCGGTGCCGCCGCCGTGGGCCATGTATGACGAACACCCCTACAGCATCTGCTGGCGGATGGGTGGTGGCGAGTCACATGGACAACTCTGGTGGGAATGGTGGCCCCAGCAAGGCTTCACCCAGGAGCAGATGGTCGCGTACTTCCGCAAATGGCCACCGCCGCACTGTTGGCTCACTCACGTCATCGAAGCTATCTGGGGGATCGAAACATACGACCGCGAGGACGAGTTGCCGCCGTTCTTCGAGCGGCTCGCCGCGTGGGGCTTCGGCACCCAGCGGGACTACGAGCGCGACCTCGAAGACCCGAAGTGGCTGGAGAGGTAAAGGCACCCGCGGGTCGAATTCGCCACTTCCTCCCAACCTCCCGCCGGCACTTCGGCTTGATTTGCCCAGTCTGCGCCGTATGCCAGAAGGCTCGTGTAAAGGGAACGGCCTCATCCGCTGGACCTGCCAGAGCCGATAATTCCCGAATGAGCTTGCTCCGGGTTATCCGCGCGGCTAGAAATCGGTATCGACGATAGACCGCTCACCGAGGCATTGCCTTGAACTCCTAAGCCACACCACCGCCGCGAGGGGCGCTGCAACGGGACGCATTAGGCGTACTTGTCAGGCTCGCGGAGGTGGGTTACTACCGTGTAACGGCGCCCGTTCATCAGTCAGGAGACTCTGAACGTGTCCGCCATCCCCCCGAAGCTGTCCACCTTCCGCGACTTCCACGTCGCCGACCTCGCGCTCGCCCCCTGGGGCCGCCGCGAAATCGCCATCGCCGAAACCGAGATGCCCGGCCTCATGGCCATCCGCGAAGAGTACGCCGCGCGGCAGCCCCTCAAGGGCGCGCGCGTCACCGGCTCGCTCCACATGACGATCCAGACGGCCGTCCTGATCGAGACGCTCAAGGCCCTCGGGGCAGAGATCCGCTGGGCCTCGTGCAACATCTACAGCACCCAGGATCACGCTGCGGCCGCCATCGCCGCCGTCGGCATCCCGGTGTTCGCCTACAAGGGCGAGACCCTGACCGAGTACTGGGAGTACACGCACAAGATCTTCGAGTGGGCCGACGGCGGGTTCACCAACATGATCCTGGACGACGGCGGGGACGCCACCCTGCTGCTGCACCTCGGCGCGAGGGCCGAGAAGGACATCACCGTCCTCGACAAGCCCGGTAGCGAAGAGGAGCGCATCCTGTTCGCCTCCATCAAGGCGCGCCTCGCGTCGCAGCCCGGCTGGTACGCCGAGCGCCTCGCCGCCGTCAAGGGCGTCACCGAGGAGACGACCACCGGCGTCCACCGCCTGTACCAGATGCACAAACGGGGCGACCTGAAGTTCCCCGCCATCAACGTCAACGACTCCGTCACCAAGGCCAAATTCGACAACCTGTACGGCTGCCGCGAGTCGCTGGTAGACGGCATCAAACGCGCCACCGACGTGATGATCGCCGGCAAGGTCGCCGTCGTCGCCGGGTACGGCGACGTGGGCAAAGGGTCGTGCCAAGCCCTCCGCGCCCTCTCCGCCCAAGTGTGGGTGACGGAGGTCGATCCGATCTGCGCGCTCCAGGCCGCGATGGAAGGGTACCGCGTCGTGACGATGGAGTACGCCGCCGACAAGGCCGACATCTTCGTGACGGCCACCGGCAACTACAACATCATCACGCACGACCTGATGGCGAAGATGAAGGACCAGGCCATCGTCTGCAACATCGGCCACTTCGACAACGAGATCGACGTGGCGTCGATCGAGAAGTACAAGTGGGAGGAGATCAAGCCGCAGGTCGATCACGTCATCTTCCCGGACGGCAAGCGGATCATCCTGCTCGCCAAGGGCCGCCTGGTGAACCTGGGCTGCGGCACCGGCCACCCGTCGTACGTGATGAGTTCGTCCTTCGCCAACCAGACTCTGGCGCAGATCGAACTCTGGCAGCACAACGACAAGTACCCGATTGGCGTGTACGTCCTGCCGAAGAAGTTGGACGAGCACGTCGCCCGGTTGCAACTGTCGAAGTTGAACGCGATGCTGACGGAACTGACGCCGGAGCAGGCCGCCTACATCCACGTCCCGAAGGAAGGCCCCTACAAGGCCGACCAGTACCGCTATTGATCGGGCGACGAAGAATGGCCCGCTGACGATGCCGAAGTCGGCGTCATCAGCGGGCCGTTCTTCAACCCGGCGCGCCGCGGTACACGCGGTCGATCCCCTCGCGGGTCAGCCCCAGAATCTTGTCGAAGCGGCTCAGCTTCATCCCCTCCAGCGACGTGCTCTTGTCCGCGATGCCGCCCAACAGCGCGGTGTCGCGTCCGATCTCGATGTCCGTCTCGCGCATGTAGATCGGGCCGATGAACGTCCACCCGAGCGCCGCGCCCGGCCACCGCGACTTCGCGTACATGAACGAAATCACGTCCGTCGTTCCGGCGTCCACCGGCACATAGAAGAGGTACAGGCGCCACCGCACCAGTCCCTCGCGCGCGCCGTCCGGCGTCGCCCAAAAGTGATCGAACCGCGTGTACACCGGCGAGAAGTGGGTGTGCGCGTGCGAGTGGAAGTGGAACCCGCTCCGCGCGCCGAGGAAGACGCGCTTCAGCCAGTTGATCCGCTTCGTCGGGCCGGACGTGTACACCGACGCCACGTCGCCCGTCGCCTCCGTCCGCACGGTCACG
>JAYTTN010000673.1:0-1056 GCA_043745295.1 Fimbriiglobus sp. | reverse complement strand
TGTGTTGCCACCGGCGGGCTGACGCCGCGCCGTTCGCCCGAATCAAGACCCGGTACCCGATACCCAATACCCGCTGTGAACACCAACACCCCCACAATTGCCCTGGTTCACGACTGGCTGACCGGCATGAGGGGCGGCGAGAAGTGCCTGGAGCCGGCCTGTCGCCGGTGGCCGGACGCCCGGCTCTTCACGCTCCTTCACAAACCGGGGTCGGTCTCCGCGCCGATTTCGCGGCTGAAGCCCCGCGCCAGCTTCCTCAACCGGCTGCCCGGCTGGCCGCGTTACTACCGCTACCTGTTGCCGCTCATGCCGCTGGCCGCGCGGTGGCCGATCCCCGCCGACACCGACCTCGTGCTGAGCTTCAGCCACTGCGTGGCGAAGGCCGCCCAGCCGCCCGCCGGCGTGCCGCACGTCTGTTACTGTTTCACACCGATGCGGTACGCCTGGCACATGCGGGAATCGTACTTCGGCCGGGGCGGGTTGAAGGCGAAGTTGCTGGACGTGGTGCTGAAGCGGCTGCGCGACTGGGACCGCCGCACCGCCGAACGGGTGACGCACTTCGTCGCCATCAGCAAGACCATCCAGGCCCGCATTCAAGAGTGTTACGGCCGCGACAGCGTGGTCATCACCCCGCCGGCGGACACCGACTTCTACACGCCTGCCGCCGTGCCGCGCGAGGACTTCTACCTGGTGGTGTCGGCGCTCGCCCCATACAAGCGGTTCGACTTGGCCATCGACGCCTGCACCCGATTGGGCCGGAAGCTGGTCGTCATCGGGTCCGGGCAGGAAGCGGCGAAACTGAAGGCGACGGCCGGGCCGGAGGTGACGTTCCTCGGCTGGCAGTCGGACGAGGTGATCCGCGACCACTACCGCCGGTGCGCGGCGGTGCTGTTCCCGGCGGAGGAGGACTTCGGCATCGTGCCGGTGGAGGCGCAGGCGTGCGGGGCCGCCGTGATCGCGTTCGGCAAGGGCGGGGCGACGGAGACGGTGGTCCCTCTTGCGAGCCGCGACCGCCAGGGAGTGGCATCTGTCCGAGCCGGAAGCGTGAGCGACGGT
>JAYTTN010000672.1:0-3978 GCA_043745295.1 Fimbriiglobus sp. | reverse complement strand
ATGTCGAGGCCGATGTCCGTGAGGAACTGCACGGTGCCACCTCGCTGAGTCACATCCGCACCCCCATTCACCTGGAACTGACTCCCCAGCCCGACCGTGTTTCCGTCGCCGGGGTCGATGATCCCCGTTGCTCCGACGACGTGGACCCAACCGGCGGTCGAACTGGTGTTCAAGTTCCCGCCGGTCCAGTCCAGGTGGACCGTGTCGGCCAGGTGGCCGCCGCCGGCGTTGGCGTAGAAGGCGTCGTTCTGGGCGATGTTGCCGCTATGCAGTTCGAGCGTGCCGACGTAGGTGCTGACCTGGAAATCGACGGTGCCGGTGTACCCGGCCGCGCCGCCGTACCCGGCCATCAGGTGGACGCCGTTGTACTGGCGGACGACGGACTGAGTCGCGCTGCTCGACGTGACGTAGCAGTTCGCCTGCGGGAAGGTGGCGGGCGGACCCGAGGAGGTCGCGCCGCCTTGGCCATGCGTGGTCCAGGCCGAGAGGGCAACCCCGGTGAAGTACAGGTCGTCGGCCGCGCCGGGGGCAGTAGTCATGCGGTCGCCGAGGCCGTCGTCCAGTTCGTCGCGGTGCTGGCGAGGAGGTCGCTGTTGGCGAGCGGGTTCCAGTGGAACGCGGTGGGCACGTCGCGGGCTTCCAGCATCTCAAGCCCCAAGCGCGACTTCCGTCGCGGAAGCTGGGAGGGGGGGGCAACCTGGGAAGACTTGGAGGACAGGCCGAGGAAGCGGGTCAGGAACATGGTGTCGGCTCCGGTGGTGCGTCGGCGACCATCGCTGAAGGCATCGACCCTTCAGCGATGGGAGGAAGATAATCGACCAGCCACCCGCCTGTCAAGAAAAAAATCCCGGCCAGCAAGCGACTTTCCCGACAGTTTCGCGCCTGCTACTTCTGCGGCCGGGGTGTCCGGGACGGAAGTACGGCAAGGGGTGAACCGGCGTTGGCGACCGCCGCCGGTCGCTACAACGTCCTCGGTGTCACCGCTCGGCGACCTCCGGAACCCTCTCCCATGCGCGCGTTCGTCCTCTCCCTCCTGCTGGCGGTGCCCGCGACCGCCGCCGACAAGCCGCTCGAAGTCCCCCTGTGGCCGGGCGTCGCGCCCGGCGAGAAGGCCGGGGCCATCCCCGACGAAGCGTTCCAGCCGGACAAGGCGGGCGAGAAGCCGCCGGTCAAGCGGCTGGCCAACGTGAGCAAGCCGACGATCACCGTCTTCAAGCCGACGAAGGAGCTGGACACCGGCGCGGCGGTCATCGTCGCGCCCGGCGGCGGGTACAACATCCTCGCCTACGAACACGAGGGGTCGATGGTGTGCGACTGGCTGAACTCGATGGGCGTCACCGGCGTGCTGCTGAAGTACCGCGTCCCGCGCCGGCCGGATCAGCCGAAGGATCAGCCGCCGGTGTCCGCCCTGCAAGACGCGCAGCGGGCCGTCGGCGTCGTGCGGAGCAAGGCGACGGAGTGGGGCATCGACGACAAGCGGATCGGGATGCTCGGCTTCTCGGCCGGCGGGCACCTGACCGCGTGGACGTTCAGCACCGCCGAGAAGCGGGCCTACGAGCCGGTGGACGGCGCGGACAAACTGAGCTGTCGGCCGGACTTCGCCGTGCTGATCTACGCCGGCGGGCTGACCGACAACGGGCAGAAACTGAAGCCGGAAATCCGGGTGTCGAAGGACACCCCGCCGTGCTTCCTGGCGGTGTCGTACGACGACGACGGGCCGTTCGCCGCCAGCGTGGAACTGACCAAGGCGCTGAAGGCGAACAAGGTGTCGGCCGAGTTGCACGTGTTCAGCAGCGGCGGCCACGGGTACGGCATGAAGGCGAGCGACAAGCCCTACGCCACCTGGCCGAAGCGGTGCGGCGAGTGGATGACCGAGCAGGGGTACTTGAAGAAGTGACCCCGGAGCCGTGACTGTTGCGGGGCGAGAGCACCTCGCCGAACCGCCATCCCGTCGAAGTGGCGTTTTCCCTTGTCGGACAAGGGCGAAAGTGCCGACCGCTTCCCGCCGCGCGCCGCGATCCTCGACCGCGACGCACTTCGCGTCATCTCGTCCGCGCTCACTTCGCCGCCGACACCGGCCTCGCGCGCGCGACTTTTTTTCTCGCGCGCCGGCGTCGCGCGGTCGCCCTCGCACGCCGCCGCGCGTCCGCGTCGCTCGCCCACGTCAGTCCGTTTCGTCCTAGGATTTCCAGGGCGAAACGCGACCCGTGCGACCGGCGCGGCGTGCCCCGCGCGCCGAACGGGTGCGGGTGATACCGGCGATGCGACCGGTCCGGCGCGACTATCGCGCGTATTGGGCAGGTTGCAACTTGTTTTTCGTTGGGGGTGCGTTACGATTCGCTCTTGTGGCGCGCGAGTGCTGTCTCGCATCACCCCCGCGCTGCCCCGGTGAGAGGTCGGCGGTCGTCGCCCGGCCCGTCGGGTTCGGACCCCCCGAGGTCACCCGGTTTATGTTCCCCCAGTCCGAGGCGCTCGACCCGCACTCGCCCCGTCCGGCCGATCCGGCCCGCGGTGCCGGCGTCGACGACGAACCTCCGAGTGCCTCCCCCCGGCACCCCCTGTGGAAGGACGTCCCCGCTCGCCAGTGGGACGACTGGAAGTGGCAGCAGGCGAACGCCGTCCGTTCGGTCCGCCAGCTCCGCGACCTGATCCCCTTCACGCGGGACGAACTGGAAGCCATCGGCCGGCTCGAAGCCGACTTCAAGATGGCCATCCCGCCGTACTACTTCTCCCTCATCGACACCGCCGATCCGGCCGACCCGATCCGGCTCCAGTCGGTGCCGTCGCCGCTCGAGGCCGAGTCCGGCTTCGAGATGGACGACCCGCTGGAGGAGGACAAGGACTCGCCGGTGAATGGCCTGACGCACCGGTACCCCGACCGGGTGCTGATGCTGACCACGCCGAACTGCACCATGTACTGCCGGTACTGCACCCGCAAGCGGGCCACCCTGACGCGGGGCGGGTGGGAGGGCATCAGCAAGGACGACGAGCGGATGATCGCGTACATCCGCGAGCACACCGAGATCAAGGACGTGATCGTGAGCGGCGGCGACCCGCTGACGCTGCCGCTGCCGAAGCTGAAGTACTACCTGGACCACCTCAAAGCGATCAAGCACGTCGACGTCATCCGCATCGGCACCCGCGTGCCCGTCACGCTGCCGCAGCGGCTGTACGACCCGGAGCTGCTGGGGCTGCTGGAGTCCGCCGAGAAGGTGTACATCCAGACGCACTTCAACCACCCGCGCGAAGTCACCCCCGAAGCCGCCCGCGTGTGCCGATCGCTGCTCCGGCACGGCATGGTCATCAACAACCACTCGGTGCTGCTGAAGGGCGTGAACGACGACCTCGGCACCATGCGGGCGCTGATCGCCGGCCTGCTGCGGATCAAAGTGCGGCCGTACTACCTGTTCCACTGCGACCCCGTCACCGGGGCCGGCCACTTCCGCACCAGCATCTGGAAGGGGCTGGAGATCATGGAAGGGCTGCGCGGGCACACGTCCGGCATCGGCATCCCGACGTATGTGGTCGATGCGCCGCACGGCGGCGGCAAGATCCCGCTGCTGCCGAACTACCTGGTCAGCGCGTCCGACGACGCCGTCATCCTCCGCAACTACGAGGGGATGGTGGTCCGCTATCAGGCGGAGGACAAGCCGCAGAGCGCGGCCGCAACCACCCGCACCCGCGGCGTGTCCGCCCTGCTGCAAGGCGACAAGACGCTGCTGATGCCGGAAGGGAACGAGCGGATGGCCCGCCGGCGGAAGCTGCACCAGGTCGAGGACAGCACCGGTTGCGACTCCGGCCCGCCGACGGAAACCGCGACCGCCGGCCGCCTGCCGCTGCTGACCCTGCCGTCCCTCAACGGCGTCCACTCGGCGAAGGGATAACTCTTCGCACCGGAGGTGCCATTGCCGGTAGCCAGGGGTGAAACCCCTGGAACTGTTGCGAAATGACAACGAGTCCCGGCGGGACGACGGATTC
>JAYTTN010000671.1:0-1064 GCA_043745295.1 Fimbriiglobus sp. | reverse complement strand
AGGGTGCCGAAGGTGCCGGTGGTGACCGCGGCGTCGAATAAATCAAACGTGTCGCCGGCGTGCGGGGTAAAGCCATTGACCAGGGTGAGCGTTAGAGTGCCGGCGGCGGAGAGAGAGCCGGTGATGGCGAGGCTGTCGTATTGCGTGCCTTTGGTGAGGCCGCCGAGTTCCATTGTCAGCGCCGAGGTGCTGCTGAGGGCGACATCGCCGCCGAAGTTCACGGTGGCGGGGCTGTTGCCGGGGCGGAGGTCGCCTTCGAACTGCACGAGACCCGTGCCGGTATAGGGCCCCGCGCCGGTCGCGGCCCCGAGGATCACCGTGCGCGAGCCGGAGCCGGTGCGGATTTCCGCGCCGTTATGGACGAGGTCATCATAGAGCACCGTGACCGCACCGCCGCTGGTGACGATGCGCCCGCCGCTGGCATTGGTCACGTCGCCCAGGACGCCGGTGTCGCCAATGAACGCTGCGGTGCCGCTGTTGGTCAGGCCGCCCGTGACGAGGAATCCTTCGCCGGAGATGAACCCGCTGACCGCGTTGGTGATGCCGTTGGTGAATTCAAGCATCCCGCCGAGCAGGGAGAGCGTGCCGTTGTTGGCCGCGAAACTGCCGGCAAAGCTGAGTACCTTTCCCGCCTCGCCGCGGATGATGCCGGCGGTGCTGTTGGTGACGGGACGCGCGATGGTCCCGTCGCCGGTGAGGATGCCGGTGTTGGTCAGCGTCCCCGCGCCGCCGAGAATCCCGATGCCATTTTGCAGGGTGACGCGGCCCGCGTTGGAAATGTTGCCCGCGGGCGCGGCGATGCCGCTGAGGAAGACGCGACCCGCGGAGTTGTTCGTGAACGTGCCGGTGAAAGCGAGCGTGCCGTCGCGGTGATCAAGCGTGCCGTCGTTGGTGATTGTGCTGCCGGAAAAACTTCCGCCATTCACCCGCAACAACGCGCCACTGGCGACGGTCGTCGTGTTCGTCACTTCGAGATTCGCGCCGGTGCCGAGCGTGACATTCGAGCCGAGCACACCGGTGCCGATGTTGAAGCCGCCCGCGCCGGTGATGCCGAGGATCCCCTT
>JAYTTN010000670.1:0-4009 GCA_043745295.1 Fimbriiglobus sp. | reverse complement strand
TCACCGAGACCAGCGAAGCCGCCATCCGAGCCGCCATGATTCACCTCATGCTCCGGCGACTCCCGCCGCTCGATTAGGTTTTCAGATGCTTTCTCACTCTTCCGCGACTTCGGGCAGCAGGTCGGCCAGCCGCGCGCGGAAGCCGGGGAGGATGTCGTCGGCGGTGATGTCCTCGTCCGCCCGCACCCGCCGCGTCTCGCCGCCGGGCCGGTGGGCGAACAGGATGCGGGCTTCCGGGTAGATTTGCCACACGAGCTGCACGCCGCCGTCCAGGTAATCCATCGCCTTCTTCGTCACCGCTTCGGCGAGGTCCGTCGGGCTGATGACCTCGACGGCGATGTTCGGCACCACGTCGATGGCGTTCCCGGCGAGGGAGAGGGGCTTCTTCTTCGGCCAGCGGTCGTACAGGATCACCGCGACATCCGGTCGGCAGTTGCGGGTGCGGTCGTTCGGCAGCGGGATTTGGAACAGCATCTCATCCCGCACCCGACCGATAGGGTTCGCCGCCAGGTAGAGGACGAGCGCTTCCGACAACAGGTTCGAGAGTTCGACGGCGTAGAATCCCATCGGCGGCACCTCGATGATGTCTCCGTGAACCACCTCGAAGAATTCGGGCAGTCGGGTCGGCGGCTCCAGCAGCGCGGTCGCCATGTGTCGGCCTCACGTCGGTCGGGATGATGTCATGATACCACTTCATTCGCGGGACGCCTGCTCCCACAGCCGGCTCGCCAGCGATTCGACTCGCTTTCGCACTTTCGCCTGCTTTTCCAGGCGGTGGAGCCAGTCCTCGCGGAGGCACCCGACGCCGTGCAGCGCCCCGCAGAGCGCGCCGCCCATCGCCGCCAGGGTGTCCGTGTCGTCGCCGAGAGCGATGGCCCGGCCGACGGTCTCCTCGAAGTCGCCGCCGGTCGCCGCGAACAGCGCGATGGACGTGATGACCGAACGGTGCGCCTGCAACGTGCTGCCGAGGACCGAGTACGAATCGGACTTCCGCAAGCCGAGGGCCGTGTCGAGCGCCCAGCGCAGTTCTTCGGTCGTGGCGAGTGATCGCAGTCGGCGGAGGAAGGGCTTGCGTTCGACGGTCTTCGCCTGAACCGCGAGGGCGACGGCTGTGGCCAGTAGCTGCGCCGCCTCGATGCCGACCGGGTGCCGGTGCGTCGGCCGCGCCGACTTGCCGGCCTGCTCCCAGACTCTGTCCAGGTCCGTGGCGAACCGCAACCCGACCGGGGCCACCCGCATGGCCGCGCCGTTGCCGAGTGACCCGCCGGGGAACTGCGAGGTCGCCAACTCCTCCCACGGGTCGCCGGCGCGGATGCGGTCCAAAATCTTCTGCAATCCGGAACCGTACCCGCGCTCCGGGTGGTAGTTGGCGGCGAACCGCCGCATCAGCACCGTCTCGTCGATCTCCCCACATTCGACTAGCGTCTCCGCCACGCCGATCATCATCTCGGTGTCGTCGGTGTAATACAGCGGTTCGGCGGACGGGATGTTGAGGAACTGTTCGGGCAGTCCCCGCATGTCGTAGATGAGCGTGCCGGTCAGCCCCTCGAACGGCGACCCCAGCCCGTCCCCGACCGCGAGGCCGAGCAGGCAGCCGACGAACCGGTCTTCGGACAGTGGCGGGGACATGGCGACCTCGCGTTCGTGAGCCTCGCGGTCATTGTACGCGGCCGGCCGGATCGCCGCGCGACCTCGTACACTGCCACGGTCGCCTCTTCTCGTTCCCCCGTGGCACCGTCATGCCGTCCGTCACGCTCGCCCTGAAGGATTTGCGGCTGCTCCTCCGCGACTCCCGGTCGGCGGTCATTCTCCTACTCATGCCGGTGGCCCTCATCCTCGTGCTGGGGCTGTCGCTGGGCGAGGCGTTCGGCCGCAAGGCGGACAACAGCCTGCGCATCTCCGTCGTCGTCGAGGACGAGGGGCTGCCGGCCAAGCCGGGCCGCGCGTTCCCGCCGAACGGCCGCTGGACGGAGGTGGTGCTGGACGACCTGGCCGACACCGGCAAGGTCCGCATCGAGGTGGTGCCGACGCGGGCCGAGGGGCAGCGGCTGGTGGACCGCGGCCAGC
Organism: Fimbriiglobus sp.; assembly: GCA_043745295.1. Lineage (GTDB taxonomy): Bacteria > Planctomycetota > Planctomycetia > Gemmatales > Gemmataceae > JALHQU01. The sequence goes on along the minus strand of JAYTTN010000670.1, from coordinate 1,942 downwards.
GGGCGGCGGTCATCGTGTTCGGCCCGGACTTCAGCCGGCGGGTGGAGCGGTGTTCGTTCGTCGGCGGCGACTTCGTGGCCGACCCCATCAACCCGCTGAACAAGTACGGCATCCGCACCGACGCCGTCGGGGTGACGGTGCTGGACGGCAAGTTCCAGCCGATCGGCGTGGCGGTGGCCAACCAGGTGACGCAAGTCAGCCTGATGCGCGTCGTCATCCCGTGGATGATCGGTCAGGCGTTCGACCTGATCGGCGGCGACAAGTTCATGGCCAAGTTCTTCGAGATCATCCCGGCGGCGCTGCTGCCGGAGGTGTTCCGGACGGCGATCGGCCGGTCGGCGATGGGTGGCTACATCAAGAAGGGGATCGCCCGCTTCTTCGCCGATTTCAACTTCACCGCCCTGACGTGGTCCGACCTGACCAAGGACAAGAAGACCGACCGCGTGGACGAGAACCGCACCGCGTACGCGCCGGACGACCCCGGCATCGGTCGCGGCAGCCGCCGGTATCAGGTGCTGGTGCCGAGCTACACCGTCACGTTCGCGTTCTTCCTGGTGCTGACGGTGGGGTGGCTGTTCGTCGCCGAGCGGCGACACGGCACGATGACCCGCCTCCGCGCCGCGCCCATCAGCCGGGGGCAAATCCTCCTCGGCAAGTTGATCCCGTGCCTCGTCGTGTCGGTCTTCCAGGGGGTGTTCCTGCTGCTCGCCGGGAAGCTGGTGTTCGGCATGAGCTGGGGCGCGGAGCCGTGGCTGCTGGTGCCGGTGGTGCTGACTACCAGTCTGGCGGCGGTCGGCATGGCGATGCTGGTGGCCGGACTGGCGCGAACCGAAACGCAGGTGGCGGTGTACGGCACCCTGCTGGTGCTGGTGCTGGCTGGCGTCAGCGGGTCGCTGATGCCGCGCGACCTGATGCCGGAGGCGATGAAGGAGTTCAGCCGCATCACCCCGCACGCCTGGGCGCTGGACGCCTACGAGCAGGTGCTGCACCCGGACGGCGCGGCGGTCAGCCAGATCGTCGTCTGGCAGGCGTGCGGGGTGCTGACCGCCTTCGGCCTGGGTTTCCTACTGCTGGCGTGGTGGCGGATGCGGCTGGATTAGGTCCGTCCGGCGCGGTTCACGACATGCCGCTCACGAGCGATCGCGGCTCGCAAGACGGCCGCCGGGGATGCACTCCTCCAGCGGCCACAGCGGAGAGGAGTAGCCGCCACCAACCTGCGTGCCGGCGACTGGGGCCTTGTGCCGGATGCGCGCCTTCTCCAAGTCCAGGATCATTTGCAGCGCCTGGAAGGCCGTCTCGTCGTGGCCGCTGGCCAATCGGCGGCGCAGCTCGCCCACCGCCTCGGCGACGGTGTCCTCCCAGTACTGCTTGCGGCCGGCCGAGTCGCGCGGCGAGTCGGGGACTTCCACCTCGCAGCGGAAGCGGTCGGCCTCTTCGGTCGTCTGATGTGCGGTGTTCACGGCGGTACTCCGGAACGGGGAAGTGTACGCTGTAGTTATACGTTCCGTTTTTGGGTTTGTCAAATCGAAGTGAAAAGATTGTCAGAAATCGTTTGTCCAGGAAAACCGGCGATGTGAGACGCCGGGTCGGGACAAGGCTCAGTCCGGGCCGTAGCTACCGCCAGTCGCGTCGCCGGAGATGCCGCCGCCGTGAGTGGCGTCGGGATTCCGCGGGGTGCGACCGAGTAGGCGGTAGAGGCCGAAGAAAAGCGCGCCGACGCCGGCCATCGCGAGAAGCATGTAGACGATGTCCACGGCCAGTCCTCCCGGCGGGAATCGAACCCGCGACCACGGGCTTATAAGACCCACGCTCTGGCCACTGAGCTACGGGAGGGCGGTGATATGCCGTCGCGTATCATCGGTGCCTCCGTTACTTCGAGTGGGTAGATGTTAGCCCGCCGCGCGAGCAAGGGGCCAACCGCTTGAGGGTTGGCCCCTTGCTC
>JAYTTN010000669.1:0-1073 GCA_043745295.1 Fimbriiglobus sp. | reverse complement strand
TGTCGTCGAGCGTCTTAGCGGACATGGCTCGCCTCGCGTTCGGGTCGGTGCTGGAGGACGGCTGTCACGCCGTCGCGGGCGGCCTCGTAGGTCCGCCGGATGCGGTCGAGCAGACGCCGGGCCAGGGTCGCGTGCGACGGACTTGGCTTCGGCGTCATCAGCTCGGTCGCGCTGCCGCGACGGTCGGTTCGCCGAATGGTTTCTTTCAACTCGGCGGCGGGCAGGTCGGAGTAGATCGTTGCCGACTCGCGGCCTCGGCTGAGGCTGACGTAGACCTGCTCGGCGTTCATCGCCCCGCGCGATTCGCCGCCCATCGCCACCAGCACGCGGTCCACGGTTTTCCCCTGACTGGCGTGGCTGGTCGAGACGTACCCGTGCGTCAGGTGGCCGAAGTCGGGGTTCAGCGTCCAGCCGTTGTTCAATGTCACGTGGCCTTCGCCGGAAATGCCGGCGACGGTGTACTGGTTTCCGTTGTCGAGGCGGTGCCGCCCGGTCGTGTCGCGGCCGTGCCCGGTGACCCGGACGCGGTCGCCGGCGGCGAGGCCGATCCGCTCGCGGCGGTACACGCCGAAATGTCGCGGGTCGGGGAGAGACTGTCCCACGCGCCAGTCAGATACTCTAAAGCGCTGACCCGCTCGAAAAGTTCCCGTATTTCGGTGGAACTGGAGCACCTCGGTGCCGTCGTACTGCCGGACATCCGCCTTCTGAGCGTCCGTCCAATCCAGCGCCCGAAGCGTCTCGCATACGCGCTCATCCCCCAACGTCCCCCGTTCCCTCAGTTTCATCCGCACCGCCGCCGTGATCCGGTCCCCTTCGGCGTGCGTCGGTGCCACGATCAGTACCCGATCCCGGTCGGGTTGTCCCGGCCTTTTCGTGTCGAGGGCGGCCAGGTAGTCGGCGACGATCGCCGCCGGTCCGTCCGCCTGCCGCAACCAGCCGAGGTCGGCGAGGCGGTCGAACGCCTCGGCCTGCTTGCCCGCCGCCAGGTCGGCGACGACGGCCTTGTAGCCTCGGTGCGTCTGCCGCCAGATCTCGCTGAGCCGGCCCACGGGCAAGCCGCCGAACGATTGCAG
>JAYTTN010000668.1:0-1075 GCA_043745295.1 Fimbriiglobus sp. | reverse complement strand
AGGGGGGCGGCAGGGTCAGGCTGCCGGTGACGGTGCAGTTCGTGCCACTGAAGAAGCGCGGCTTGCGCGTCTGCCAATAAGCGCTTTCCAAGGTGCTGTCGGCTGTCAGCGCGGTGACGGCCTGCGTGCGCGCCGTCACATACGAACTGGCGGCGGCGGACGTGGCGCCAGTCGTGACCTGGTAGTAGCCGCCGCTGCCGGGGGCGCCGGGGTACGGGCCATACGCGCCGAACCCGACAGCGTTGCTGACGTTGGTGCTGGTGCTGCCGGTGACGGACACGGCGGCGGCGCCGTTGCCGCTGGGGACCGGGTGAACCAGGAATGGCGTCTCGAGCGTCTGCGAGCTGAAGGCGACGGGCTGGGTGGGCGTCACGGCCGGGGCCGGCGGGCTGACCGAGTCGTCCAGGCCGTCAGACGCGCTGGCGGCGGCGGAAAGGCCCGACCTCACCGGCGGGTTGCCGTAGGTCGGGGTGCCGTAGTCCAGTGAGGCCCAGGCCGAAACGCGCGAGTGGAGCACCACGTCCATCCGGTCGGGCGGTCCGGCATCGCCGAGCGGCGGGGTCGCGGGCTGGGAGGCAGTGTCAAGGTAGAACCATTTGAAGTACGCCGTCACAGTGCCGGTCTCGGCGGTCTTGACGGTGCCGTTGATGAGGCCGGAGACGACTCCGCCGGAGCCGTCGGGGACAGTGTAAGTGCCGCTGACGTTGCCATAGTTGGTGGTGGCGTAGTTCCTGGCCCATGAGTCGCCGAGGAGGTTAATACCTTTGTGGTCGAAGCCGGGGTAAGCGACTGCCGGCACCGGCCCCGCGGCGTAGGGGAAGTAGATCTCGTGGGCGGGGCTGAATGCCGTCAGATACCACTCGTAGTCGGCGGGGTCATTCTGGGCGGCGGCACGCATGAACGGCGGGTAGGTGGTAGTGGCACTGCCGGTCTGCGTCCCGGTCAGGGCGCAGAAGCCGTCTTGGTCATAGTTGGGGCTGGGGAGGAGAACACCGCTGGCATCACACGGCAGGGACTGCCAACTCCCGCCGCCGGGGTAACCGCCGCCGTAGCTGCCGATCAGCCCGTTGAGTTG
>JAYTTN010000667.1:0-15263 GCA_043745295.1 Fimbriiglobus sp. | reverse complement strand
GCTCACGGGCTTACCGGCGGATTGGCAGGAGCGGGTTCTACAGCATCAACCGCCCAAGCACAGCCTATGCTTGTACAAGCAGGCCGAACCAGGCGCTGTAGCGGACGGCGGGGCGTGACGGGTTTTCCAGGGTTTAAGGTTCAGCAGCCCCGCCGCCGCTGAGCTGGGTCGTTCGGCAGGCCGGGAAGATTCGGAATTGATCGCTTTGCCTGCGGGATCGAGTCCCGGTCCGGCCCGCATCGAAGGCTCGCTGCTCGACGGAGGCCGATGCGGATCGGGACACGCGGACGCGGCAGGACATGGAAGGGCGAAAGGCACTGCGGGCGGGCCGAACCAGACGCTGCACCTGACCGGCGGCAGGTGGATGCGGATCATGGCGAACCCCCGAGAGGAGTCGGTCACTCCCACTTCGAGGGTGGGACACCGCCAACGGGTTCATGTATGAGAGGTTCCGCATGGCCACCATCACGCTCGCCGAGGCGCAGGCCAAGCTACCCGAACTCGTCCGCCAGTTCGCGCCGGGCGAGGCGGTCGCCACCCGTCTTCACGCCGGAGGCGTGGTTGCCGGTAGCCAGGGGTGACGGGCGAGCGCAGCTCGCGGAACCCCTGGAATCCCCGATTCGCCGTCCGGCACCCCTCCGGGGTGCGCCCGATTTCTCTACGGTTTCCAGGGGTTTCACCCCTGGCTACGTTCCGCCACGCCTCCGGCGTGAAGACCACCTCACCTGCTCGCCCGACGCGCGAGCGAATGCCGAACCGCGCAGGTCCCTCGCTCGCGCGTCGCGGCCATTGGTCTTCAGGTAAGTCATGTCAGTCGTGTTCCGCGCTGCGGGCATGAGAAGTCCCGGACGCGCCGCCGAGTTGGAACGCCGTCGCCGCCGGCGGTGGCCCGTCACGCCGACGGTCACGCGATCGACGAGATCGCCGACTTCCTCGGCGTGGCCGCGCGCTCCGTCCGGCACCGGGTCGCCCCACCCACGCTCACCCGCCCCAGGAGCTTGTCCAACATCCCTGTGGGTCTCGACCCTCCCGAACTCAGCCTCACCCCGCGCGGCCGAGGAGATACCGGCCGGGATCGACTTGGGTGCGCAGCAGGTGCAGTTCCCGTTCCGTCGGGGACGGCGTCTCGGCCAGCTCCGGGTGGACGAGCAACTCGAATCCGGTCGCCGCCGTCACTTCGTCCAGGGTGTGCCCCGGATGCAGCGACCGCACCCGCATCCGCTTCGTCGCCTCGTCGAAGTCCAGGATCGCCAAGTCGGTGATGACGCGGTGCGGGCCGGTGTTCGCTGGCAGCCCGGCCGCCTCGCGCGCGCCGGGACCGGTCAGGAACCCCGGCGTCGTGAGGAAGTCGAGTTTCGACACGAACTTCTTGGCGTCGTGCTTCATGACGATGAACGTCCGCCAGCAGAACGACGCCAGGTCGTTCGCCCCGCCGCTGCCCGGCAGTCGCACCTTCGGCTTCTCGTAAGTGCCGCCGAGGAACGTCGAGTTCAGGTTGCCGAACGGGTCGATCTGCGCCCCGCTCAGGAACGTGGCGTCGATCATCCCGCGCTGGCAAAACTGCATCACGTCCGCCATGCTGGTGGCCATCAGCGCCTTGTGGAAAGTGGTGCTGTCGCCGACGCTGACGGGCATGGTGGGCAGCAGCGGGGCGATGCCGCCGGCCTCGAAGCAGATGATGAGGTTCGGCGCGTGCGTCTTCTGTGCGAGCATGGCGGCGGCGCACGGCAGGCCGGTGCCGACGGCCACGGTGGTGCCGTCCGCCAGGTGCCGGGCGGCGGCGGAGATCATCAGTTCCATCGGGGTGAACGGCACGGCAACGCACCTCGCCGACAGGGGGGGGCTTATGCCGACGCGGCGGTCGGCTACGGCGCGGGTGCCGGCACGAGTTCGGTGATGCTGAAGTTGTCGATGAGGGTCACGATGTCGCCGTCCCCGGACTCGCCCGGCGTGCCGACGGCCGTGGTCCTGTCCGTGACCATCATCCACTCGGGACTCGGCACGTGGTAGCTGTTGCCGCTGGCGGTGACGACGCGGAACGGGACGAAGGGGTGCCGACGCAGCGAGGCGCGGAGTTGATCGGGGGGCACGGGGGAGTCTCCGGTGTGGGGAACGCCCAAGAACACGTTCCATGATACACCGCCGGGCGACCGCCGGCACACCTCGTATTGGGCCGCGGGGGGGAGTAAGGTAAGCATACCCGACGCGACCACCGAGGAGGCGACCCGATGCCGTTCAGCGATTTCACGCTGCCCGATTTGGAATCGAAAGTCGGCGTCCGCCTCGGCGACGTGGCCGATCTGCACGCGGCCGTGTCGGACTCGCCGCCCGACCCCGCGCTGGCGGCCCTCCTGGATGTCTACATGCCGTTGGCCACGCTCGTCGGCACCGAGAAGGCCAAGTCCGCGTTGATCGTCGCGCCGGTCTTGTTGGCGGTGTGGGAACGATTCCACCGCCGCATCGGTTTCTTTTCCGGCACCGAATTCAACGTGGACAAGGCGCGCGGGCTGAACGGACTGTGCGACTTCATCCTCTCCCGTTCCGACGTGCAAGTCGTCCTGAAAGCGCCGGTCGCCGTGGTGGTCGAGGCGAAGGACGATAGCATCGCCGGCGGCCTCGGCCAGTGCGGGGCGGAGATGGTGGCGGCCCGCATCTTCAACGAGAGGGCCAAGAACGACATCGATGTCATCCACGGGTGCGTCACCACCGGCACGCTGTGGCGATTCCTGACCCTGCGCGGCGACGACCTGACCATCGACCGCACCCAGTACACGCTGCCGGAGAAGCTGGCGAAGGTGCTGGGCATCCTCGTCCACGCCGTCGGGGGACCGCTGCCATGACGGACGCGGTGGTGTACAATCCCGCAACCAAGCCCCATCCCTGCGAGGAAGCCCGCGATGACCACCGACCAACTCCGCGCGCACATCACGGCCGTCCCGTTCACGCCGTTCCACGTCCGCACCGCCGACGGCCGGCGGTTGCAGGTGTCGGCCCAAGACCTCGTCCGGATCGCGCCGTCGCAGTCGCACGTTTTCGTCTTCCAACCGGACGGCAGCCATACGATTCTCAACATCGGTGACTTGGCCGAGGTGGAAGTGTCCCAACCCCAATCGGGAGGTGTCAGAATGGCAACCGACGAACTCCGCAGGTATGTGATGGCCACTCCGTTTCGCCCGTTCGTGCTGAACGTGGCCGACGGGCGACGGGTGCCGGTCGTCGGCCGCGACTTCATCCTGATCTCGCCGATGGGACAGACGCTGCACATCTACCAGTACAACGGCAGCTTCGAGGTTCTCGACAACTCGCTCGTGACGGGGATCAGCTTCGACGCGCCACTGGTTGAACAGCCCGTCACCCGCTCCGACACCGCCGCGTGACGCCATGACCGAAGATGACGCCTTCCTCCGCACCATCGTGGACAACCCCGGCCACGACCTGCCGCGACTGGTGTACGCCGACTTCTTGGACGACCGCGACGACCCGCGCGGCTCGTTCCTCCGCGCCGAGGTCGAGTGGGCGCAGCCGTGGAAGGAGGGGAAGCGTCCCGGCGACGCCACCGAACTTCGGGCGATGGCCGCCGACCTCGATCCGCTGTGGGTGGCGAGGGTGAGCCGACCTCCGGTGGGAGTGTGCTGCCCTCGACTGGCGCTCTCCACGTCCGGAACACCAGCCTCCTTCTCGGAACTCGGCACGGTCGCTGATTCCCTCGGCATACCGCTGGCTCCCGAACTTAGCGCGTTGTTGATGAACTACAACCTCGGTGATTTGCGAGGCGGGGAGTTGATCTTCCCAGCTCTCGACGAGTTCGGCGACATGCCTATCAGCGGGATCGTGTGTCTCGACGACCCCCACTTTGTTCAAGACGAGAAGAATCACGAAGTCGTACTTCGGACCCAATGCGAGCGGCGCGAGATTGGGTTGAAGGCACAGTTTATCTATCTCGCAGCCACTCTCGATGACCGGGTGTTCTTCGTCGCCTCTTGTCGTCCGTCAGAACACGATGCGGTGAGGTTCGTGGACGTAGACGAGGGCACGAGCCGGCTCGTTGCTCCGTCGATTGGCGAGTTCCTTGCCAAGCTTCAACCGTTGCCGCGCCGCATGCGCAGTTAAGCCCCACAGGGATAGGCGACTGACTCGCCGCTCGCCACTCTCCCCGCCTCTCCGTTTACTATCCGTTTCGCACGCGGTTAACTGGCACCGCTTTTCCTTCCTCGCGCCCCGACCCTATGAACAACCCGCAATCGACCGAACTGATCTTCGAAATGTCCCGCCCCGGTCGGCGGTGCCACCGGCTGTAGAATACCCCGACCCACCTTCCGGAGATCCGCGATGACCGCCGACACGATCCGCGAACACATCACCGCCGTTCCGTTCCGCCCGTTCACGCTGCACATCGCGGACGGGCGGGCGATTCCGGTCCACGCACGCGACTTCATCCTGGTGTCGCCGCTCGGGACATTCGTGGACGTGTACCAGCGCGACGACCGGCAGGATGTCCTCTACACCGAGCTGATCACGGGCATCGGTTTCGACCCGCCGTCTGCCACCCTGGTCCCGGCCATTCAATCCGCACCGGCAACCCCTTGAGCGTTACATGAACAACCCGCAATCGACCGAACTGATCTTCGAGATGTCCCGCCCCGGTCGGCGGTGCCACCGGCTGCCGGCGTGCGACGTGCCGGCCAAGCCCGTCGAGAGCCTGATCCCGAAGCGGCACCTCGCCGCCGCCCCGCCGCCGCTGCCCGAAGTCGGCGAGATCGACCTGATCCGCCATTTCACCAACCTGTCCGCCCGGAACATGTGCATCGACACCAACTTCTACCCGTTGGGCAGTTGCACGATGAAGTATAACCCGAAGCGGCACGAGCGGATCGCCGGGTTCCCCGGCTTCGCCAACCTGCACCCGCTGCAAGACGACGACACCGTGCAGGGGATGCTGGAACTGCTGTACGGCATGCAGGAGTACCTGAAGGAAATCTCCGGCCTGCCGGCGATCAGCCTGCAACCGGCGGCCGGCGCGCAGGGCGAACTGACGGCCCTGTTCGTCGCCTCGGCGTACTTCAAGGACAAAGGCGAGACGCACCGCCGCAAGGTGCTGGTGCCGGACTCGGCGCACGGCACCAACCCCGCATCGGCGGCGCTGGCGGGCTTCGACACCGTCACCATCAAGAGCGGGTCGAACGGCCTCGTGGACCTCGAAGACTTGAAATCGAAGCTCGGCGACGACACCGCCGTGTTCATGATCACCAACCCGAACACGCTCGGCTTATTTGAAACGCAGATCAAGACGATCACGGACCTGCTGCACAGTAAAGGCGCACTGGTGTACCTGGACGGCGCGAACATGAACGCCATCCTCGGCATCACCCGGCCGGGCGACTTCGGGGCGGACATGCAGCATTACAACGTCCACAAGACGTTCACCGGCCCGCACGGCGGCGGCGGCCCCGGCAGCGGCCCCATCACGGTGCGCGACTTCCTTGCCCCGTACCTGCCGGCTCCGATCATCCGCAAGAACGGCGAGCGCTTCTACCTCGACCACGACATGCCCAAGTCCATCGGCCGCGTCCGCAGCTTCTTCGGCACCATCGGCATCCTCTTCCGCGGCTACTGCTACATCCGGACGCTCGGGCCGGACGGGTTGAAGCAGGTGTCCGAACACGCCGTGCTGAACGCTAACTACCTCCGCGCCCGCGTGAGTGAAGGGTACGAGGTGCCGCACCCCGGCCCGTGCATGCACGAGTTCGTGGCCAGCGCTCGTGGCCTCATTCGTGAAAAGAAAGTGCGGGCGATGGACGTGGCCAAGCGGCTGCTCGACTTCGGCTACCACGCGCCGACGGTGTACTTCCCGCTGGTGGTGCCGGAAGCGCTGATGATGGAACCGACGGAGACCGAGAGCAAGGAGACGCTGGACGCCTTCGCCGACTGCCTGCTGAAGATTCGGAACGAAGACCCGGAGGTGGTGCGGACGGCCCCGCACACCCACGTCGTCAGCCGCCCGGACGAGGTGAAGGCGGCCAAGGAGCCGATCCTGCGGTGGACCGCGACGACGGCGTAGAATCGCCGGGCATATCCCCGATTCGGTGGGCGTAGTCCACAACTGATTTCCATTTCCAGTATTGCCGGGTTATCATCCGTAAAAATCCGATGAGGGGGCGGGCGGTCCCTCATCGGTCCGCCCTCTCCCGCGGATCACACCGATGCCCTCGCCCTGGATCGCCGCGGCGTTCGCCGCGTTTCTCGTCCTTTCCCCCGCCTTCGCCGCCGACCCGCCGAAGCCCGCGCCGTCCGCCGCGTCCGACTGGCTGGACGTGGCGCTGGAGGCGACGGCCCGCGAACACGAGCGGAACGGCCCGCGGCCCACCGTCGGCACGCGGATGCTCGGCATCGTCGTCACCTGCCAGTTCATGCAGATGGAGGACGGCAAGTCGGGGTTCGACCCGAAGCTGACGTGCGCCGTGGCCCTGCAACTGCCGACGTTCTCGGCGACGGCCGGGCTGGCCGGCCTGTCGCGGGTGCTGGGCGGGTATCACATCCAGGCCGATCACGTCGCGGGGCTGACGCTGGGGCGGAACGTGGCGGACGCCATCTGGCCGATGACGAACGCCGACATCGACGGCACCGCCGCCCGCAAGTGACCCGTGGCACCCGACGCCGACAACCGGTATCATGACGGACAAACCGAGGAAGTGCGATGGCACCCGACTTCGTGCGGAACACGGTGAACCGGCGGCCGTTCCGCCCGTTCATTATCCACCTGGCCGGCGGCCGCTCGATCCCGGTACTGTCGCCGGAGTTCTTCGACCTCCCAGCCGGTGGTCGTTTGGTCATGGTGGAGACCGACGGTAACGCCCACGTCATCGACCTGCTGCTCGTGACGGACCTGGAATTCCCCGGTGCGTCCATTCTCGACTGAGGTATACCCATGACCGCCGACGAATTGCGGACCCTCTACCGGGCCGAACCCTACCGCGCGTACGAACTCGAGTTGACTGACGGCCGGACGCTCCCCGTCGGCGAGCGGCGGCACATCATGATTTCCCAAAAGGGGAACCGCATCTACCGGACCGATCACATCGACAACTTCGAGATCATCGACCTCGACCAGATCAAGAGCTATCGGCTGCTCGCAGCCGCAGTTGCGGCCGCCTGACGGTGGCCACCACCGCCGCTGGCGGATAGCACACCTTCGTCGGTTCCCTCTCCCCGTTCCGCCCCGGAGACCCTCGATGATCCGCCGCCGCACGCCGTTCGCCGCCCTGGCGTTCGCCCTCAGCGCCCTCGTGGTGCTGGGCACGAGCCGGGCGCAGGACCCGAAGAAGGACGACGCGAAGAAGGACGAGAAGAAGAAGGACGAGAAGAAGGCCCCGCCCAAGCCGGCCGTGCCGATCACCGCCGAGAAGGTGAGCTACGGGCCGCACGAGCGGAACGTCCTCGACTTCTGGCAGGCCAAGGCCGACGCGCCGACGCCGCTGGTGCTGTGCATCCACGGCGGCGGGTGGAACAACGGCGACAAGAGCAGCTACTACGGCGGGGTGAAGGCGTTCCTCGACAAGGGCATCTCGGTGGCGTCCATCAACTACCGGCTGATGGCCCAGGCGAACGCGCAGAAGGTGACGCCGCCGGTGAAGGCCCCGCTGGAGGACGCCGCCCGCGCCTTGCAGTTCATTCGGTCGAAGGCCAAGGCGTGGAACATCGACAAGACCCGCATCGGGGCGACGGGCGGGTCGGCCGGCGGCTGTTCGTCCTTGTGGCTGGCGTTCCACGACGACATGGCCGACCCGAAGAGCGACGACCCGGTGCTGCGCGAATCGACCCGCTTGTACTGCGCGGCGGTGAACGGCGCGCAGGTGTCGCTCGACCCGAAGGTGACGCGCGAGTGGCTGCCCAACTACACCTACGGGGCGCACGCCTTCGGGCTGAAGAACCTGGACGAGGTGGAGAAGCAGCGGGACACCCTGGCCAAGTGGATCGCCGAGTATTCGCCCATCAACCACGTCACCAAGGACGACCCGCCCGTCGGCCTGTACTACACCGGCGTGAAGGGGGCGAAGGTGGGCGAGAGCCACCCGGACCCGACCCACTCGCCAATCCTCGGCGTGAAGCTGGCCGAGAAGCTGAAGGACGCCGGCGTCGCGGTCGAGTTCCACTCGGCCACCGAGCCGAACGCCAAGTTGCCCACCGCCACCGCGTACCTGATCGAGAAGTTGACGAAGTGACGGCCGCCCTTTTTGCTGGACCCGATAGCGACTTGGCGGGAGGGGATCGTGGCCTTCGACACCGCGCTCCGCGACCGCATCCTCGCGGCGCTGGCCGACGTGACCGACATCACCGGCAAGCCGCTGTTCGGCGGGTACGGGGTGTTCCGCACGGGCGTCATGTTCGCCGGCGTCATTCGCACGTCGCTGATCGCCAAGTTGCGCGACGGGGCAGACGACGCCCTGCGCGAACCGCACACCGCCGAGTTCGACCCGATGGGGAAAGGGAAATCGATGACCGGCTGGATCACCGTCGATCCAGCCGGGATCGCCACCGACGAGGCGTTGCAGGACTGGCTGGACCGGGCGATTGCCGCAATTCCGAAGAAGGCTGAAAAAAAGCCGCCCCGCAAGAATGAGGCGTGAGTCGCGCGGGCGTCGTCCATCTGACGCATTCCGCGTGCCAGGAGTGCGCCACGTCGGACAAAATCGGACGACTCAAGGGTGGTCAAAAGTATTTTGTGCAATTCCGTCCATTTCATTTGACAAAACCAAAAACGGAACGCATAGTCACTTACAGAGTCAATTCGGTTCCGTCCGGGTGGCCGTCAGCCGGCGGCGTGGAACGAGCGGTAGATCTTCCCCAGGCCCAGCGGTTCGATGCGCGGGGGGGACGCGCAATACGTTCCGAGCCAGTGGCGCACTTTGGCCCACGCGGTCTCGTGGAACTCGTATTCCAGTTGGCCGTTCGACACGCACTCGGCAGGCAGCCGCTCCAAGTACGGATCCCAGCTCGGTGGGTTGTCCCCGACCTCGAATCGCACCACATAGGACTGTCGCAGTTCGCTCATGTCTTGCAGGTGAACGAGTTTTCCCTTCCGCAGGATGGCCACGCGGTCGCACACCGCCTCCACCTCTTGCAGGACGTGCGACGAGAACAGGATCGCCTTCCCCGCCGCTTTCGCCAGCTTGATCTGCTCCAGGAACTCGTCCCGCATGGTCGGGTCGAGCGTGTTCGTCGGCTCGTCCAGGATGATGAGCGGCACCTTCGGCACCAGCACCGCCAGCAGCGCGATCTTCCGCTTCATGCCGGACGACATGTGCGTCAGCTTCTTGTCCGGGTCCACGTCCAGTCGGCGGGCCAAGTCATCGACCTCCTGGCCGGGCGTGTCGCCCCGCAGTTTGCCGAGGAAGTGGACGATCTGCCGGCCGGTCATGCTGTCGTACAGCCGCAGTTCGCCGGGCAGGTACGTCACCCGCTTGCGGACCTCCACGGAATCGCTCCAGCAGTCCAGGCCTGCAATGCTCGCGCGGCCGGCGGTGGCGCGGAGGAAGCCGAGGAACAGCCGCAGCGCGGTGGTCTTGCCCGACCCGTTCGGCCCCAGCAGCCCGACGACCTCGCCCGCCGCGATGCTCAGGTCGAGCGAGTCGAGCGCGCGGACGCCGCCGTATTCCTTCGTCAGCCGGTCGGCGTACAACAGCGGGGCGGGCATGGGCGAACGCCTTGGACGGTGTGGGTTTCCAGTCAGGATAGGTGAGGCACCGGACACGGCGACCGTCGTCAATGGCAGCGGTGGGCGAGGTTGTAGGTCGCGGTCGAGTTCCCCGTAGGGGAATGAGGCCCGACAGCCGACCACCTGTACGAGGATGATGTCGGGCCTCCCCGGCCTACGGCCGACTCGACCACGACCTACACGACCGGAGGTGCGACGACGGCGATGAAAATCGTGATCCTGGAAGGCAACGCCGCGCGGCTCGCGGCCATGCGGAGCTGCCTCGCCGACCGGTTCTACACCTTCGACGCCCACTTCTTCGACGAACCGGCGGCGATGATCGCCTTCCTGCCAGCCCACCTCGCCGAGACGATCGTGATCTCGCTCGACAACGACCTCGACCCGAAGCCGGGGGCCGACGGCCGGTTGATCGACGTGGGCGAGGGCCGCCAAGTGGCCGACTTCCTGGCCGCGCACGAGCCGGTGTGCCCCGTCGTCATCCACACCAGCAACGGGCCGGCAGCGGATGCCATGACGGACACTCTCAGCACCGCCGGCTGGAAGACCCGCCGCGTGATGCCGTTCGACGACACGGCCTGGATCACCGAGGACTGGTTCCCCGCGATGCGGCGGGCCGTCGTCGGGCCGACCCGGCGGACTCGCACGGGCAAGCGGACGCGCGACGGGGAGGCGACCATCCCATCATGAGTACCGTCCTCGGCCTGGACATCGGCGGGGCGAACCTGAAGGCGGCGACCCCGGACGGGCGGGCCGTGTCGGTGCCGTTCGCCCTGTGGAAGCACCCGGAGAAGTTGCCCGCCGCGCTCGGCGAGTTGGCGGCGCAATTCCCGGACGCCGAGGAGTTCGCCGTCACCATGACGGGCGAACTGTGCGACTGCTTCGAGACGAAACGAGCCGGCGTGAGCGCCATCGTGTCGGCGGTGTTGAACGTATCGCGGAGCTGGCCGGTGCGGTTCTGGAGCACGGCCGGCCGGTTCCGGAACTCCGAGGAGGCACGCGCCGAGTGGCTGGGCGTGGCGTCGGCCAACTGGCACGCGCTGGCCACCTTCGTCGGCGGGTACAACCCGCGCGGCACGACGCTCCTCCTCGACATCGGCAGCACCACCACCGACATCATTCCCATCCTCGACGGCCAACCGTGGGCGCGGGGCAAGACCGACCCGGAGCGGCTAAGTGAAGGCGAGTTGATCTACACCGGGGTGAAGCGGACGCCGCTGTGCGCGCTGCTGCCGGCCGGGGTTCACGCGGCCGAGTTCTTCGCCACCACGCAGGACGCCTACTTGCTTTCCGGTCACACCGCCGAGAATGTAGCGGACACCGACACCGCCGACAACCGCCCGGCGACCCGACGGCACGCTCACGCCCGCATCAGTCGGATGCTCTGCGGCGACCCGGAGATGACGCCGCCCGCCGAGACCGAACGGCTGGCGAATGTCGTCCGCGTGCGGCAACTCGACCTGCTCCGCCCGCCGGTGGAACTGATGGTCCGCCGGGTGAACGGGCTGCTCGGCGAGTCCGTCGGCACGCGGCGGCTGGCCGTCGTCAGCGGCTCCGGCGAGTTCCTCGCGCGCCAGGTGTTGGAGCCGTTCGGCCAGAACTTCACCGACTTCATCTCCCTGACCGACCGGCTCGGCGGGAGTGTGGCGGCGTGTGCCCCGGCCTACGCGGTGGCGAAGCTCGCCGAAGAGAGGCCGCTGTGATCGTCGTCAAAGTGGGCGGCAGTTTGTACGACGACCCGCGCCTGGGGGCGGGCCTCCGCGAGTGGCTGGCCGAGCAATCCGCGCCGGTCATGCTGGTGCCGGGGGGCGGGCCGTTCGCCGACGTGGTCCGCGACCTCGACCGCGCTCACGCCCTCGGCGAAGACGCGGCGCACTGGCTGGCCATCCGCTCGCTGTCCGTCGCCGCGCAGTTCCTGGAGGTGCTCATCGGCCGACCGCAGAGTCGCCACCCGATCCGCGTGGTGGACTGCTTCGACTTCATCCGCCGCAACGACCGGACGCCGCACACCTGGGACGTGACCAGCGACAGCCTCGCGGCGGTGGTGGCGTCCCGCACCGCCGCGCGGAAGCTGGTGCTGCTGAAGTCGGTGGACATCCCGCCGATGCCGTGGCCGATTGCCGCCGCCAACGGCTGGGTGGACCCGTACTTCCCGACGGCCGTGGCGGGGGCCACGTTCGACGTGGTGAGCCTGAACTTCCGCCGCTGGCTGGACGACCGCCTCGGCCCGAACCCGCCGCCCGCCGCCGGTGTCCGAACATCGGTCGCCGTTCCCGACGCGGGGTTCGGCCGGTAAGCTGACGGCACGCGCCTGTAGCACAACTGGACAGAGCAGCCGCCTTCCAAGCGAACACCCTTCGTAAAAACTACTTTAAATCGTAGGCGTTTTCGCCGCGTAGAGTTCCCCGAACTCTGACCGGTCAGAGTTCACACGCCGGGGGCAAGCGACGAGCAAGCGTCAGGGGCCGGAACCGTTCTTCCGCGGCGACCGCGGACTGCGGTACGTCCGGATCAACGGCAAGCAGCACAACCTCGGGCGGGACGAGAGCGAAGCCCGCCGCCGCTGGCACGCCCTCATGGCGGCCCCGCCGCCGCTGGCGTGTGCCGAAGAGGAAGACCCGCTGGTGGCGGCGGTGATCGACGAGTTCCTGACGTGGACGGAGCGGCGGCGGGCGGGGCGAACCCTCGGCTGGTACGAGGGGCACCTCCAGAGCTTCATCGAGTCGCTGCCCGATCCGGCTGCGTTCCCGGTGTCCCGCTTGCGCCCACTGCACGTCGAGCGATGGTTAGCCGCACCGACTCGCAAGGGGTGGGGGCCGAGCCACCGGCACGGGGCGATCCGCGCCGTCCAGCGGTGCTTCCGCCGGGCCGAGAAGCAGGGGCACATCCAACTGTCCCCCGTGCGGCACATCGAGAAGCCGACCCCGGCGCGCCGCGAGAAGGTCATCACTCCCGAGGAGTACCGGGCGATCCCCGCCCACTACAAGGAGGTGGACCCCTTCCGAGACCTGCTGGTGTTCTCGTGGGAGACGGCGGCGCGGGCGCAGGAGTCGCGGATCATCGAGAAGCGGCACGACCGGCCCGAGCGCAAGCGGATCGAGATCCCACCCGGCGAGGCGAAGACGAAGCGGTGGCGGATCGTCTTCCTGACGGACGCGGCGGACGCCATCGTGCGGCGGCTGGTGGCCCGGCACCCGACGGGACCGCTGTTCCGGAACGTGGACGGCGAGGCGTGGACGATGCACTCGACGAGCTGCCGGTTCGGGCGGCTGGAGAAAAAGTTGAAATGCCGCTACTGCATGACGAACTTCCGGCACACCTGGGCGACGCGGATGTTGGAAGGCGGCATGGACCACCTGACCGTCTCGGCGCTCCTCGGCCACTCCAACGGGGCCATGCCGGCGAAGGTCTACGCGCACCTCGACCAATCGAAGGACTACCTCGCGGACAAGCTACAGGCGTTCGCGGCGGGGGAATCCCTTAAGGCGGCGGAAGGCGGACGTGCCGCAGGCTGAGTTTGGGCTTGGCGGGTTTCGCGGGGGCCGGCGTGGCGGCCGGTCCCTCCTTCACTACCCGGAACGTGACCGGCAGTGCGTCGAGGTCGTCCTCGCGGGAACGGGGGACGGAGCGGCCCCGCCGCGACCATCGCGGCGGGCCTCGACGGGGGGACGGGCGGGCGGGGCGTAGCGCGGGACGCCCCGGCTCGAGGCGGCCTCGCGGATCATCCCGACCGTACACATTCCGACCAGGGCCAGCACCGACAGGACGAGGCCCGCGCACCGGCCCGCGGCCCGTCGCACCCCGATCCGCGGGGGTTCGTCGTAACTCGGCCGCTCGTAGGCCCGCAGCGTCCACGTCGCGATCGGGGGCAGGTGGCCGTGGAAGCAGATCGCGGCTCGCGGGTGCAGCCGCACGACCTCGTCCGGGAGCAACAGCTTGCGCCCGTTCAATTGCCAGCCGTCGTTCGATCCGGCGTTGCCGCTCCGGGTTTCCCCGCCTTGGGGCGCGGTCTGCCAGGAACTCCCGCGACTGGTGCCGCCGCCGGCCACGACTTGCGTGCGCTCGCCGAGGCGGGCGGACACGAATTCGGCCGTCTCCTTGTCGTTCGCGCCCGTGAAGATCCGGGTCGTGTTGCTCAGCAGGGTCAGGTCGCGGCCGTCGGGCCAGCACGTCCGCAGTTGGCCCAGGCTCTGGTAGTAGAACTGCAAGCGGACGCCGTAGGCCCGGTACTTGTCCACGGCGTCATCCAGGCAGCTCATGTGGCCCAGTGACGCCGCTTCGCCGAGGACGTAATGAACCCGTCGCCCGTCGCGAATCCCGCCCCGGACGGACGCCAGGAGCAGCGCGTGCAACCGGAGCCGCAGGAGCGGGGATTGGGTCCGCAAATGTTCCGGCGGCAGCGTCAGGTACACCGTCATCCGCGACCGGACCAGGTCGGCGGAGTCGAAGCTGCTCGTCCGGGTGCAGCGCGCGACCGGGATCGTGTCGAGGAACCGCAAGTGCCGGTTGGTGGACGTGAGGGTCGAGGCCAACTCCTTGTCCCGGTAGTGGGTGAGCTGGTGTCCGAGGCGGGCGAGCATCCCCTCCCGCAGCTCCGACCCGCACAGGATGCCGATGGCCGCCCGCATCTTCTCCGGGTTCGTCAGCAGCATGCGGACCGACTGGAGCGAGCGGTCGGCTTGCGGCGCGTAGGCGACGACGAAGGCGATCAGGGCGGCGATCCAGGCCTCCGCGGCGTCATTCCAATGAGGATCATTCTCTTGGCCGGTTCGGACCACCAATGCCTCGGCCAGGCCGCGACACTGGTCCAGGGCGGTCGGCGAGTCCCGGTCGATGAGGTCCAGCGGGTTGAGGGTGTCGCCGCCGGGGCCGCACCCGCCGAACGGGTCGAGGCGGACGACGCGGTGCCCGGCCTCCCGCCGCCGCCCCGCCGTGAGGGTGAAGCTCTCCCCCTTCGGATCGATCACCGCCGCCGACTCGCCGTCGCTTTCGAGGAACGGCAGGATGAAGCCCTGGCCCTTGCCCGCCCCGGTCGGCGCGAAAACGGCGGTGTGGACGGCGTCGCGGAGGCGCACCGACTGCCACGGCTGGTGCCGCCGGCGGGAGGTCAGGAAGTCCCTCACGACCCGATCCGACGGCACTGGAAGTCGAAGAGCGCGCGGACGGCTGGCCACGGCCGGATGTCGTTGCGGACGTGGCCCAGGATCAGCCCCGAGCCGCTCAAGTGACGGAGTTCCGACGGCTCCGCGAATCGCGCCGTCCCGAACTCCCCGCTCGTCGGCGGCGGCCTTCGCTTCCGGTCGAGGGCGATCACGACCGCTAAGCCGAGCAGGGCGACGAACGACAGGTAGACGCAGGCGATCACCGCGAGGTACACGACGAGCAGGTAGGTCACGACCAGGGCGTAGCGGAGGAACTTCATCGGTCACCTCGTGGACAAGGGTTGGCGTGTCGTTGTTGGTGTTCCTTGGAGAGCGGTCTCCTACCAGGTGGGCGACCGCGACTCAGCCCCGCTTCCTCGCCTTGTCCGCCATGGCGGCGGCGAACGTCCTGG
>JAYTTN010000666.1:0-15325 GCA_043745295.1 Fimbriiglobus sp. | reverse complement strand
ACAGGATCAGCCCGGCCCACTGGAGGGCCGGCGACGACTGCGACCGGGCCATCGCCTGGGCCGCCAGGCCGCCGACGATGAACGCGACCATCAGCCCGATGATCGCCCCCCGGCTGACGAACAGGGACTTCACGAACTGCTCGGCCGCGCCGGACGACACCAGCGCGGCGGTGAGGGCGGTGAAGGCCAGCACCGCCGCCCCGAGAGTCAGATACGTCTTGCGGATGAAGACCGCGCGGACGTTGACGGGGGCCTCGGCCACGCTGTCGCCGTAAGAACGGTCGTAGACCCAATCTTGTGCCATGACGGTACACCTTCGGATCGGTGGGACGCGGTGGGGCCGCGATTACGTCGTATTCTACCTTTTCCCGCGAAGGGACTTTCACCTTTCGCCCCCGATTGCGTCCGGGACCGCGTGCTTTCGGAGTAGGTATCAGCGTGGGGTCACCGCCGAGAGCCTACCCACCGGCCCGTGTCAGGGGTAGGTCTCGGGATCAACTTGGGTCGAAGACCCCACCCCCCGGCCCCCTCCCCGTTCCGGAGAGGGGGTGTTCAACGGGACAGCGCGGCTCCCTGTTTCCCAGGGGAGTTGCGCGCCAACGCGGTTCCCCCACGACGTTTCCCGGTCGAACATCGCTTCGCCAATTCGCGCAGTGGCTTGAGAACCTCGCGGGCATCGGCGAGTTTCCACTTGTCGAATTTCTACTCGTCGGTGGCCGCCCACAGTTTGGCGACCGGAGCGATCTTCCCGATCCCGGCAACCGTCTCAACCCATTCCGGAGGCATCCGGTGTCGTCCGTCGGAGTCATCACCCGGCGCGAGCAGTGCGGGCCGCATCAGTTCGTCCACAAGCGTCAGCCATCCGCCACCACCCAGAATTGACCACAGCGAGGCGAGTTTGACGGGATCAACCCCTTTCAACGTAGGAGTGGCAGGCGACGGACAGCCTTGCCTTCGTCTTTGCTTGGATACGTCACCCCTTTCGGCTGTTGGTGGGAAAGGTTTCGTGTACCCCGTTCCTCGACGGTTACGGCTTCGCCGGTGAAAGGGTTCTTCGTCTTCCGCGACTTCAGTCGCTTCGCAACGGGATACCGCAGCGGAAACGCCGCGACCAATTCCTCCTCCGTGGCGATGAAGAAGTCGGTGAGGATTGACACCGTTCAATCCTCACGGCCGCTTTCGATGTTCGTCGGCGGCAGTGGAAATCGCCCTTGCAGTTGGCCGCAGTCCAAGCAGTACCTCAGCTGCACGTCGTCTCCGCCGCCAATTCCGAGATCGCGGGGAACGTACCCGTGCGAGTGACGGCCGGCGAGGTCCACGCTGCACATGTCCGAACACCGCGCGAGGATGTACGCCATGCGGGCACTCTGGCAGCGCTGGCAAGGAGCTATAAGCATGGTCGCCCTCCGCAATGTGGGTGCAGAGAATATCCTACCACGTGCGCGACCCAGTGGCACGCCGCGCGGGTAAAGGCTCACCCTACGTCCGCTTCGGGCGGGCCTGGATGTCGAACAGGCCGAACACGTCGTCCTCGGTCAGGCCCAGGTTGGCCGGCTTGTCGGCCTGCGCCAGCAGGTCGTTGAACACCTTCCGCTTGGCGTCCAGGATGACCGCGATGCGGGCCTCGATGGTGCCCTCGCTCAGGAACCGCGTGACCGTCACCGGGTACTTCTGCCCCAGCCGGTGCGCCCGGTTGATGGCCTGGTCCTCGACGGCCGGGTTCCACCACCGGTCGAACAGGAACACGTAGTTCGAGAACTGCAAGTTCAGCCCGACGCTGCCCGCCCCGTAGCTCATCAGCAGCACGTGCTTGTCCGGGTCGTCGCGGAACCGGTCCAGCACCGGCGTGCGGTCCTTCTGCGGGATACGGCCGTGGTACTGCAGCGGGCCGAAGCGGTCGAGGGCCGTCGCCAGCACCTCCAGCGGCTCCACCCACTGGCTGAAGATGATCGCCTTGCGGCCGTTGTCGGCCACTTCCTCCATGTCGGTGAGGAGCTGTTCGAGCTTGGCGCTCTCGCCCGTGCGCGGGTCGAAGTTGCAAATCTGCTTCAGCCGCATGACGAGCTGGAACACGTGCTGGACGGTGATCGTACCGCCCAGTTCGTTCAGGTGGACGACGCCATCCTTCTCCGCCAAGGCATACGCTTCCGCCTGCGCCGGCGTCAGGTCCACCGACAGGTCGCGCATGATCTTCGGCGGCATGCCATCGGCCGTCAGCACGTCGTCCTTCGTCCGCCGCAGGATGCAGTCGGAGGTCAACTGCGCGATCCGCTTCGGCGGCGTGTCGATCGGCACCCGGCCCGGATCGACGAAGGCGAAGATGTTGATGAGGTCGTCGGCGTGGTTCTCGATGGGCGTGCCGGTCAGCGCCCAACTGCGGCCGCGGTTCAGGCCCCGCACGGCGTGCGCCGTCTTCGAGTCGCGGTTCTTGATCCGCTGCGCCTCGTCGATCACCACCACGTCGAAGTACGTCTTCGGGTGGGCGGCCAGGTCGGCGTCGCGGGTGACCGCCTCGTAGTTGACGATCTTCACCGGGCAGTTCGACACCTGCCACACCGTCCGCCGCAGCTCCGCCTCGGAGGGGAACACCTCGTGCGGCAGGTCCGGTGCCCACAGCTTCAGTTCGCGGCACCAGTTGTGGACGAGCGGCTTCGGGCAGACGATCAGCGCCGACCGGATCAGTCCTTGGTGGAAGAGGAGGCGGAGCGAGAGGATCGCCTGGGCCGTGTTGTGCGTGAGGACGAAATCGTCGGTGACGTACAGGTGGTCGGGCGAGTCCACGGCGATGCACTGACACGGCTTTTCGCCCGCCGACGTGACGGCCGTGATCGCCCGCCGGGGCGGGTATTTCGGTCGAGCGTGGTACCGTTCGGCTTTTCGAGTCAGGCGGAACGGCAAGACCTCCGGCGGGAGAATGACACTCATCCGGTAGGCCAGTTGGCCGGTCGTCTTCTTGGTGCGGATTCGGGCCATTCCGCCGAGGGATTGGACGACGAACTGCACGTCCAAGGCGAGCCGTTCCGACACGGTGAGGTATTCGATGTTGTTGTCCGGCCGAACGTGCCCGTCGGTGTCGAGCAGACCCTGCAACACCGCGACGCGAACCGACACCGGGGCGAGCTTATAGCAGTCCGGGATGAATTTCGATTCGGATCGGGTGCCGGACAAGTGCAGTGCCTTCAACTGGCGAATCAGCGGGTTCGCTACCCCCGCGTGGCGTCCGCAGAGACGGTAGTCGCAATTCGAGCCGACCGCCCGCTGCACCCGCAGACCGGCCGGGAGCGCGGCCCGCACCGCGTCGAGGAGTTCGTCGTCCTTCGACGCGAAACGGACGCGGTGGTCGGCCACGCAGCCGTCGCCGAGCAAGAGGCCGAGGAGGTACGGGTCGATCGGGACATCGGCGGCCGGAAACTCGACCGGTTTCACCATCGGGATGAAGTGCAGGCGATTCCCACTCGGCCGGGTGAGTTGCTTGCGGATCTCCTTCAACGGCATCACACGCGACGGATTGCCGCGCCAAGTCCGTAGCGGCGTGTTCACCTCCCAGAGGTGTTCGTCGCAGCACTCCGTGGAACTGCCGTCGGAGAACTCGACCTGGAAGACCTCCTTCACGCCTTGCGGGAAAACACCGGTGACGTGACTCACGCTTCCCTGCGAATTCACGACGGCGTCGCCAACGCGGATGTCCCCCATCCGCTGCCACCCGGTCGGGGTGAGAACCTTGGCGTCGAGCGGCTGCGCCTTCCCCAAACCCATTTCGTCGGCCAGCAGCGCCGAGTGGCGGGGCATGAGGAAGGCGATGCCTTCCAGTTGATACGGGAACGGCTCGAACGGCACTTCCAGTTGGCGGCCGTCGAACAGGCCGTCCAGCGGCGGTTGCAGCAGGTACAGCAGGCGGTCCTTGACCAGCACCGTGTCGGCGGTCGGCTTGGTGCGGATGCGGGCCTTCGGCACCGCCAGCGGGTCGGGCGGCGGGGCGTTCGGGTCGGGCAGCGGCGGGGCGACGGCGTCCTTCGCGGCCGGTTTCGGCGACAGCGGTCGGGGCGGGCGGTCCAGTTCCGGCGGCGGGCTGGGGAACTTCCACCCCTCCGTTTGCACGGTCATCCCCAGCGCGCCGAGGGGCCGCACCCACGGCGCGTGCGTGAGCAACTTCGCCTCGCGCACGCCGGCCGCCAGCGGCGCGTCGAAGCGGCGCAGCGAGAACGCATCGGGCGCGTCCAGCAGGCCGAGCGAGGCCACGGAGGTCGTCGGCGATTCGTCGCCGGCGAACAGGGGATAGGAGTCCGTGTCCGGTTCCAGGTCAAGCAGCACGGCTGGATACTCCCATCTTGCGGGCTTCCGCGACGGCGTCCCGGATGCGGGCGAACGGCTCGGCCAAATCGATGGCGTCGTCCAGGCGGGTCAGCAGGTCGTCGATGCGCGGCCGGTCGGCGGCGAACTTCGACAGGTAAAGCAGGCCGGTGCTACAGCGGTCGTGGTGGATCACGGTCACGTCCTGTTCCGCCGCCTGGCCGGCCAGCCGGATCGCCACCACCGGCACCTCGACCTTGTGCCGCAGGGCCAGCGCCGGCAGCGTGTCCACGACGATCAGTTGCGGGGCGACGCTGGTGCGGTCCACCAGCGTCTTGCCGATCAGGTCCGCGTGCAAATACTCGGCGAGCGTCGTGCCGTACAGAATCTGCTGCACGCGGTTCGGCTGCACGGCGGTGCTGAGGCGGAACTCCAGCGGCCGGCCCCAGGCGTTCGTCACCAGATACCCGCCGAGGACGCCGCCGGCGTCCGAAAGGACGGTGAGAAAGCCGACGGTGAGTGTGGCGGTGTTCGCGGGCGGTACGGTGGGGTTGGCAACGGTCGTCTCCGGCGGGGTAGGGGTGTCGGTCACGGTGTTGCCGTCCTCGAAGGGTCACGTCAGCCGCCGCGCGAGCCGGGCGAGCGGCGCGCGAAACGGTAGGTCATGGATCGGAGCTTACGCGACGGGGACTTCACCCGGCCACGGCCGCGGCGCGGTCTGCGGCGGACAAGGTGTTTCCCGACCCGCGCACCCGCGCCAGTCGCGCGGACCGACGCGACCGGATGTCGGGGAAGTAGAGATTGGCTAAAGTGGGCGGAAAGAGGCGGAAAAGAGGCGCTGTAAAATGGACGAACCGGTTCGCCGCGAGGCACCGCCGACCGCGTCGGCGGTGCCTCGCGGCGAACCGGATTACCCCTTCGCCCACGCCGGCGCGCTGACGTGGCCATTCACGGCCAGCGCGCGGGCGCTCACTTGCAGTACCCGCAGGAAGCCCTCGCTGTCGGCGTGGTCGAAGGCCCCAATCGCCTCCATGCTGGCGTTCGCCTCGGAGTACATCTGCGCCGGCACGTCGGCCGCGCTCTCGAAGTACGCCTTCCCCTTGTACATCGTCAGCGCGATGGTGCCGGTCATCAGCCCCAGCACCGGCTTCAGCGCCTCGCGGGCCATGTGGGACGCCAGGTCGAACCCGTACCCCTGATAGATCTGCTTCGCCATGAAGCCGGACAGCGCGTCGAACAGCTCCCGGCTACGGCGATCCAGCACCAGTTGCAACAGGTAGCGGTACGCGGTGCCGAGCAGTTCCATGCCCGGCGCTTCGTACACGCCACGGCTCTTGATGCCGACGAAGCGGTTTTCCACGAGGTGCGAACAGATGCCGACGGCGTGCGCGCCGGCCAGCTTGTTCGCCTGGTCCAGCAGTTGGAATGCGGAGCCTTTCTCGCCGTTCAGCGCCACCGGCCGGCCGGCCTCGAAGCGGACGGTCGCCACGGCGGGGGTGTCCGGCGCGTCCTTCGGCAGCACGCCCATGCCCGGCGTCACGAACCACGGCGGGGTGGTCAGGTGTTCGAGCTTGCCGGCCTCGTGCGTCAGGCCGAGGAGGTTCGCGTCCGTCGAATACGGCGCGTCCTTGCTCGCCTTGATGGGCAACTCGTGGCCGTTGCAGTAGTCGATCATCGCCTCCCTGCCGCGGAACTTCGCCAGGAACGCCGGGTCTCGCCACGGGGCGTACACGCTGATCGCCGGATCGAGCATGTTCGTGCAGAGTTGGAACCGCACCTGATCGTTGCCGCGCCCGGTGGACCCGTGGCCCAATACGTCGATGCCGCGCTTCTTCATGGCGGGCACCATGCCGGCGACGATGACGTGCCGGCCGATGCCGGTGGTGTTCCAGTACTCGCCCTCGTAGCACGCCTGGAACTGGATCACCTCGACGCCCGACTGGGCGATCATCTCGTGTAGCGGAATCGCCACGAAGTCCGAGGCCCCGCACGCCCGCATCCGACGACCCACGTCGTTGAAGTCGGGTTCGTCCGACTGGCCGATGTCGGCGGTGAAGGCGACGACGGTCACGCCGTTCTCGGTCAGCCACTTGGTGACGGTGCAGGAGTCCAGCCCGCCACTGGCGGCGAACGCGACGGTCTTACCTTTCAGGTCGGCGACGGTGGTCATCGGGAACTCCCAAGTACTCTCGTGATGCAAGATCGATATTGTGTCCGGACAGGTCGCGCCTGGACAGTCCGTCCCGTTCCTCACCGGCTTGTTTCTCAGAAGGTGCCCCATGCCTCCCGAGCCTGTCCCACCTCAGCCCACCACCACGGTTCCTGTTACCGACGAGTTCGGGAACCCGGACCGTGACCAACTGCCGTCGCAGATCAAAGAGGACCCGCACCACTCAGATGAGAAGGACCTGCGCTCGCGCCGCGTTCGCCAAGTCGCTCGGCGACCGATCAAAGAGGATCCGCACCACTCAGATGAGAAGGCGAAGGCGATCGTTCTGGCCGTGGTCTATTTCCTGTATGCCGCGTTCAGCCTCGTGTTCGGCACGTTGGTGCTGATATTCCGCGTCAGCCAACTCGCGGCTCCGGGAGACCGGCCGTACGCGCAGTACGCCTTGGGGTGCAGCATGGTGAACTTCACGGGTGTCGGGCTGATGATCTACGGCGGCGTCCGATTTCTCCTACGGTGGGAAATCCCGTCCGCCGTCGGAGTGGGGTGCTTGATCGTCGGGGTGGTCAACGCCGTCGTTTGTTTCAACGCCCTGCGCCCACCAGGCCTGAGGTCCGAGTTGCTTACCGTGCTCGCGTGGGGCGGGTTGGTGGTGTGGGGCGGCTTCGCGTTCCTCAACTTCGACCTCAGCTCAAGAACGCCCCCTCGATCCCGCGCTCCCGCGTCCGGGACCGAGTGATACCAACAGTGGTTGATTCGTTTCTGTTGCGAGACGCGGATCGAGTGAAGGGCGACCCGGCCCGCAAGGGCCGTGGGTGGCAGACACAACCACCCACGGCCCTTGCGGGCCGGGTTGGTTCGCCCGAATCTGCATCACCCTCACATCTTTATCAGCCGCAGCCTCACCATGTTCAGCGCCATCTTCGCGGTGCAGGTCGGGACGCGAGCGCGCTACACATCGCCGCCGAGGACAGGCTCTGTACCATCGGGAAGAAGTAGGTCCGTCTCGCCGAGCCGGCCTCGCGTTCCAGTCCGTCCCGGCGGGACGGACCTACTTCGCCGTCTTCTTCGGTAGGGCGAGGTGGGTGGCCCCGCCGTAGGCCAGCTCCGCCGACTCCATCACCGTCTCGCTCAGCGTCGGGTGCGGGTGAATGCTCTCCAGGATGTCCCGCGCGACCGCCCCCATCTCGATGGCCAGCACGCTCTCGGCGGTCATCTCACCCGCGCCGGCCACTTTGATGCGAAGGTCCGTCGGCGGCGTCTACCGCAGCCGGAGGCGGGGATTCCGGTTTCGCCGTCGGCCCTTTCGATTCCAGCGGCGTGAACCGAACCGACTCGTCGGCGAGGGGAATCACCGGCCACGTCTGCTGTTCGGCCGTCAGCGCATTCGGGCCACTCGGTTCGAGCAGGGTGAAGCGTTCGCGGCGGAGGACGCGCGGCGGGTTCTGCGTCATGGCTTACTCCTTGACCGCGACCCGCTCCGCCGCCCACCACTCGGGCAGTTCGTCGAAGGCGAGCCGAACTCGTAGTTTCCAGGGGCGTCGAACGGCAGTCGTTGCAGCGGGAAGGCGAAACTCTCCACGAATTCCTCGCCGATCAGGGGAATCGTCCATGGCCCGAACCGCGTGACCTCTCCCTCGGTCTGGTCCCCCTCTCCGTCCATTCTAATCGGGATCAACTCCACCCGCGCGGTGTATTCGCCGGGGGTTCCGAAGAGTTGCGCGAACAGGAACAGCCGCGCCGAACAGACGAACGGGAAACGGTGTTCCTGCGGGCGGGGGGGGGGTGAACCACCAACCGGCCCAGCGAAAAGCCGTCGTCCAGTTCGCCGGTGTACCAAATCGTGCGACACAGGAGGAGGTGCCGGCAGAACACCTCCCGCTCTTCGTCTTGGTCGCTGGAGTCTTCTGGGAACATCACCGTCCTCGCCGGGGGTACGGGTTTGTGGGAGTACCGGCGGTGCGATCCTACTTCGCCGCCTTCTTCGGCGGGGCCAAGTGGGTCGCGCCGCCGTAGGCCAGTTCCGCCGACTCCATCACCGTCTCGCTCAGCGTCGGGTGCGGGTGGATGCTCTCCAGGATGTCCCGCGCGACCGCGCCCATCTCGATGGCCAGCACGCTCTCGGCGATCATCTCCCCGGCTCCGCTGCCGGCGATGCCGACGCCCAGCACCCGCTTGGTGGCCGGGTCGATGAGCATCTTCGTCAGCCCGTTCGTGATGTTCAGCGCCACCGCCCGGCCGCTCGCCGCCCACGGGAACTTCAGCACCTCGTGCGGCACGTTCCCGGCGACCGCTTCCTTCTCGGTGATGCCGGCCCAGGCGATCTCCGGGTCGGTGAAAATGACGGCCGGGATCGCGCGGGGGTTCCACTCCGCCGGTTCGCCCAGGATCGCTTCGACCGCGACGCGGGCCTCGGCCGTAGCCTTGTGCGCCAAGCCAGGTTCGCCCGCGACATCCCCGATGGCCGAGATGTGCGGCACGGCCGTCCGCCGCTGTCCGTCCACCGGGATGAACCCCTTCGCGTCCAGAGTCAGCCCTGCCTTCTCCAGGTTCAGTCCGGCCGTATACGGCCGCCGGCCGACCGACACCAGCACGCGGTCGAAGGTCAGCTCACCCGGCACGTCCTTGCCTTCCAGGGTGACGACGATGCCGGCCGGCGTCGGCTTCAGCCCGGCCACCTTCGTGTCCAGGTAAATCTTGTCGAAGTCCTTCCGGAGCCGCTTTTCGAGGATTGCCACGAGGTCGCGGTCGGCCAGCGCGAGCAGCGAGTCGAGCGCCTCCACCACCGTCACCTTGCTGCCGAGCGCGGCGTACACGGTGCCGATCTCCAGGCCGATGTACCCGCCGCCGATGACCAGCAGCGTCTTCGGGATGTCCGGCAGCAGCAGCGCGGCCGTGCTGTCCATGATGCGCGGGTCGTTCAGTTGCCACGCCTTCGGCACGGCCGGCACCCCGCCGGTGGCGATGACGCACTTCTGGAAGCGGATCGTCTGCGGCGTCTCGCCGGTCACTTCGACGGTGTTGGCGTCCACAAACGCGGCATGCCCGCGGACGGCGGTGGCGTTGCGGCCCCTCACCAGTTGGGCGATGCCGCTGGTCAGCTTGCCGATCACCTTCTGCTGCACGAACGCCCGCATTTTCTCCAGGTCGATTTGCGGGGCGGGGAAGGTCAGCCCCATCTCGGCGGCTTCCTTCGCCTCGTGGATGACCTTCGCCGCGTGGAGCAGGGCCTTGCTGGGGATGCAGCCGCGATTCAGGCAGACGCCGCCGAGCTTCGGGTCTTCGTCCACCAGGGTGACTTGCATCCCGTGGTCGGCGGCGTGCAGCGCGGCCGGGTACCCGCCGGGTCCGCCGCCGATGATGAGAAGCTGGGTTTCGCGAATGTCGGCCACGGCGGAAGCTCCGGGAATCGGTCGGGTTTGCGGGTAAGGTATGAATAGCGACTCGTGAGCGCGCGGCGGCGGGCCGTGCCCGCGTCACTCGAACGCCTCGCCCTTCTGCGGGCGTTCGAGCAGCGCTTGCACCGCCTCGCGCGGCGACAGCCCCTCGTACAGCACCCGGTAGACGGCGGTCATGATCGGCACCTCCACCCCCTCTTGGGTGGCCCGCTCGTGGACGCTCCGCGCGGTGAACACCCCCTCCGCCACCTTCGGGCCGGCGGTCACGTCGGCGAGGGTGTCGCCCGTCGCCAGCCGCTCCCCGACGCGGCGGTTCCGGCCGTGCGGGCTGAAGCAGGTGGTGATCAGGTCGCCGACGCCGGCCAGCCCGGCGAACGTCTCCGGCGCGGCCCCGTGCGCCACCCCGAACCGCGTCATCTCCACCAGCCCGCGCGTCAGCAGCGCGGCCTTGGCGTTGTCGCCGAACTTCAGCCCGTCGCAGATGCCGGCGGCGATGCCCATGACGTTCTTCAGCGCGCCGGCCAGCTCGACGCCAATCAGGTCGGCGTTCGTGTACAGCCGCAGCCGGTCGCCGCCGAGCGCGCCCTGTACCCACCCGGCGAGCGCCTGGTCCGGGCAGGCCGCCACCAGCGACGTGGGCAACCCCCGCGCCACCTCCTCCGCGTGGCTCGGCCCGCTGACGACCACCAGCCGGTCCATCCCGAGCGTCTCGTGGAGGATTTCCGTCGGCCGCAGGAAGGTGCCGATTTCGAGGCCTTTAGTCAGGCTCAGCAGCGGCACCCGCGGGTCGGCGACGGGGCGAAAGCGGAGTGCCGTGGCGCGGAGGTACGCCGTGGGGATCGCCACGATCCAGGCGTCGGCGTCGGCGGTCGCCGCGCCGATGTCGGTGGTGAGCAGGACCGAATCGGGGATGCGGACGCCGGGCAGCAGGCGGGCGTTTTCCCGCGTTTCCCTCAAGTGCGCGCCGCTGTCCGTGCGAGCGCTCCACAGCCGCACGGCGGTGTCGGCTTTTCGGGCCAAACAGATCGCGACGGCGGTGCCCCACCCGCCCGACCCGAGAACCGCGAACGTCGGCATGTCGTCCCCCAGCGCATCCGGACGGCGCGCCGTGGCCGTCAACTTCGCCTCATCTTACCGACGGGCGGGTGAAAGGACGGGCGGTTGGGGATTCCCGTTCAAGGCGGGCAATTCGGGCGGTCGAAGACAGAATGTCACGATGCGGACTCTCGCCGGGGGCGGGGGTCGGGCGACGGACGACACGGAGGAATCTCCCATGGCCGTGCAACTGCGAGTGTACCGGGGCTACGAGGACTCGCTGGCCGAATCCGACGCCGACACCCTCACCGACGAGCTGCCGGAGCCGACGGTTCACATCCGCCTCGGCGATCTGCTGCCTCTGGTGGCGATGGCCCAGCGGATGAACTTCATCTGGCTGAAGGACTTCCTCGACGACGAGGTGTGCATCTCCGAGGACCTCCAGCAGGTGCTGCAGAACGTCCGCGGCATCCGCCCGACGGCGGGTTGAGGCGGCGGGACAATCAATGCGGGCCGGCGGGGTTTTCCTCGCCGGCCCGGTCTATTCATGACGGCATGACACCCTTTCAGTTCCTCGGCGCGGCGCTCCTCCTGTGGGCACTGCTTTCCCTCGGCACCGCCGTCGTCGGCCTGTACGCCCGGCCGAACGGCCGCTGGCGGGGCTTCTGGTTCATGTCCGGACTGTGGGGCCTGATCGACGGCGGCATCGCCTGGTTCGGCCTGGTCACCGAGCCGCCGACCACGGCCGAACTGGTCTTCTTGCTGAAAGTGAACGGCGGCCTGGACGTGGCGTATCTCGTCACCGGCGCGGTGCTGCTGGCGCTGCCCAAGCCCGTGCTGAAGGGATTCGGCTCCGCCATTCTGCTGCACGGGTTGTTCCTGCTCGTCCTCGATGTCGCCGTGTGGCGGTGGTGCGAGCGGGTCGTCGGGTGAGGCCACTCACCTCACGTCGTGCGCCCACCCGGTCGGCACCAGCGGCACCCGCCCGCCGTCCGTTTCCAGCCACAGCCCGCTCGCTACGATTTCGCCGATCTCGAACACCGGCACCGGCGCACCGCCGCGTAGCTTCGCCGCATCGGCGTCCGAGACGGTGAAAATCAGTTCGAAGTCCTCGCCGTCGCCCAGCGCGTGGGACAGCGGGCTTTTCCCCGACACCTTTGCCAGCTCCGCCGCGTCCGGGTGAATGGGAATCCGCTCCGCGACCAGCACCGCGCCGCAGCCTGACTCCTCCAGGATGTGCGACAAGTCCTTCGACAATCCGTCGCTGATGTCGATCATGGCGTGAAGTTCGACGAACTCTGCGAGTGCGTCGGCCTCGCGTAACCGGGGCGTCGGGTTCAGGTGCCGGCCGAGGATGCTGCCGCCGCACGGCCCGGTGACGAACACCCGGTCCCCCGGCTTCGCGCCACTTCGCAGCACCGGCTTCCGCCCCGGCTTCATCGTGCCCAGGACCGTGACCGACACCACTAGCCCGCAGGTCCAACTGTTCGTGTCTCCGCCGACGATGGGACAGCCGAAGGCGTCGGCGACCTCGCGGAGGCCGAGGTGGAGTTCGCTCGGAATACCACTCCCTTGCGGTCGCGGCTCGCCACAATGCGGGAACACCACCCCCACCACGGCCGCGAGCGGGGTGCCGGCCATCGCCGCGATGTCGGACAGGTTGACCGCCATCGCCTTCCGCCCGACGGCCCGGTAGCCGCACTCGGCCAAGAGGAAGTCCACGCCGTCGGTCAGCACGTCGGTCGTCACCAGCAGCGAGCCGGCGGGCGAATCCAGCACAGCGCAGTCGTCGCCGGGGCCGACGCGCACCCCGGCGGCAGCCGGCGTGACCGAGCGAATCCAGCGGATAAAGTCGAACTCGCCGGGCACGGCGGACCCTCGCCGAAAGTGAGCCGAAGGACCAAATCCGTACTGTCAGGTTACGACGCCGGCTGGCGGCGCGCGCGGCCGCCGCCCGTCGGCATCCGTTCCGAAAGGCGGCGGGGTCGCGTCGGTCGGGGGAAACCGATCACGGGGTCGGGTCCTTCACCGGCACGGGCACGTCGGGGAGCAGGGCCGGGGCGGGGGCGGCCATCACCGGCGGGGCGGTCACGGTCATTCCGGCCCCGACGACCGCGCCGGATTGGACCGGGCCGACGACGGGGTACGGGTTGGCGTAGGCGGGCAACGGCTGGCAGCTCGGGTCGTTCTGGCAGTCGTTGCGGCCGAAGGTGGCTTTGCAGCCGAGGCCGGTGCCGATCAGCCCGAGGAACGCGGCGGCGAGTGCGGCGCGGCGCATGGGATATCCGTCCGTGGATAGGGGGGGTTGGGGCGGAGGTGGCCGCCGGCGGCGTCCGTGCCGATCCGACTGCCCAGGCGGCCGACGCCGGTTGCCCGGCCTCCGCCGCGTGTGCCAGTTCTATCGTCCCCGCCGCCCCCGCACCTTCACCGGAATTCTCCGCTGTTCCCGCCCCCGCCAATCGCCAATAATGGGGGCACCGATCCGCCGCTCCGTCCTCGTTCAGGTGTCCCTCCGATGCCGTTCCGCTCCGCGCTCTTGCTCCTCGCGTTCGCCGCCGTCGCGCCGGCCGCCGAACTCGACCCCGCCGTCACCCGCATCAAGAAGGACCTGGACTACCTCGCCGGGGACGAGTGCCAGGGCCGCGGGCTGAAGACCCAGGGGCTGACCAAGGCCGGCGACTACATCGCCAAGGCGTTCAAGGACGCCGGGCTGAAGTCGGCCTTCGACGACGGCTCGTACTTCCAGCCGTTCACCGTGTTCGGCACCGGCAAGCTGGTGAACCCGATCTCGCTGGCGTTCAAGACGGACACCGGCAAGGTGGAGTACGACTTCGGCAAGGCGTTCGCGCCGACCGACGCCAGCGGGCCGGGCAAGGTGGCCGCCGGGCTGGTGTTCGTCGGCTACGGCATCAGCGCGCCGGACAAGAAGTACGACGACTACGCCGGCGTGGACGTGAAGGGCAAGGTGGTGGTCGTGCTGCGGCGGATGCCCCGCGCCGACGCCAAGGAGGGGCGGTTCGACGGCCCCGAGTCGCCGCTCCAGTCGCTGAACGCCAAGGTGGAGACCGCCGCCCAGAAGGGAGCCGCCGGCATCCTGTTCGTGAACGACCGCGGCACCGCCGACAAGACCGACCCGCTGATGACCGCCGACCGCACGCGGGGACTGTTCTTCGAAGGGCCGGTGTTCCACGTCAAGCGGGACGTGGTGAACGACCTGCTCGGCGACGCCACTCTGGCCAAACTGGAAGAGGGCATCGACAAGGAGATGAAGCCGAACAGCTTCGCCGTGACGGGGGTGACGTGCGCCAGCGAAGTGACCGTCGAGCGGCCGAAGTACCCGACGCGGAACGTGATCGGCGTGCTGCCGGGGGCCGGGCCGCTGGCGAACGAGACGGTGGTGATCGGCGCGCACTACGACCACCTCGGCCTCGGCGACGAGGGCGGCAGCATGGCGGCCAAGGGCGACCAGGGCAAGCTGCCGCACTACGGCGCGGACGACAACGCCTCCGGCACCAGCGGCCTGCTGGAGCTGGCCCGCCGCTACGCGGGCGTGAAGGACCGCCAGGGCCGGCGGCTGGTGTTCGTCTCGTTCAGCGGCGAGGAGCAGGGGCTGTTCGGGTCCAAGCACTACGTCAAGAACCCGCCGTTCCCGCTGGCCGACACCGCGTTCATGATCAACCTGGACATGATCGGCCGCATGGTGGCGGTCGAGGACAAGGACGCCGGCAACCGCAAGCGGGACCGGCTGGTGGTGTACGGCACCGGCACCGCCGAGGGGCTGGACAAGCTGGTGGACGACACCAACAAGGCGTTCGACCTGAAGCTGCTGAAGGTGCCCGGCGGGTCCGGCCCGTCCGACCACACGTCCTTCTACGAGAAGAAGATCCCCGTGCTGTTCCTCTTCACCGGCACGCACAAGGACTACCACAAGCCGACCGACACGCCGGACAAGATCAACGTGGACGGGCTGAAGAAGGTCGCCGACCTCGTGCAGGCGTACGCCACGCACTTCGCCACCGTCGTCCCGAAGCCGAAGTACATTGCCACCAAGGGCGGCGGCGACGACCCGACCGACCCCAGCCCGCGCGTCAGCCGGTCGAACGTGCCGCGGCTCCAGTTCATGCCGGACAACTACGGCGAGGACGGCGGCGTGCTGGTCGGCGGCGTCACCGCCGGCGGCCCGGCCGAGAAGGCCGGCATCAAAGAGGGCGACCTGATCGTCGAGATCGCCGGCAAGCCGATCAAGAACATGACCGGGTACATGGCGGTGATGGGCGGGCAGAAGGTGGACGTGCCGGTCGAGATCGTGGTGCTGCGGAAGGACAAGAAGGTGACGGTGACGGCCACGCCGGTCAAGTGACGGTCTTGCGAGCCGCGACCGCCAGGGAGTGGCATCTTGGTTAGGATCGAATAAGCCACTCCCTGGCGGTCGCGG
>JAYTTN010000665.1:0-15331 GCA_043745295.1 Fimbriiglobus sp. | reverse complement strand
GTGAACATCACCAGCCCGTCGCCGGTCATCTCGAACCGGCACCCCAGCCGCGGGCTGACGAAGCCGTTCATCTTCATCACCTGCGCCAGCCGGCTGCCCCGCCGCCGGTAGCCGACCACCAGCCCGTCGTACGGGTCGATGACGTAGTACTCCTCCACGCCGTGGGTCGCGTAGAAGGCGAGCTTGTCGTCCATGTCGTCGTCGGAGTTGTCCGGCGACAGCACCTCGAAGGCCACCTGCGGGGCGACGTTCCCCTCCTCCCACTGCTTGTAGCTGCCGCGATACCCGCCCGGCCGGCCGAACGCGACCAGAACGTCCGGCGCGGCGACGGTTTTCGTCTGCCCCTGCACCGGGTACCAGAACAAATCGCCGGCGACGAACACGTCCCGTCCGGCGAACTGCGCCCGCAGCTCGCCGACGACCTTCACCATCCAGTCCCATTGCAGCGTGTTGTCGGCCATCGGCTTCCCATCGCTCTCCGGGTAGACGACGGCATCGCGAACTTCGGCGATCATGGGTGTCCCTCTTTCTCCCGACATCATACCCGGTCCTTCGGGCGCGCGTCGAGGTCGGCCATTCTTCTTCGCCTTGTTCCCCCGTTTGTCCGTTGGTATCTCGGCGTCCGTTCACCCAACCTCGGAACGGAGGCCGATTCATGTTCGTCGTTCTGCTCTCCATGACTCTCGGTCAGGTGCCCGCCCCGACGCCCCTCGAAAACACGGTGTACAAGCTCAGGAATGCGGCAGCGGCGGATGTCGCCGCCGCGATCAAGAAGTCCGCGTCCGGGCAGCAATTCATCATCACCCCGGAGCCGATCTCGAACACCCTGCTCATCAGCGCGACGGCGGCGGACGTGGTCCGGTTCATCGAGCAGATCGGCGAACTGGATGTTCCGGTTCCCCAGTACGTCATCGACATCCGCATCTGCACCGGCGACCCGCTCGGCAGCCGCGCAGCGGGCACGATGAAGGTGTTGGCCGAGCCGAAGGTCATGGTCCAGGAAGGGTCCGTCGGGCACATCCGCGCCGGCGGGTCGGCGGTGATGGAGGTCGATGGCGAACCGGTGTCGGTCGGGGTCGAGATGAAGGTCGCCGTCCTGTCGATGAAAGGCGACGCCATCCGCGTTCGGATCGAAGGCGCGAACACCACGCTGGAAGGCCCCGAGAAGGAGCGCAACCTACGGACGGTGCGGACGATCACCACCCGCGAGGTGAAGGCCGGCGAGACCACCCGCGTCCGCATCGGCCAGAAGGCAGACGAGACGTGGGCCGAAGTGACGGTGCGGCCGGTCGAGGCGATGCCGCCCGCCCCGCAACCGCGTCGCTAACCGTCCCCGGCCGTGTTACGGGTGAACCGGCGGCGTGAGCCGCCTGGGTTTCCCGACCACCCAGAGGCAGCTCACGCCGCCGGTTCATCCGGACACCCACGGCCCCCGGCGGGTCGGGTTTACCACCCACGAATCCAGGCGAATCGCACTATTTTGTGAAATTCCGTCCAGTTCGCTTGACAAAACCAAAAACGGAACGCATATATACTGTTATCACGCCGGCTGTGGCTGCCACTCACCCCAGGCTGTACTTCGGGTGGGCGTCGAGGTAGGTCTTTACCCGATCCGTCCGCGTGATCGCCTCTTTCAAGAACGCCACCGCTTCGACCATCCGTTCGTCGGTCTCGGCGGTGCTGAACCGCAGGAACCCCTGGCCGGCCGCGCCGAAGCACTCGCCGCCCAAGCACGCGACCCCCTTCTTGTCGTCGGCCCCTTCCAGAAGGTACATGGCCAGCCCGTGCGAGCGGATGCCGAGCCGCTCGCAGATCGGCTGCACCTTCGGGAACACGTAGAACGTGCCCTTCGGCATCAGTACTGTCACGCCGTCCACGGCGCGCAGCTCGCCCACCAGCAGTTCCACCTTCTTGTGGAACTTGGCCATGACTGCCGACCGCTCGGCCGTGTCGTTCTCCAGCGCCGCCTTGCCGGCCATCTGCACCAGCGGCGGCGTACACGACACCGACGTGTTGATCATCTTGCCGATCAGGTCCACGGCGGCGGGCGCGCCGACGGCGAAGCCGAGCCGCCAGCCGCTCATGCTGTAGCTCTTGCTGAACGTGTACGCGGCGAGGCACTGGTCCATCATCCCCGGCTCGGCGAGGATGCTGCGGTGCTGCCCCTCCCACACCATGTGGCAGTACGGTTCGTCGCTGAACAGGGCGATGTTCTTGCCGCGGATCAGGTCGGCAATCGCCTTCAAGTCGTCGTGCGTGGCGACGCCGCCGGTCGGATTGTGCGGCGAGTTCAGGAAGATCGCCTTCGGCCGCTTGGCGGTACTCAGGAACTTGGCCACGTCCGCCGGATTCGGTCGGAACTGGTTCTCGAACGTCAGGTTGGCGTATACCGGCACCGCCCCCCGCCGAGCGATGTTCGGCTCGAACGTCGGGAACTGCGGGCTGAACAGCAGCACCGAATCGCCGGGTTCGAGGAAGAGTTCGCAGAAGAACGTCTCGAACGGTTTGGCCCCCGGCGCGACGACGATGTTGGCGGCGGTGGCCGGGACGCCGAACTCGTCGGACACCATCTTGGCGCACGCCGCGCGAAAGTCCGGCAGCCCGAGCGACGGGCAGTAGCGGGTCATGCCGGCGTCAATGGCCGCTTTGCCGGCGGCGAGGGCGCTGCTGCTGCTGGGGAACGGGCTGTCGCCGATTTGCAGGGCGATCACGTCCTTGCCGGCGGCCTTGAGCTTGTTGGCGACGGCGAGAACGTCGAACGCGGTCTCGGCGGTGAGCGACTGGGCGAAGGAGCTGAACGCGACGGGGGACGGCATGACGGGGAACCTGCGGCGGGGGAATGGCCGGAGAGGAATTCTGGTTATGAAACGAGAAACCGCCGGCGGTTTCCAGGGGGGGCGGATGATGCCAGCGTCCGAGGATCGGTACAATGCCCTCATGCCAACGATTACCATCCAACCCGACGACTTGGCCGCCACACCCCGCCGCTATCGTGCGACCGTCGGCCAGCGCCACGCGGTCGGTGCGACTGTCGGCGAGGCGCTCGACGGGCTGGCGCAGGACTTCGACACGGAACCGGCGCTCGTCGTCGTTCAGCCGATGACGCCGGATGCCTATTTCACGGCCGCGCAACAAAAGCGGCTGGGCGAGTTGATGAACGGCTGGCGCACGGCACGCGACGGCGGAACCCAGTTTCCCGCCGAGAAACAGGCCGAACTCGAATCGCTGATCGCGGCCGAACTCCGCGCCGCCGGCGAGCGGGCGGCATCGCTCGCTCGTCAAATGCCGCCATGAACCCTCTGTACACCGTCGTCGCCCGCCGGGCTGATCACCGGTGCGAATACTGCCGGGCACCGGAAGCGGTGTTCAACTTCCCGTTCGAGGTCGAACACGTCGTCCCGACGAGTGCGGGCGGCGGAAATGAGTCGGCGAACCTGGCGCTGGCCTGCCGGTCGTGCAACCTGTTCAAGTCCGACCACCTGACCGCGACCGATCCGGAGACGGAGGCCGACGTGCCGCTTTTCAATCCGCGCGCGGAGCGGTGGACCGTTCACTTCGCTTACGATCAGGAGAGTGGCGAACTTTGCGGACTGACGCCGACCGGTCGGGCGACGGTCGTGGCCCTGCGGATGAACGACCCGACCCACCTCGTCGCCCGCGACTTCTGGGTCCGATTGCGACTGTTCCCATGACCTTCACACGTCCGGGAATTGCGTGACGGCCAACTTCGCCACGGGGTCGTACTCGGGGGCGAAGAGCAGCTCCACCGACGCCGTCGCGCTCACCCGCGCCGTCATCTCCAGCACCGGGCCTTGCGCCAGGCCGTCGATGAAGCCTCGCAGCGGTCGCTTCGCCGAGTCCAGGTTCCGGAGGCGGATGACCGAGTCGCGCGGCAGCACCGCCGGCCGCCAGAACTCCGGCTTCAGCACGTTCGACCCGGCCAGCGTGAGCAGGTCGGCGTTGAACGGCAGCGGGCTGGCCCCGAGCGCGCGGGCGTAGCTGGTGGACCCGGCGGCGGTGGACACCAGCATGCCGTCGGCCACCACGCGGGTCATGCGGGCGACGCCGTTCACGCTCACCTCGATCCACGCCGTCTGTCCGGACTCCCGCTCCACCCAGCAGTCATTGAACGCCACTTCCTCCTTCCGCGCACCGTCCCCGGCGACCGTCTCCACGCTCAGCAGCGGCAGCTTGTACCGCCGCAGCGGGCGGTCCCAGAAGTCGAGGCGGGTGGCGTCGTTCAGCAGGAAGCCGAGGTGCCCGGTGTTCAGGCCGAGGAACGGCAGGCCGTCCCGCCAGTGCTGGCGGATGGCCCGCAGCATGGTGCCGTCGCCGCCGATGACGGCGATGGCGACGGGGTCGTCCGACGCGAACGCGGCGAGCGCGGCCGCCACCTCCTCCGCCTCCCGCTTGTCGCGGTCGAAGAACAGCCGCACGCGGCGGGCCGGGAAGCGGAAGGTGTCGGGTGCGGGCATGGCGGGACAATCCGGGGGTGGGAAGGCGTTACGCCGGTTCGCGCGGGGGTGGAAAGTCTCCCCGGACAGTCAGGGGTCACTTTTGCATTTTTTTGTGCCTTCGGAAAATCTTCGTCAGGTAGAATCGAAACCGATGATAGCCAACAGCGATTCAGGTATGGTGTGTCGTACACACGATTCCTGCGCCGCCCACACCGAATCGGAGGTTCTGAAATGATCTTCGGAGGACTTGAGCTGTTCGCCGCGAAGGCGCTTCTGCCTTGGCTCTTGGGAGCGGGGGCCGCGGCGACCGTCGCCGCCGTCATCGTTGTCGCCTACCTTTACTGGGACAACATCGTCGGCTGGTTCCGCAACAACCACGACTTGGTGCTTTCCAACCCGAACAACGTGGCCGTGATGGTGCGACAGGCGGAGGCGAGCGGCAAGATCGGCGTGGTGACGGGCATCTTCAACCGGCAAACGGAACAGGTGCTGACGGCCCAACCATACCGGGCTAATCAACTCGACGCGCAGACCCAGCGGATGTTCGGCACGAATGACGTTTGCATCGTCACGTAGTCACACTCCGTAACCCCCCTCGAGGTGTCGTCATGGGCATCGCCCGCGCCGTCGGCAGGGTCGTGGGACGGTTGTTCCGCCCGGCGCCCAAACCGCCGACAATGGTGGAAACGGTCACGCTCCCGGACCTGATCGGCTGGTTCGTCGAGAACAAAGAGGTCAAGGCGGACAACGTCATCGCGTTCAGCCTGGTCCACGACCCGGCGAAGCCTCCGACGACCCGTCTAGATGGTCTACCGCCCCTCGACTTGTCCTCCGCCGGCTTGGTAGTTGTGCAAGGATTTTACGACCAGAAGTCGGGCCGCGTACTCCTCTCTCGCGCACTGCGCGCGACGCAGATCGATGATGAGGTCGAAGAAACCCATGCCGGCAAGGACATGGTCGTTTACCAGTAACTCCAAACCTATCCTCGCTTGAGAGAACAACCCGTGAC
Source organism: Fimbriiglobus sp. (assembly GCA_043745295.1). Classification (GTDB taxonomy): domain Bacteria; phylum Planctomycetota; class Planctomycetia; order Gemmatales; family Gemmataceae; genus JALHQU01. The sequence continues at coordinate 9,865 of JAYTTN010000665.1, read as the reverse complement.
CCTCGTGCTGTTTGCCATTTTCGATCCGTTCACATGGTTCGCCATCGGCGCGGCCCTCCTCGGAGGGGCGGCGGTCATCGCCCTCGCGTGGAACGCCGTGTGCGGTTGGCTGGACCCGTACCGCAACTCCGGGAACACCGCCGTCCTACTGAAGGAACGCCTTGAGAGTGGGAAGTACTCTGTCGTGGCCGGCGTGTTCAGCGGCGGCGGAACGCAGATCGCGGTCAACAGTTGGGAGGTTGACGAACTGGACGCGGAGTTGGTGACGGCGTTCGGCAACGCGGACACGATCCACTCGGCGATCTGACGCCGCCAAACCCTCTCGTGCGGCGGCCGCGAGCCCCACCCGCTCTCGGCCGTCCCCAGTCCCACTTCCGAACGCGACAAGGAACCGCGATGCAATCGCCCGAGCCGTTCCAAATCGCGGGCATCTCCCCGACCATGGACGAGAAGCACGCCGCTTACGTCCGCAGTCGCCTGATCAAGTTGGCCGAATACGTGATCGAAGTCGTCAAGGAGCCGCGGGTGGACCTCCGCATCCGCGCGGCCGGCTCGCAGTCCGGCCAACCCTCGGCTGCGGGCGGCGAGGACCAAGAGGAGATGACCACTGAGGCGCGGGCGGCGAGGTACAAGTCGCGCCCTCCGGTGTACCAGTTCGAGCAGCTGATCGTGTCGGAGACGGTTCGGTCGGACCTCCTGCTCGCGGCGGCCGTCCTGAGGGTGCGGGAAAAGGTGTTCGGCGAGTGGGGACTTGCCCGGATCGAGCCGTACCCCCGGAGCGTGCTGAACTTCCACGGGCCGTCGGGCACTGGCAAAACGCTGGCCGCGCACGCCTTGGCCGCGCACCTCGGAGTGCCCATCCTCGCGGCCAGCTACGCCGACATCGAGAGCAAGTTCCTCGGCAGCGGCCCGCGAAACCTGGAGGCGCTGTTCTTCGCCGCCGAGCGGGACGGGGCGCTCCTCTTCGTGGACGAAGCGGACTCGCTGCTCTCCGCTCGGGTGGGAAACGCCCAGAGCGGGTCGGAGAAGGCCGTCAACTCGCTGCGGAGTCAGCTGCTCATCTGTCTGGAGAAGTTCAAGGGCGTGGTCGTGTTCGCGAGCAACTTCGTCGAATCCTACGACAAGGCCTTCAAGACGCGGGTGCGGGACGTGTTCTTCCCATTGCCCGACGCGCACTGCCGGAGCCGGCTCTGGCAGGTCCACTTGCCGCCCGAACTCCCGATCGACGGGGTGGACGCGGTGGCGTTGTCGGACGCCTCGGATGGGATGTGCGGACGGGACATCAAGAACGTCGTCATCGATGCGGCCGTTCGTTGCGCGGTTGCGGGCCGAGAACGCCTGAGCGCGGCCGACTTCCTTTCCGCCATCGAGCGACTGAAAACCTCGCGCGAGGAGGGCCGTGCGCCGAAACTCTCTCCGGAGTTACAGGCCAAAGCCCGCGACCAACTTCTCGCGGTCGCCGACCACTCCGAGTCGTCGAAGCGCTGATTCGAGCATCCAACAACCGATCACTTCACACACCCGTCTCCGCCCCTCTTCGCCGACGCCTATCCTAACGGTGCCCGCCGGTCGCCCGCCGGCGGGGTTTCCCAACAGGAGGTTTCGCGCATGTCCAAGTTCGTTCTGGCGGCGGCGGCGGTGGCCCTCGGCGCGGCGGCGGCCTCGGCCGAAGTGAAGACGAAGAAGGTCGAGTACAAGCACGGCGACGCCACGTTCGTCGGCCACCTGGCGTGGGACGACGCGGTGTCGGGCAAGCGGCCCGGCGTGCTGGTCGTCCACGAGTGGTGGGGACTGAACGCCCACGCCAAGGAGCGGGCCGAGAAGCTGGCCGAGCTGGGCTACGTCGCGTTCGCCTGCGACATGTACGGCGACGGCAAGCTGGCCGCCCACCCGGACGACGCGCGGAAGATGTCCGGCGAGGTCCGCAAGAACGTGAAGGAGTGGCAGGCCCGCGCCGCCGCCGCGCTGAAGGTGCTGAGCGAGTCCGAGTTCTGCGACGCCGACCGGCTGGGGGCGATGGGCTTCTGCTTCGGCGGCAGCACCGCCCTGCAACTGGCGGCGAGCGGGGCGAAGCTGAAGGCCGTCGTCACGTTCCACGCCGCCCTGCCGCCGTTCAAGGACGGCGAGGCCAAGGCCATCGCGGCGAAAGTGCTGATCTGCCACGGCAAGGACGACCTCTTCGTCAGTGCCGACAGCATCGCGGCGTTCAAGGCGGCGATGGACGCGGCCAAGGTGAGCTACACGTTCGAGGAGTACGAGGGCACCGTCCACAGCTTCACCGACGTGAACGCGGACAAGGCGATGATCAAGGGCATGGCGTACAACAAGGCGGCGGACGAGAAGTCGTGGGCGTCGATGACGACGCTGTTCGCCGAGGCGTTCAAGAAGTGACGCGGCCTGTCGGCGGCCCGCCGGTAGAATGACGCCTCAACCACCGGAGGGCCGCCGCGATGCCGTTCACCGACTTCACGCTCGACACGATCCGCTCGGACTTGGGGCTGACGCTCACGCCGACCGCCCTCTTCCCGTCCGCGCCCCCGGTCCCTGCCCCCGCGTGGCTGGTCGAGGCGCTCGCGCGGGCGCAGCGCGTCCACCCGGCGCGGAGCGAGAAGGCGAGGTCCGAAGCGGTGATCTCGCCGGTGCTGATGGCGGCGGCGGAACTCGGCTCCCCGCCTCTGGTCGTCCACTCCGGCGAGCGGTTGGATGTCGATGCCGCTCGCAAGTTGAACGGCGAGGCGGATTACATCGTCGCCCGCTCCCCGCCGGTGCCGTTCCTTCAGGCCCCGCTGCTCGCGGTGGTCGAGGCCAAGAAGCTCGATATCGACGCCGGCCTCGGCCAGTGCATCGCGCAGATGGAAGCCGCCCGGCTGTTCAACCTCAAGGCGGGAAACGAAATCACCGTGTACGGGTGCGTGACGACCGGCGAAGTGTGGCAGTTCCTGCGGCACGACATCACCGCCATCGCCCTCGACACGAACCGGTACGCCGTCCAGCAGCTCGACCTGCTCCTCGGCGTCTTCCGCGACATCCTGAAGTGAGGGCCGCCGCGATGGCGTTTACGGATTTCACCCTGGAAAATGTCGAAGCCAAGCTCGGCGTGACCATCGTGCCGGGGGATTTGTTCCCCGGCGTTCAATCGGTCGGGCCGCCGCCCTGGCTGCCGCCGCTGCTCGCCGAGTATCGGGCCGTGTTCGCGCGGAGTACGGAGAAAGCGCGGTCGGAATCGATCGTCGCCCCCATCCTCATCGCCGCCGCCGCCGCCGCGCCGCCGCCGGTCACGGTCTTCTCCGGGCACCGCTTCGATGTGGACGCGGCCCGGAGCCTCGTCGGCGAGTGCGACTTCCTGCTCGCCCGCACCGAGCCGATTCCCCGCGTCAAGGCCCCCGTCCTCTCGGTCATCGAGGCCAAGCGGGCGGACATCGACCTCGGCGTCGGCCAGTGCGTCGCCCAGATGGCCGCCACGCAGGAGTTCAACAAGCGGGCGAATTCGACGGTCGAGACGAGCTACGGTTGCGTGACGAACGGGATCGAGTGGCAGTTCCTGCGGCTCGACGGGACGACCGTCCTGATGGACCGCGAGATGTTCGTGACGTCGGATTTGCCCCGATTGCTCGGTGCCCTCCGCCTCGCACTCCTCACCGGATTGTAAGTCATGGACCGCGCCCGCTACGACCCGTTCGTGTCCACCTTCTTCGACTGCGATCCGAAGGTCGTGACCGGCATCTTCCAGGAGTTCCTGGACGCCATGCGGGCCGAGCAGAGCCTGCCGCCCGGCCACTACCTGAGTCAGAACTACGAGACGGCCCAGGCGAACCCCGAAATCCACCTGCTGCCCGGCAACCTGAAGGACGCCCGCGACGCCGTCTTCCCCTACTTCTGGGGCACCGACGGGTGGAGCAGCCCGCTGCACCTGGAGAACGTCAAGGGGCCTGCCAACTACGCCTCGCTCATCGGCGCGATTGCCTGCCTGTTGAAGAACCCGAATCTGTGTACGGACACCTACAGCCAGCGGTCCAATGAACTGGAAGTGAAGGCCATCACGGCGCTGGCGAACCTTGTCTTCTACAACACCGTGGACCCGTGGGGCGTGTTCACCATCGGCGGCACCATCTCCAACCTGTACGGCGCGAAGATCGGCATTGAGAAAGTCATACCTGGTGCCATGCAAAAAGGATTGCAGGGGCACCGCGTGGCGGGGATCGGCTCCGAGGCGGCGCACTACTGTGCGGCGACCGTCGCCGGGTGGTCCGGCATCGGCATCGACAACCTGCACCACATCCCGACCGACCGCGACATGGCTATGCGGCTGGACGCGCTCGAAGAGAAACTGAATGAGCTGTATACGCGGGGTGACAAGGTCGCGTATGTGATCGCCACCTTCGGCAGCACCGATGCCTTCGGCGTGGACGACATCGTCGGCATGCGGAAGATCGTGGACACGGTGTCGGCGAAGCACGGCGAGCCGCCGCCGCAACTCCATGCCGACGCCGCCGTCGGCTGGGGGCTGTGCTTCCTGAACGAGTACGACACCGAGAAGAACCCCTTCAAGTTGAACGCCGAGGTGCTGCCGGTGGTGCAGCGGGCGAAGAAACTGTGCGAGGGGCTGCGGGTCGCCGACAGCATCACCATCGACTTCCACAAGACCGGCCGCGGGCACTACCCGAGTTCGGCGTTCATCGTCAACCGCCGCGCCGACCTGCGGTGCCTGGCCCGCACGGCCGAGGACATGCCGTACTTCAGCGAGGCCGACGCCCGCCGCGACCCGGCGCTGTTCACCCTGGAAACGTCCCGCCCCGGCATCGGCGCGTACGCGGTCATGGCGTCCCTCAACGGCATCGGGCTGTACGGCTGGCAGATGCTCATGGGCCGGGGGCTGGAACTGGCCGAGGACTTGAAGCGGCGGCTGGACGCACACGAGTCGTGCGTCGTGCTGAACCGCGACACGCCGGGTATGAGCGTCGTCTGGTGGGTGCTGCCGAAGGGCCGCGACGCCAAGCGGATCGTCGCGGACCTGGAGGCGGGGAAGCTGTCGGCCGAGGAGGTGGCGCGGTACACGGCCGAGGTGCGGCGGCTGTTCAACAAGCGGGCGTACTCGATGGACCCGTCGCTCGACGCGCGGCTGAGTTTCACCACCGACATCGGCTACCGCCCGCACGGGCACCTCATCCCGGCGTGGAAGGCCGTCTTCTTCCACCCGAAGACCGACGAGGTGATCTTGGATCGCCTGATGTACAGTATCGACGAGATGACGTGAGAGGCGGGGAACAAGACATTGAAGCGGAGGGCGTTCGCGGCGGACGGCCTGACCGTGGCCGCCGGCGGCGCGAAGGGGCAAGTCGTCGTGTGGGATTGGGAGTGAAACGGGTGAGCTCGGCCGGAGTATTGCCCAAGTGCGGGAGGGCCATTCCGTCCTTCTTCACGCCGGAGGCGTGGCGGCCTGTAGCCAGGGGTGCCGGGCGAGCGGAGCGAGCCGAACCCCTGGAAACATCGGCGAAATGACACGCACCCCGGAGGGGTGCCGGACGCCCGCAGGCGAGTCCGGCATCCCTCCGGGGTGCGTGCTTTTCCGCATGAGTACCAGGGGTTCCTTCGCTTCGCTCAGTCACCCCTGGCTACAGGCCGCCGCCCCTCCGGGGCGAAGACAATCCGGCCAGCTTCTCTTCCTCTTCGCCGCGGAGCGGCCGTCGGACGTAGCCAGGGGCGGAAGCCCCTGGAACTATTTCGCGGCGTTGTACACGGCGTCGGCGGTGAAGCCGAAGTGCGTGAGCAGGTCCGGCAACGGGGACGACGAGCCGAACGTCCGCATGGCGATGATGACGCCGCCCGGCGTGGCGTACCGGTCCCAGCCCACGTCGATGCCCATCTCCACGCACACCCGCTTCGTCACCGCCGGCGGCAGCACCGAATCGCGGTACGCCTGCGGCTGCTGCTCGAACAGGTTCGACGACGGCATACTGACCAGCCGCGCCTTGACCCCGTCCGCCGCCAGCTTTTCGTAGGCCGCGACGCACAACTGCACCTCGCTGCCGGTGCCGATCAGAATCACGTCCGGCGTCGCGCCCGGCACGGCGTCGGCCAGCACATACGCCCCCTTCGCCGTGCCGGAGGCGGCCGCGAACTTGGTGCGGTCGAGGGTGGGGAGGTTCTGCCGGCTGAGCGCCAGGATGACCGGGTGTTCCTTCTGCGTCAGCGCCACGCGGTACGCCTCGGCCACCTCGTTCGCGTCGCCGGGGCGGATGACGATGACGCCGGGGATCGCCCGCAACGACATCAACTGTTCGATGGGCTGGTGCGTCGGGCCGTCCTCGCCGACGCCGATGCTGTCGTGGGTGAAGACGTACAGCACCGGCACTTCGATGATGGACGCGAGCCGGATGGCCGGCCGGCCGTAGTCGCTGAAGATGAGGAACCCGGCGGCGTAACTGCGCAGCCCGGTCAGCGCCATGCCGTTGATGGCCGCACCCATCGCGTGTTCGCGGACGCCGAAGTTCACGTTTCGCCCGGCCGGGGTCGCCGCCTGGAAGTCGCCGGCCCCGTCGAACGTCAGCCGGCTCTTGTTCGACTTCGCCAGGTCGGCCGACCCGCCGACCATCCACGGCACCCGCTTGGCGATGGCGTTCAGCACCTTGCCGGACGAGTCCCGGCTGGCCAGGCCCTTCGCGTCCGCCGGGAAGACGGGGATGTCCGCGTCCCACCCGGCCGGCAGGTCGCGGGTTTGCATCGCCTCCAGTTGCGCCGCCAGCTCCGGGAACGCGGCTTTGTACTTCTTGAAGCCGGCTTCCCATTTGGCGTGCAGGTCCGCGCCCCGCTTGCCGATGCCGGCCTGGAAGTGGGCGTACACGCCGTCCGGCACCAGGAACTTGGCGTCCTCCGGCCAGCCGTAGGTCCGCTTCGCCGCCTTCACCTCGTCGGGGCCGAGCGGTTCGCCGTGCGCGTTCTCGGTGTCCTGCTTCTTCGGCGACCCGTACCCGATGATCGACTTCACGATGATGATGGTCGGCTTGTCGGCCTCCTGCTCGGCCACCGAGATCGCGGTCTCCAGCGACGCCATGTCGTTGGCGTCCGCCACCCCCAGCACGTTCCACCCGTAGGCGGCGAACCGCATGGCCACGTTCTCGGTGAACGCCAGACTGGTGCGGCCGTCGATGGTGATGCCGTTGTCGTCGTACAGCAGGATCAGGTTGTTCAGCTTCAGGTGCCCGGCCAAACTCGCGGCTTCACTCGCCACCCCTTCCATCAGGCAGCCGTCGCCGCAGATGGCGAACACGCGGTGGCCGAACAGCCCTTCAAACCCCGGCCGGCCGTACGTCGCCTGGATCCACTTGGACGCCAGGGCCATGCCGACGGCGTTGCCGATGCCCTGCCCGAGCGGGCCGGTAGTCGTCTCGACGCCGCTGGTCAGGTGGTGTTCCGGGTGGCCGGGCGTGACGCCGTTCATCTGCCGGAACTTCTTGATTTCGTCGAGCGTGACCGGCTTCCGCTTGCCCGCGCCGACCACGCCGCACAGGTGCAGGGTGGCGTACAGGAGCATGGAGGCGTGGCCGTTGCTGAGAACGAACCGGTCGCGGTTCGGCCACTCCGGGGCCGCCGGGTCGTACCGCAGGTGCCGCTGGAACAGGGTGTACGCGACCGGCGCGAGGCCCATCGGCGCGCCGGGGTGCCCGGAGTTGGCCTGCTGCACGGCGTCGATGGCGAGCGTGCGGATGGTGTTGACGCAGAGCAGGTCGAGCGCGGCATCGGCCATATCTTCAAACCCCACGGGGAGAGTGCGACAGTCGGGATTACCGTTGAGGATATGAGCCGGCCGCGCGGCGGGAAATGGGGTGCGGCGATGCCCCGCGCGGAACGGCCGAAGCGCACCCGACCCGAAGCTCGACGACGCGATTGGGATGCCGGCAGTTCGTCCCGCGTCTCGCCGTCGAGTTCACTCGCCGAACGCGGCCTTGGTGTCGCGGACCAGGCCGCTGTTGCGGACGAGCATGCCCTTGAAGGCGGCGGCGTCCATCTTCTTGCCGTTCACCGACTGCACGGAGCCGTCCATGAGGGCGACGTGGAAGGTGTCGTCAAACATCCCGCCGAGCTTCGGCAGCGGCTTCTTCGGGTCGAGTACGAGGTCGTCCGGTTTCGTCCAGACGCACGGCTCGCCGGCCTCGACCACGCCGATGGTGTTCGACGTGCCGTCCGGAATCTGCGCGATGCCGTACCGCGCGCCGGCCTCGAACACCGCGCCCGCCCCGGTGAACCCGCGGTAGAACGTCTCGCCCGGCTTCGCCTTCACGCGGATCGCGGCGAACACCGCCGGCATCTTCTCGACCAGCTTCTTGTTGGCGTCGCTGTCCCACGCCTCGTCCAGTTTGAACTGCTTGTACACGTTCTCCGCTTCCAGGAACGGCAGCAGGTGGACCCGCCAACTGAGCAGCGGCTTCTTCGTCTTCGGGTCGAAGACGTTGTTCGGCACCGCCCCGGTCACGTCGCAGGAGCCGTGGAGGGCGATCATGATCTGCTTCAGGTTGTTCCTCGACTGCTCCAACTGCTTCTCGGTCGGCGGGGCGAGTTTCTCCTCGCCCGGCTTGGGCACCGGGGCGGCGACGCCGAGTACGGCGACGGCGAACAGAACGACGGCGGACAGTGCGGCACGCATGGGAAAACTCCGTGGGTGAGTCGGAGTCATCGTACCGGATTTCGAGCGGGACCGCTTGCTCGACGCTACGGCGCGGGCTGCCGGGCGATGGCCGCGTCCACGATGCGGGTGATGAGTTCCTGGTACGACACCTCCACACCGTTCGCCAGGATGACGAGGTCGCTGGTGATCGCGTTCAGCCCCGGCAGCGGATTGATCTCGAGGAAGTACGGCGTGCCGTCGGCGGCGACGCGGAAGTCGCACCGGGCCACGTCCCGGCAGCCGAGCGCGTCGTAGGCGGTGAGGGCCGCTTCCTCCAGCGCGCGGAGGACCGCCGCCGGCAGCTTCGGCGGGCACTCGTACTCGACCAGCGCCGCGTAGTTCCGCTTCACTTCCAGACTGTAGACGAAGTTCGCCGTCGCCTGCTTCGGCACCACCCGCATCAAGCCCAGCACCGCCGGCGGGTCGTTGCCGAGAATGCCGACCGTCACTTCCTCGCCGGCGATGAACTGCTCGACCAGCACCGGCTGGCGGTACGCCGCCCACAGCTCCGCCACCGTCGGGCCGAGTCGGTCCGGCGTCTCGATCAGGCAGCGGTTGCGGATGCCCTTGCTCGACCCCTCGCAGGTCGGCTTGGCGATGACCGGGCAGGTCAGGTCGTGTTCGGCCAGCAGCGCCGGGAACTCGACGAACTCGCCGTCGTAGACCTCGCGCGGCGGCGGCAGCACGAACCCCTTCGGGATGAGGACACCCGCCTCGGCGACGATCCGCCGGGTCATGTCCTTGTCAAGCGCCACGGCCAGTGTGAGCGGGTCGGACCCGGTGTACGGGATGCCGAGCATCTCGCACACGGCCGGCACGCGGGCCTCGCGGGACCGCGACACGCCGGTCCCCTCGGCGAAGTTGAACACCAAATCCGGCGGCGACTTCAGCAGCGCTTCGAGGAGCGGCCGGCCGTTGCCGAGTTCGGACACCGTGTGCCCGGCGGCGCGGAGCGCGTCGGCGATGCCGCGGACGGTGGCGGGCGAATCGAACTCCTCGTACTGGTCGTCCGGCGCGCCGGCGGGCGGCGGCGCGTCCGGCTTCAGGTCGAACGCGATGCCGATGTGCATTGGGGTGTCTCGGCAGGGATTGGTGGGACGAGAGGTGCGTTGTCTTCACCGCGGAGCGGTGGTTGCCGGTAGCCAGGGGTGAAACCCCTGGGCCGCGAAACCCCTTGAATCTTCAGAGTCCCGGCGGGACGAC
>JAYTTN010000664.1:0-1083 GCA_043745295.1 Fimbriiglobus sp. | reverse complement strand
GAGGTTCTGGCAATGACCCGTTCGCGTCTCGCCCTGCTGCTCCTCGGCCTGTCGGCGGCCGTCGCCCCGGCCCAACCGCCGGCCGCCCCCACGCCGGTCCCGCTCGTCACGCGACTGTTGCCGTACGTCGAAGACGAGAACTTCGGCAAGGAACTCAAGCTGACCCCGGACCAGGTGAAGAAGTTCGTCGAGGTCCGCAAGAAGGACTGGGACGCGCAGTACACCACCGCCCCGGCCGAGTACCGCAAGGGGGCCGCCGATCAGATGAAGGCCATGGTCGCCCTGTTCAAGGAGGTGCTGTCCGCCGATCAGTACAAGCGGGCCGTGCAACTGGCCGCCCAGAACGCCTGGGGCAGCCTCCGCGGAGGCGTTGCACCCGGAGCCGCTGCCGTCACCCTCGCGCCGCCGGACGTGACCAAAGCGCAGGCGACGGCCCTGCGACAGTACGCCGAACTCGCCGACCCACTGAACCTGACCGACGAGCAGAAGAAGTTGGTCGCCGCTGGCGGCAACCAGTTCGGTCGGTTCGCTGCCACCGTGTACCTCACGGCCGAGCAGTCTAAGATCGCCAAGGAGCTCCTCGGCGAGCCGGTCAAGACCGGCTGGAACGCCGCCTTCGACCAGCGGCAGAACCGTTTCTTCGGCAGCATCCCGCAGGCGCTCTCGCTGACCCAGGCAAAGGATGTCCGCACCGAGATCGCCATGACGGACGAGCAGGTGAAGGCGCTCGCCCCGCTGCTGACGAAGTGGCAGCCGCTGATCAATGGCGGTGGGGGCGGCTTCCCCGGCGGTGCGGGCGGGCAGCCGGCGAACCTGAGTCCCGAAGCGCAAGCCAAGCAGAACGAGGAACTGACGGCTGAGACGGAGAAGGCTCTCGCCGCGACGCTGAAGCCGGAGCAAGTGACCCGCCTCCGGGAGATCGAGCAGCAGCAAGTCGGCGGATTCGGCGGGTTCGGCGGCGCGCCGGTCACGGTGCCGTTGTCCGCGAGACTCCGCATGCTCGCCGTCCGGAAAGCGCTCGGCGTCACCGATGATCAGATGAAATCGCTTGCCGCCGCCGACGAGTCGGTGGACGACGCCATC
>JAYTTN010000663.1:0-15355 GCA_043745295.1 Fimbriiglobus sp. | reverse complement strand
CCGGCGTCTGACACGCCGCCCCGTTCGATGTACGAAAGGGGTCACTCCGCGATCACCTCGCCGCCGGCGCGGGTGCCGAGCGCCCGCCACGTCGCCGGCGGAATCGACGCGCGGACGAACCGCACCGACCCGTCCATCAGCAGCGCGTTCGCGCCGCCGTCGTGGTAGCTGCGACTCGTCACCGCCGCGAACGTGTCGCCGACGCTCGACTCGGTGGCCAGCACCAAGTCCACGTCGTATTCGACGCCGCCCGCCGAGTACGCCACCCGCGTGTTCGGCGCGAAGACGGTGGTGAACCCGGACTCGTGGACCTTCCCGTCCACCCACTCGACGTGCGTGTAGGACGCCGGGTTGAACGCGCCCAGCGGAAACCCCGCGACCCCGGCGGGGGAGGCCGGCGGCGGCGGCGGGACGGCGTAGGTGGTGGTGTTCGGGGCCGCCGCGACGCGGTGCGTGAACGCCTTCACTTCGGCCATCGCCAGCGTGTTGCTCAGGCCGTCGGTGAAGTCGGCCGGGCGGTATCGCTGGTTCGGCCCGAACGCCCCGTCCCCGACCCGCATCCCGCTCGCCTTCGCGGTCAGCACCGCCCACGTCCCCTCGTTCACCGCGTAGTTGATCGGCCAGTGCTTGTTCCCGTAAGTGGCGTCGGTGCCGTAGCCCCGATCGTTCACCTCACTCGGGCACAGGAACGTCGCCACGCGATTGGAACTGACGCCGACCTGCGCGTTGTAACCGACGGTGAAGTCGATCCCCCGGAACAGGTTCTCTTGCTCGATGTACGGCAGCAGCCGGGCCGGCGCGGACCAGGCGTTGGTGGCGACGACGGCGTACCCGGTCCAGGAGTAGTTGCCGTTGGCCGGCAGCCCGTCGTTGGCGTCCATGTAACCGTGCAGGGCGAGGCCGAGTTGCTTCAGGTTGTTCTGGCACTTGATGCGGGCGGCGGCGGCGCGGACCTTCTGCACGGCGGGCAGCAGGAGGCCGATCAGGATGGCGATGACGGCGATCACCACCAGCAACTCGATCAGCGTGAACGCGGACCTGCGGGAACGAAACATCGGGCACCTCCGAAGGGTGGGATTCGACGACCCGGTGAGGGTCGTTCGGAGCGGCAAGCGGTCGGAAGGTGAGCGACCGTGGGTGGGGTCGCGTCCCGAACGGAGGCAGGGCCGGCTCGGCGGGTTATTGTTGCGATGAAATCTCAACAAGTCCCCTTTACCCTAACCGACCCTCCGCTATTGTCAATATCCAAGCGAGAAAAAAGCGAAGTGATTTAGTGCTACATGCTCACGATCTGTGGGTTGAAGACGGAAACTACTGCTACGGTGTCTCACGGAAACGAGGTGCGCGATGCCCGAGGATGCTCCCGAACCGCCCCCAGACGCCGACACGGAACCGCCCGACTCGCCGCCGACCACCCCGCCGAAAGTGATCCCGGCGGGCGAGTTGTTCGGCGACGCCCGCGAGGTCTGGATCGACTTCCGCGGCGAGCGGTACCGCCTCCGCATCACCCGCCGGAACAAGTTGATCCTTCAGAAGTAAGGGAAGATGACTACGGGGAAAAAGTGACCCGTCAGGTCGTGACCCGATGAGCGACGACGACACGCCGCGCATCTGGTGCCGGCACCTGCTGCTGTGTCGGAACGTGTGGTTCTACCCGACCCGGATGGACGACGGGTTCTCGCTGAGGGGAGCCGCCCGTCCAAGTCCGACCGGCCGAGGGCGGTCGGACCCTATCGTATCGTGTTCCCTCGCCCGTTCGCGTTCGTGCAACTGGCCGGCGATGTCGGGACGTACGATCCGCTTTCGCCTGCAACGGATCGTCCGTACTGAGTACGGTGAAGAAGTGGAGGATCCGCTCGGCGCGGACGGCGAACCCCTGACCTTCGGCCCGTTGACCCAAGACGTGATTGGCAGGAGTATTACGAATCGGCCGCGTTCCCACTGGCCGGCATCCGACTGCAGGTGGCCGGGGAATACGAAGTGCAGTTGTTCGTCGGCGAGGAGTCCCACGAGCCCACCTACCGGGAGCGATTCTATGCCGACCAATGAGCCACCCCGCGAGCCGCGGATGCGCGCCCGCTTCACCATGCACCCGGCCAAGGGGCCGAACAACCCGCCGAAGTACGACGGGCCGGTCGCCCGCGGCGAGTTCGTGCCTGCCGAGTGCGTCATCCTGTCCGACCCGGAACCCGGCGACGCCGGCACCAACCCCGACGCGGTCGGTGCGGCCCCGCCCGTCACCCCCGCGGCGAGCGGACAATCGGTCGCCGACTGACACGCCCAACCGCCCTCAACCGCTCGCCGGGGTTGGCGGTTCGCCCTCGAAGTCGGGGATGACGAGCGGGCCGGTGGCCGAGATGCGGATGATCCGCGCCGGCGGCGCGTTCTTGCGGGGGCGTCCGACCGACCGGGCCACGGGGGGTTGCGAGTCGGGGCCGTTCTTCCGCGGTCGCCCCGGCCCCCGCCGTCGCATCGGGGTCGTCGGCGGGTCCGGGACCGGCTCTCCGATCAGCGTCAGGAACCGGGCCACCTCCGCGCGGCCGTACACCGGTTGCCGCCACTGGCCGGCCTTGGTGAATGGCTTTCCCGGCTCGAACCCGGCCGCCCGCAACACCCGCCGGATGGTCTGGAGTTCCGTCTTCGACTCGGCCACCAGCCGCACCTCCTCGCCCTTCTTGTAACTCCCGTATGGCTCTTCGAGCCGGGTCGGATTCTGCCGACGGACGTACCCGTTGCGGCGGAACCAGGCCGCCAGCTGCGCGACGACTTCCGGGGATGGTGTTGCGTCCGCCACTCGTCGCCCTCCGAAACGGAGTCGTGTTCGCAATGGAGATTGTCGCCCGCGCGGGCGGAATTTGCAAGTGTCGACGCCGGGTGCCCGGAGTTGCTCCGGGCCGCCCGAGAAACGACGGAAGCCGCCCCTCGTGCCGGGGCGGCTTCCCTTCGATTCCGCGCGTCCGGCGTCACGCGGCCATCTTGACGGGGCTGGCGGTCTTGGCCGGGGCGGGCAGCCGCAGCTCGGCCTTGTCGTGCCACTTGCCGGCGTCCGGCGCGCCCTGCCACTGCTGGAGCTTGATGGTGCTGACGCGGTCCCGCTCCTCGCCGTCGAGGATCTGGTGGAACGCCTCGCCGTACCCGCCGCGGACTTGGGTCGAGGAGCGGCCGACGAAGAGCAGGGCCTCGGTCACGCCGTCCATCACCGCTAGCGCCCGCCAGCCCTGGGCCTTCGATTCGGTCACGACGATCATGGGAGTGTTCCTTCCGTGGGTGTGTTGTGCAACCGCCACCGTCGTGGTGGCAGGGATATAAGTCGCGGAAGAGGGAGCGGAAGTCAAGAAAAAACCCGAAAAGATGGCAAAATCGCTCAAGTCGGCAGGCGCGGCAGACGACGCGGGTCACGAAAAAGCCCGGCGGCACCGGGGCCGGCGAGCGAGCGAGACCGGACGTGTTTCGGCTCGAAGTTGGCTTGGTTAGCGGTCGTCGCCGCCGCCCCCGTAACCGCCGCCACCCCCGCCGTACCCACCGCCGTACCCGCCACCGCCACTCGGGCGACCGCCGCCGCCACCGCCACCGTACCCACCGCCGCCACTCGGGCGACCGCCGCCACCACCGCCATACCCGCCGCCGCCACCCGAGCGGCCGCCACCACCGCCGCCGTACCCACCCCGGCCGCCGCCACCCCCGCCGCCGCCGGGACCGCCGCCGTACCCGCCGCCGCCCGACTCGCGGGGCTTGGCGACGTTGACGGTCAGCGGGCGACCGTTGTAGTTGAAGTTGTTCAGCGCCTCGATGGCCCGGTCGGCCTCTTCCTGGGTCGCCATCTCGACGAAGCCGAAGCCGCGCGAGCGGCCGGTGTCGCGGTCGGTGATGACTTGGGTCTTCGCCACCTGACCGTACTGTCCGAACAGTTGGTACAGGTCGTCCTGGGTGGTGTCCCAGGGCAGGTTGCCGACGTAGATGTTGATGTTCGCCATGCGTTCTACCGAACTCCGCCGTCCGACCGCGTGACCGCACCCACGGGCTCCCGTCCGAAACGTTCGGACGAGTCCCCCACCCACGAACCGACCACGCGGACCCTCTCCGGGGGCACCGGAAAGTGCTAGCATGGTAAACCGCCGGTGTAGCCCCGCCAAGAGTTTTTCACCGAAAAAGAATCCGGAACTCGTGAAGATCGGATGAGGGTGACGGCCGCACTGTCCGTGCGGCGTGCGGCCGACTCGCTCTCCCTCCCTCTCGCCGTCGCCCGGCGGACTACAATTCCGGCACCCGACACTCCGGAGAGCCGCCGATGGCGATGCTGCCGACGAACGTGTTCCTGAAGATTCTCGGTCGGGAAATCCCGGCGGCAATTCTGCACGAGGACGAGTTCTGCCTCGCCTTCCGCGACGCCCACCCGCAGGCCCCCGTCCACGTCTTGCTGATCCCCAAGAAGGTCATCCGCACGCACGCCGACCTGACCCCGGAGGACGCGGCGGTGATGGGGCACCTGCACCTGGTCGCCGCGAAGCTGGCGGCCGACCTCGGCCTGACGGCCGGCTACCGGCTGGTGTTGAACTGCGACGCGGGCGGCGGTCAGACGGTTCCCCACCTGCACCTGCACCTGCTCGGCGGGCGGGATTTCCACTGGCCGCCGGGGTGAGTTAAGCCGGCCGCGCCAGCAAGCGGCCAACCGCCCAAGCCCCTCGCTCGCGCGTCGGGCCAACAAGTTTGCCCCACCATGACCGCCGACATCCGCACCCTGCTGGCTTCTCGCCTCCGCGCCGTGGAGGACCGCATCGCGGCGGCGTGCGCGCGGGCCGGGCGGAGCCGGGCCGACGTGACACTGGTCGCCGTGACGAAGACCGTGTCGGCCGAGGTCGCCGCGCTGCTTCCCGTCCTCGGCGTGTCGGACCTGGGCGAGAGCCGGCCGCAGGCGCTGTGGGCGAAGGCCGCCGCCATTCCCGCCGTCCGCTGGCATCTCATCGGCCACCTCCAGCGGAACAAGATCGACAAGACGATCCCGCTCGTGACGCTGGTCCACTCGGCGGACAGCGAGCGGGTGCTGGACGCGCTGGCCGAGTTCGGGGCGAAGCGGGGTACGCCGGTGCCGGTGCTGCTGGAGGTGAATTGCAGCCGGGAGGCGAGCAAGGGCGGGTTCGCCCCGGAAGAAGTGCCGGCGCTGGCCGCGCGGCTGGTCAGCCGGGTCGGGTTGCGGGTGGACGGGCTGATGACGATGGCCGCTCATTCCGATGACGCGGAGCAGTGCCGACCGGCGTTCGCCGAACTGCGGACCCTTCGCGACCGCCTGCGGGCCGACACCGGCCTGCCGCTGCCGCACCTGTCGATGGGCATGAGCGACGACTTCGAGGTCGCCATCGCGGAGGGGGCCACGCTGGTGCGGCTGGGCAGCGTGCTGTTCGCAGGATTGGGGTGAGGGGTTATTTCACCGGCTTGTTCTCCTCGACAAATTTCTCAACCCTCTTCTCGATGCCCTCGGCCCGCTTGTTCCACTCGTCCACGGTCAGGCCGCCGTGCAGGTTTTGGGGTTTCATGCTAGTGTGCAGGTCGCTAAGCCCGAAGGCCGCCCGACCGCCCTTCAAGAACACGTCGTGCCCGGCGTTGAAGATTCGATTCGGGGACGCCTTTAGGTTCCCGCTCGCGATGCGGTTCGGCAGCAGCAAGTTGTCGGCGTCCTCGACGGCGACGCGAGTGGTGTCGCGCAGGAACGGCACCAGCCGCTCGGCCATCCGCGCCTGGGGTTCTCGGTCCCGACCGCGCCAATCGTGAGAAATCTCATGCACGCGCGGCCATTTCGGGCTGGTCATGAATTCGTTGACCTCCCTCTCTTCGAGCAACGAGATGATCTTGAGCGTTCGCCAAGCATCCCGCGAAGGGGCGAGAAGGTCGCGGGTCGCCAGCAACCCGTTGACGGCGGGGTGGATGTGCGGCGCGCTCCAGGAGCGAATCTGGTGAACTTCCACCGGCGGCTTTCCCGGACCTTTGGCGAACGCCTTCACCTTCGCCTCGATGGCGAGTGCCCGCTTGTTCCACTCGCCGGCCGTCAGCCCGCCGTCGAGGACGGGCAGGTTCTCGTCCCCGATCAGCCGGGAGATGGCAAACGCCGCCCGCCCGCCCGAGAGGAAGACATCTTGTTGGATGTGCAGCCCGAACCCGATGTGCTTCAACTCGCCGGTCTGGAGGCGGTAGGGGACCATCAGGTCCGCCGTGTTGATCGGACGGACGAACGCCGTCGTGTGCAGGGCCGGGACGAGTTTGGCCGCCAACCGCACCCGCGCGGCTCGCGGCAACCTCTCCCACCCGTTGATCGCCCCAAAGACTTTCGGCCACTGCGGTTCGCTCAGCACCACCGCGATCTCCACTTTCTCCGCCCGTCGCACGGCTTCGGCGATCCGCGAGTGGACGACGTGCGAGAACCCTGCGGCCAGCAACATCGCGGTGATCATAGCGCCTCCCGTTGTCAGTGGCTGCTTCGGAGTGGACGAACTGGTCACTCACTCGGGCGGTCGAATGCGAGTCCGGGCGTTCGCAATAGTCTTCACCCCGTTGATGACATCGAATGACAGGATCAGACGGTTACTGTACTCGTACTCGTAGGAAATGGTACCGGCCGTAACGCTGCGCCGTTCGATCCGATTGCCGCTGACTCCGAGCACCAGCAACTCCTTCTGAATCGCTCGGGCGTGGGCCTTGGCGAAGTCGATCTCACCCTCGACTTGCCGGAGAGACTGCTCGTACCAGGCGTGGACCAGCAGGGCCGATCCGACCCGCTTGTCGGCGGTGAACAGTTCGGCGAAATCCAGTGGATCGATCAAAGCATCTTTGGTGGGGCTACCGAAGTAGTCACCGACGACCAACTGTTCGTTGACACCCTTGAAGATCGTCGGCTTGGCGTTCTCGAAGATCGGCGTGAAGATGTCACGGGCGACGACTTGCCAGGCATCGACGGTTTTCATCGCCTGGTGGCGCCAGATCGCGCCGTCCACGGCGGCCAACTGCGACCCCGTTGCGGCGGCAATCTGATCGCGTGCCAACGAGAAGTGTGCGTCCCGTACGCCGATTCCGGAGTAGACCGTCGCCTTCGCCTGATTGAAGCTCCTCAGATCCCTGTTTCCGTTGTTGACGACGAGTTCCGCGTCGAGGGTGAAGGTCTGATCAACCGTTCGGCTCTTGATCGCGACCCCCTCGAAGAAGAGGGCAATCGTCGCCGGCACCGCCTCATTCGTGCCTCGTATCCCAACGGCGCGATTGATCAACTTCCAGGTGCCGAGATCCGCACCCTGACGCCACTCCTGATACCATACGTTGACCCGGACATCGATGGTCCAGTTGACCACCCAGTTCTTCGCGGCCGACTTCAGGTTCAGCGTCCCGGCGACGAGGTCGGGATCACAGGCACAGATTTGATCCTTGCCGGTCACCGGGTCTACGTCCCAGTCGGCGTAGTAGGCGGTGGCGTTTTGCTGGTTTTCGTCGAAGTTGTCGTTGATCCGGATCCTCTTCCCTTCACCGACGTTCTTGTTGGCGTCGGTCATGCCGTCCACGTTCAACTTGATCTCCGGCTTCTCGCCCGGCACCTTGGCCGGGCCTTGGCCGGGCATGGCGAAGCCGGCCCCGGCGACGACGGCCGTGCCGTCGATGATGTCCACCGGGTCGGTGTCGAACGAGTAGTCGGCGGCATAGCCCGGCAACAGCGGGGTGCCGGCCGCCCACTGTACCATCCCCGCCTCCGACCCGGTATCGCCGACGTACACGGACCAGTCCGACGAAGTCGACAGGGAATTGATGTGGACCGAACCGGGGGTGGTGAACAGGCGAAAGAACTGCAAACTCTGATCGGGCGGCACGCGAGTATCGACAGTCGGGGGCACATTGGCGAGGTGGTAGTTCCAGTGGTAGGTGTCCACCATGTTGTCGTCCACCGTCACGGTCAGGTCCGCTACCCCCGACGCCGTCGTGATAGTCGTCGTTTCGGTCAGGATAACGGCCGGCACGTCGCGGGATTCCAGCGTCTCAACCGACAGTTTCAGCGAGGCGAGGCGCTTTCATGGCGGGAATCCTTCTGGGCGTGATCCTTCCAAGACTTCGGAGGCACCACTCTGTCAATTGTACGCTCACGCTGACCCGCAAATCAATCCCCTGCCGGACATTTTCTCGAAACTTTCGCATGTCAACGAAAGAAGCCGCTCCCTCGCGGTCACGGCTCATCGTGGGGGCTATCACTCACGCTTCCGGCTCGGGTCACTCACGTCAGGGCGAACTTGGGTTCCTGGAGCCGCAGGCGGGGGCCGGTCGGCAGCGGGGTGTGCTGGTCGCACTTCGGCGGGGTGTGGCCCTTGTGCCCGTGCGGCGCGTGGCCGGGGGCGTGCGTCAACTGGACGCAGCCGTCGGTCGTGGCCAGCTTGCCGTCGGTCATCTCGAACACGCGGTCGGCGTAGGGCAGCAGCCGGTGGTCGTGGGTGACGACCAGCACCGTCGCCGACTGCTTGCGGGCCACGCCGTTCAGCAGTTCGATGACCTGCTGGCCGTTCTCCCAGTCGAGGGCCGAGGTCGGCTCGTCGGCGAACAGGAAGCTGGGGTTCTTCACCAGCGCCCGGCCGATGGCCACCCGCTGCTTCTCCCCGCCCGACAGTTGGGCCGGTCGCAGGTGCATCTTGTTGCCCAGGCCGAGTTGCCCCAGCACCTTCTCGGCGCGGACCTTCGCCTCCCGACTGCCCACGCCGACGCCCCACTTGAGTACAATCTCCAACTGCTGCCGGGCGGTGAGGGCCGGGAACAGGTTGTACCCCTGGAAGATGTAACTGCAGTGGCGGAGGCGGAACTGCTCCAGCTCCCGCTCGGACATCCGCCACACGTCCTGGCCCAGCGCCCGCACCCGCCCGCCGTCCGGCCGCAGCAGCGCCGACAGCACCGCCAGCAGCGTCGATTTCCCGCTCCCGCTCGGTCCCATGAGCAAGTTCATCTGGCTCCGGTCCATGCCCAGCGATACGTTTTGGACGGCGAACGTCTTGCCGTCGCCGGACCCGAACGAGCGGAGCAGCCCTTCGCCCTCCAGGGTCGGGCCGGTGCGGACAATGGCGGCGGGGGCGGCGGCGGGAACCGCCGGCGAACGGGAGTCGGCGAACAGTCGGGAAAAGAGGCCGGACATCGGGCGATTCTCCTGGTGGAACTCGACGGTGTCGATCGTGTCGATCGGCGTCCTGCGGGCGGGGGGCACTCTCCTATTCCGATTCACGGCCGAGCCAGCGGTGGCTCACAAAGAGGAACGTCTGGGAGAGTCGCGGTTGCGCGGAACCGGGGAAACCGGTCACGCTCGACATTGACAACCCATTAGATATGCAAGCATACCCGCCGTCCGGCAACCGCACCGGATAAATTCGGCTAGTTTCGCAGATTGCCTAAAGCTCGGATCGGCCCACTTCGCCTGGCGAGAGTATTCCGGATGTCGTTACCATGACAGGAGTAGCGATAAAGCAGCCGGAGCCGATTCTCCGGCCTCCCGTCGTCCGGATTCGGGTAAAGTCGTAGCGAATTTCTCCTAAATTCCCCCTTCCCGGATGGTGCAGTTGTGGCACAAATGAGCGATTTTGGCGGACCTACCGATCTTTCCGAGCTTTCCCATTGGCTCCAAACCTCCGACCGGTGGCTGGAACTGAAGGCGGCGCTACTGGCCGGACGGAGTGGCGGCATCGACGGCGCGTGGGGGTCGGCGTCGGCACTAGCGGTGGCCGCGCTGGCCCGCACCGTCTCCGACACTGTACTGGTGGTCGTCCCCAATCTTACGGACGTGGCTCCGTGGGCGGAGGACTTGGCCACCTTCCACGGCACCCGCCCGCAGGTGTTCCCGGCCTTCGAGACGTGGCCCGTGGTGCAGAAGGTCGGCCGCCTGACCGCCGAAACCGGCCAGCGGTTGCGGATGTTGCAGGGAGCCGGCGGATTGGTCCTCGCCCCGATGGCCGCCGTCATGCAGCCGGTGCCGCCGCGCGAGGACTTGTCCCGCCGGGGGCGGAAGATCGTCGCCGGCCAAACCCTCGATCCGGAGGAGTTCGCGGCCTGGCTGCTCGGGGCCGGGTACAAGCGCGTGGATGCCGTCGAAGCGGCCGGCGAGTTCGGCAAACGCGGCGGCATCGTGGACTTCTTCCCGCCGGACCTGACCGACCCGGTGCGGCTGGAGTTCTACGGCGATGAACTGGAGTCCATTCGCGTGTTCACGGTCGTGTCGCAGCGGAGCCTGGAGAAGAAGGCCGACCTGCTGGTGCTGAGCATCGATTCGTCCGCCGACGGTCGCCCGCCAACCGGTTCCAGTTGGGGGTTCGTGCTGGACTACTTCCCGGCCGACACCGTGGTCGCGCTCGTCGAACCGAACGACCTGAAGGAGCAGGGCAAGCACTTCCTCGAACGGGTGGCCGACCCGACCGGACTGTTCACGGTGCAGGGGGCGTTCGCCCAACTGCTGCACCGGCGGACGGTGACGGTGTCGGCCATGCCCCGGCCGAGCGTGGAAGCCACGGCCCACCTGCGGGTGGAAAGCGTCGAGCGGTTCAGCGGCGACGTGAAGCGGGTGCGGGACGAACTTGATGCCATCGCCCGCACCGACCGCGTGCTGATCGCCTGCCAGTCCGAGGCGGAAGTCCACCGCCTGACGGAAGTGCTGAAGGCCGGGCAGCTCGCCGAAACCGACCGACTGCGGATCGCGCTGGGCCATGTGCGCGCCGGCTTCCGGCTAGTGGGCGAGGGCCTTGCGAGCCGCGACCGCGAGGGAGTGGCTTCCGTGTTAGCCCGACGCGCAAGCGAGGGGCCAACCGCCGACGGCGATGGGTTCCCACAGGCCCACGCCCCTCGCTGGCGCGTCGGGCTAACAGGAACCGACCAAGAAGCGACTCCCTTGCGGTCGCGGCTCGCCGAAACGCTGGGCACCATCGTCATCGGCAGCCATCAACTCTTCCACAAGGAACTGACTCCGGCCGGCGTGAAGACCGGCCCCGCCACGACTGGCCGGAAGATCGAGTCGCGGGCCATCGACAGCTTCCTCGACCTGAACGACGGCGACTTCGTCGTGCATGTGGCGCACGGCATCGCCAAGTTCCGCGGCATGCGGATGCTGGCGAAGGGCCAGAACACCGACTTCCGGATGCCCGGCGAGGAGGAGACCCCGCAAGAAATCGCCGAGGAAGAGTTCCTCATGCTGGAGTTCCGCGACGCGGTCTTCCTGTACGTGCCGGCGACGCGGATCGACCTGGTGCAGCGGTACGTCGGCGGCAGCAAGTCCGACCCGCCGCTGTCCAAACTCGGCGGCACCGGGTGGGGGCGGAAGAAGGACCAGATCGCCGAGGCGGTCATGGACATGGCCGCCGAGATGATCCGCATCCAGGCGGTGCGGGCCGGTCTGCCGGGGCACCCGTTCCCGGTCGATTCCGAGTGGCAGGGCGAGTTCGAGGCGGCGTTCCCGTACCAGGAGACGCCCGACCAGATCACCGCCATCGCCGAGGTGAAAAGCGACCTGGAACGGCCCAAGCCAATGGACCGCCTCTTGTGCGGCGACGTGGGCTACGGCAAGACCGAAGTCGCCATCCGCGCCGTGTTCAAGGCCATCGACAACGGCAAGCAGGTGGCCGTGCTGGTGCCGACGACGGTGCTGGCCGAGCAGCACTACCGCACGTTCAAGGAACGGCTGGCCGAATATCCGTTCACCGTCGAATGCCTCAGCCGATACAAGTCGCCCAAGAAGCAGAAGGAGGTCATCAAGCACCTCGCCGAGGGCGGCGTGGATGTCGTCGTCGGCACGCATCGGCTCATCTCCGACGGCGTCAAGTTCAAGGACTTGGGCCTGGTCATCATCGACGAGGAGCAGCGGTTCGGCGTCGAGCACAAGGAGCGGCTGAAGCGGCTGCGCGTCAGCGTCCACATCCTGACGATGAGCGCCACGCCGATCCCCCGGACGCTGCACTCGGCGCTGCTGGGCGTGCGGGAGATCTCGAACCTGGAGACGCCGCCGCTCGGCCGCTTTCCCGTCGAGACGCGCATCATCCGCTGGGACGACCAGCTCATCAAGCACGCCATCCATCGCGAGTTCAACCGCGGCGGGCAGGTGTACTTCGTGCACAACAAGGTGTACGACATCAAGGACGTGGCCGCGAAGTTGCAATACATCGTGCCGGACGCCAGGATCGTCATCGGCCACGGCCAGATGGCCGACGGCGAGCTGGAAGCGGCCATGTTGAAGTTCGTCCGCAAGGAGGCGGACATCCTCGTCGCCACCACCATCATCGAGAGCGGCCTGGACATCCCCAGCGCGAACACCATGTTCATCGACGAGGCCGACATCTACGGCCTCGCCGACCTGCACCAGCTGCGCGGCCGCGTCGGCCGGACCACCCTGCGGGCGTATGCGTACCTGATCGTCGATCCGCTCAAGCTGGTGTCGCCGACGGCGCAGCAGCGGCTGAAGGCGATCGAGGAGTTCACCGACCTGGGGGCCGGGTTCAAGATCGCCATGCGCGACCTGGAGATCCGCGGCGCGGGCAACATTCTGGGCACCGAGCAGAGCGGGCACATCGCCACCGTCGGGTACGAGATGTACTGCCAACTGCTGGAGAACGCCGTGCGGCAGTTGAAGAACCAGCCGCCGCGGGTGGCCGTCGAGGTGAACGTCAACCTGCCGTGGCCGGCGTTCCTGCCCCGCGACTACGTCCCCGGCCAGAAGCTCCGCATCGAGGTGTACCGCCGGCTGTCCCGCCTCCGCGACCCGGACAAGCTGGTGGACTTCCGCCGGGAGCTGCGCGACCGCTACGGCCCGCCGCCGGAGCCGGTCGAGTGGCTGCTCCGCACCACCGAAGTGCGGCTGCTGTGCGTGAAGTGGCAGGTCAGCAGCGTCCACCGCGACGGCCGCAACCTGATCCTGACGTACAAGCACCCCGGCAAGGCGGCGCAACTGACGGCGCGGTCGAAGGGCCGGCTGAAGGTGATCGACGACAAGCACCTGTACCTGAAGCTGTCCGACACCGAGGACACCCCGGAGGCGATGTACCCGCTGCTCGTCGGCGTGCTGACCGCGAAGGGGTGAGGGTTGATGCCTCTCGGCCCAGAGGCCCGCAGACGACGCAGATGAAAGCAGAGAGGAAGGCAGGACCGGAAAGAACAATTCTCTTTCTGGTCCTGCCTTCATCCGCGTCTTCTCTGCGTCCTCAGCGGGCCTCTCTGTATTGTCACTTTTTGCCACTCTTCAGGTACTTGTCGAACCAGGCCAAGTCCCACTCCATCTTGAGCTTGCGGTTGCTGTACTTCGTCAGGCCGTGCGGCTCGCCGGGGTAGACGATCAGTTCCGTCGGCACCTTCAAATTCTCCTTCAGCGCCCGGTATAACATGCGCGAATGACCCGGCGGGCAGCGCTCGTCACCGCCGCCGACGTGGATGAACGTGGGCGTGGTCACGTTGCCGAGTTGGTACGTCGGCGAAGTCTTCTTGTACAACTCCGGCTGCTCCCACGGCAGGCCCTTTTTGAACACGATGGGGTACGCCGGCTCGTCGTTGAACCCCCACTCGGCGACGGTGTCCACGATGCCCGCGCCGCTGCTCGCCGCCTTGAACTTGATCGACGAATCCTTCAGCGTGATGAGGCAGTTCGTCAGGTAGCCGCCATTGCTCCAGCCCATGCACCCGACGCGATCCGGGTCGGCGATGCCCTCCTTCACGAGGTGCTGGATGCCGGCGAGGATGTCTTTCACCTCAATGTCGTTCTCCTTGCCGATCAGGTCCGTGACGAACTTGTCGCCGTACCCCGTGCTGCCCCGGTAGTTCGGCAGCAGCACGGCGTACCCGGCGGTGGCGAAGTACAGCCGGCCGTTGTGCGGGTCGAAGCTGAGGTCGGCCTTGGTACTGGTCGTCGGTCCGCCGTGGATGGCCACGACGAGCGGCAGCTTGTCCCCCTTCTTGTACCCCGGCGGCAGCTCGAGTACCCCGCCCACAGGATCAATTCCGTTTTGATCCGGCGGTTCCGGACGTGGCCAGCCGATGTGCTTCACCGACGGCAATTTCCAAGTCTTGGTGTGCGGGTTCGGATCGACCAGGCGAACCGGCTCCTTGCCCATGTATAACTGGAGTTGCGCGAACTCGGTGCGCTCCGAGACGACGACGGCGATGCGGCCGTCGGGGAGAAAGTCGAAGGCGGCCACGACCGATTTATCCTCGGTTCGTGGATCGTTGCCGATTATTCCCTGCCGCCCCACGCCGTCCCACATCTGTTGGTGTTCGAGTTGCACCTCGCCGGCCCGCTCACCCAAAAACCAGACCTCCTTGGTGCCCTTCCACTTGATGGGTGTGCCGTACCCGCGCACGTTCCCCATGCCCGGAGCCTTGAGCGGGCTGTTCGCCTCCCATTTGTCGCCCCGCAGGTGGAAGACTTGAATGCGGGCCGGGTGCGCGTCGAAGATCGTGTTGAACGCGAACTTCGAGCCGTCCTCGTTCCACGCCAGTCCTTCGAGCCACGCATACGGACTCGCCGCCTTCGCCCGATACACGTCCGTCGGCGGGGTGACGGTTTTGCCGGCCTCCCACACGTCCACGCGGCTTTCGCCCTCGCTCTTCACCACGGTGTCGTCGAGGGCGCTGACCATCGCGATCTTCTTGCCGTCCTGCGTGACGGCGAACTCGCGGACGTACCGGGTGTCATCGACGACCTTCTCCGTGCGCCACGCGGTCACGTCCAGCTTGTGAATCTCGGACACCTTCCGGACGCCGTGGCCGTATTCGAGCTTCGCCTTCGCCCGCAGCTTGGCGAACTCGTCTTGATCTGCGTGTTCCTTGTCCTTGCTGAAGAACACCGCGTCGGCCTTCGCCGCGTAGTCGTACCCGGACACGCCGCCGGCCTCGCGGGTGATCGCCTTCACCTCACCGCTGCCGTCCGCCGCCACCCGCCACACTTGCGTGGTGCCGTCGAACGGCGACTTCTTCTCCGCCTCCCGCTTGCGGTTGCCGAGAAAGTACAGGTGTTTGCCGTCGGCGGACCACTTCGGGTGCCGGTCGTTGGCGCGGTCGAACGTGAGCTTCGCCGGCTTGCCCTTGCCGTCGGTGCCGATCAACCACAGGTCGGACTTGCGGTTGTCCTCGGTCTTGTCCCACACCGCCAGAATGTACGCCACCTGCTTGCCGTCCGGCGACACGGCGATTTCGAGGATGGTGTTCAGCGTGAAGTAGTCGTCGGGGGTCACGTCGTGCGTCCGCGCGGCCTCTTGGGCCAACAGCGGCGACGACAGGCAGAGCAGGAAGACGAGCGGGCGCATGGTATGCTCCGGAAGTGGGCTTGGCGAATATGGTAGGGAGGCGACCCGGCGAACGGCGCGACGTGAGTCCGCCGGTACCG
>JAYTTN010000662.1:0-4052 GCA_043745295.1 Fimbriiglobus sp. | reverse complement strand
CCTGTTTCTTCAATTCGCAACAGGGGGCTGACGCCCCCCGCTCGCCAAGACACCCCACGGACCTCCCCGTCATGGCCGAGAAGATCACCCTCCGCGCCGCGAACTACCCCCAGTGGTATCTGGATGTCGTCAAGCAGGCCGGCCTCGCCGACAACTCGGACGTTCGCGGGTGCATGGTCATCAAGCCGACCGGGTACGCCATCTGGGAGAAGATGCAGCGCGGCCTGGACCGCATGTTCAAGGACACCGGCCACGTCAACGCCTACTTCCCGCTCTTCATCCCGATGAGCTACTTGGCCAAGGAAGAGGAGATGGCCGAGGGGTTCGCCAAGGAGTGCGCGGTCGTCACGCACTACCGCCTGAAGGCCGAGAAGGGGCAGCCGCTGAAGGTGGACCCGACGGCCGAACTGGAGGAGCCGCTCATCGTCCGGCCCACCTCCGAGACCATCATCTGGCGGACCTACAAGGAGTGGATCCAGAGCTACCGCGACCTGCCGCTGCTCATCAACCAGTGGTGCAACGTCGTCCGCTGGGAGATGCGGACGCGGCTGTTCCTGCGAACGACCGAGTTCCTGTGGCAGGAGGGGCACACCGCCCACGCCACCGCGAAGGAGGCGGAAGAGGAGACGCTGCAAATGGTGCGGGTGTATCAGAAGTTCGCGGAAGAGTACATGGCCATGCCGGTGCTGGTCGGGCCGAAGACCGACGGCCAGAAGTTCCCCGGTGCCGT
Organism: Fimbriiglobus sp.; assembly: GCA_043745295.1. Classification (GTDB taxonomy): domain Bacteria; phylum Planctomycetota; class Planctomycetia; order Gemmatales; family Gemmataceae; genus JALHQU01. The sequence continues at coordinate 3,322 of JAYTTN010000662.1, read as the reverse complement.
GTATACACTCTGTATTGAAGCCATGATGCAGGACGGCAAGGCGCTGCAAGCGGGCACGTCGCACTTCCTCGGCCAGAACTTCGCCAAGGCGTTCGACGTGCAGTTCACCACCGTGGACAACAAGAAGGAGTTCGCCTGGGCCACCAGTTGGGGCGCGAGTACGCGGCTCATTGGCGGCCTCATCATGACGCACTCTGACGACGCCGGCCTCGTCGTCCCGCCGCGGCTGGCCGCCACGCACGTCGTCATCTGCCCGCTGGGGCGGAACGAGGCCGAGCGCGCCCCGTGCCTCGCCGTCGCCGAGAAGATCGCCGCCGAGCTGCGGGCGCTGCCGCGCGACGACTTCTTCGACTACGAGCCGATCTCGGTGAAGATCGACAACGACATGAAAAACGCGCCCGGCTACCGCTTCGCCGAGTACGAGCTGAAGGGCGTGCCGGTGCGGATCGAAGTCGGCCCGAAGGACATCGAGAAGCAGGCGTGTGTGGTCGCCCGGCGGGACGTGCCCGGCAAGGACGGCAAGCAGATGGGCATCCCGCTGACCGGCGTGGCACAACACGTGGCGCAACTGTTGCGCGACATCCAGAAGGCGCTGTACGACCGCGCCAAAAAGTACCGCGACGAGGGCATGAAGACGGCGAACAGCTACGACGAGTTCAAGCAGATGATCGAACTCGGCGGATTCGTGTGGGCGCACTGGGACGGCACCGGCGAGACCGAATGCCGGATTCAGACGGAGACGCAGGCGACCATCCGCTGCCTGCCGTTCGACGGCCCGACCGAACCGGGCGCGTGCATGGTGACGGGCAACCCCAGCGCCAAGCGGGTCGTGTTCGCGCGGGCGTACTGATTTGGGGCGGGCGAAGTTACGCGGCCGCCCGGCGGTCGGCCCGACAGCGGTCGATGATGCCCCGCGCCTTCGCGCGATCCACGAACGCATCGACCCACTTCGCCCCTTTGCCGAGGCCGTGCCGCCACGTCCCGGCGACCGCCTTCAGGTACTTGGCCCAGGCCCAACGGGGTGCGCCGAACAGAGTCTTCGGCGTGCCCACCACATCCGACGGCCCGGTCAGCCGCAGGCAGCGGATGACCTCGTAGGCGTAGGCGGCGGTCAGTCGCTCGGCCGGCAGGTAGTGGTTCACCGGCGCGGTGCCGACCCACACGCCGCCGTGCCCGTCCCGCCGTGCCCGGCCGACCACGTCGCTGTCGTCGCCGCTGGTCAGCTGGTTCCCGATGCGGCCGAGCTTCGGGTCGAACGGGTACTTCCGCAGCACGCCCGTCCGGAAGGCCATGTTCGCCCCGTGGCAGTACTCGCCGTCGGTCAACGGCCGCACGTCCGACCCGTGATCCACCAGCGCCCAGCAGGTGCCCAGCCGCGCCACGTTGTCGGCGATCCAGCGGGGGGGGGTGACGGCGAACCACGGCCGCACAGGCCCGCCGAACACGGCCGCCTCCGGATACCGCTCCTCGGCGTCGAGGTACTGGGTCAGCCAGTCCGGGGGAACCAGCACGTCGTCGTCGGTCCAGATGAGGAAGTCGCCCGTGGCCGCGGCGACGGCGGCGTTGCGGGCGTGGCAGTGGCCCTGCTTCGGCTCGAACACCCGCACGATTGGCAACGGCCCGGTGTGGGCGGCGATCACCCGCTCCGAGTCGTCGGGGCTATTGTTGTTCACCACCACCAGTTCCCAATCCAGGCCGGGCGGCAGGGCCAGCTTGCGGAACTCGGCGAGCGTGCGGTCGAGCAGCGCGGCCCGGTTCCAGGTGCAGATGGCGACGGTCAGGCGCATGGACGACAACCCCTCGGCGGACCTCGGTTCGGATTCCCCCAGCGAGTGTAGGACGCGAACCCGCCGCCGGCGTCAGCGGGCCGGGTGCAGCCGGGCGAACACACGGTTCAGCCGGTCGGCGATGGCTTGGGCCGTGGGCGTGTTCAGCCGGTCGTTCAGGTCCGCGAGGACTTCGCTCAGCCGCTCGCTCCAACTCTTCAGGTGGTACGCCTGTTCGTACACCCGCGGGGCGAGGGAGCCGTCGCCCGCCGCCTGGAAATACTCGGCGAACTTGGTCCGGCACTTCCGCACATGCTCCGCCTGCTTCAGGTCGTTCTGGATGCCGCTTTCGGGGTAGGCGACGGTGACGGTGCGGTCGGCGAACGCCTGTCGGTCGTGGGCGAACTTCTCCCGGAAGGTGAACAACTCGCTGAGCGTGTACCGCGAGTCGAGGTAGCGGCCGCAGAACACCGGCACCAGGAAGCCGCACCGCCGCACGTCGTCGATGAACCCGGAGATCGAGTCGCCGTCTTGAAGTTAACGCTCGTCGAACCGCACCGTCCAGCCGTCCGGTTCGAGCAGCATCCGCAGCTCGCGGAGGAGCAACCGGCCGCGCTCGGAGCCGGCGTCCGCATTCGGGTGGCGGTACGAGAAGAACACGCTCTTCGGGCCGAAGGTGGGATCGAGCTTGCTCTCTGGTTTCTGGTCACGGTCCTCACGCTCGATGATGGTCGGCTGGTCGGCGACATCCGCCCACATGATCTCCGGCGGTTGGCCACAGGGCACGTCCTTCAACACTTCCACCAGCGTTTGCGCCAGCTCGGCCGCGTTCTCGCCCCAGGTCTGGATGATGATCGCGTTGCCGACGGTGCGGACCAGCGCCTCGGCCTGCGTCTTGCCGTCGTGGAAGTGGCAGCCATACCGCCAGTAGGTCGCCTTGTCGCCGGCGACGGAGCCGATCCGTGACAGGAAGCTCCGGGCGATGCCTTCGTGCAACAGGCTAAAGGTTGCCGTCACCTTGACGCCGCTCGCGTCCTTCAACTGCCGGCCGAAGTCCCGCTTGTGGGCCGCGCCCCAGCGGTCGAGCTTGTCCGGGATGACGTACTCGTCCTCGTACCTCTGTCGGGTGCGGAAGCAGATGCCGCACTCCTGCATGAAGCGGAGGAAGATTCGTTGATCTTCGACTGGGTGTTTGCCCCAGAAGTAGAGTTCCAGGTCTTCGCGGGTGAACCGGCCTTTCTGCGAATCGATCTTCCGCTGGAACTTGTGGTCGCGCTGGAACAGTGTGTAGATGGCGTCCAGCGCCCAGGTTTGATCGACAATGATGCGGTCGTCGAACACCCCCTCGCGGTAGTACACCACACCCATCAGCGCAAGGGCGTCGCGGAGATGAACTTCGTCACCGGGGTTGCACCCGCACTCCTCGCACAATACCGCGAGGTCGGCCAGGGTCATCGTGCGAACCCGCTGGAACCCCTCTCCCCTGGGGGAATCGGGATTGGCTCCGGAGGAGTCCCCCTCACCCCCAACCCCTCTCCCCCAGGGGAGAGGGGAGC
>JAYTTN010000661.1:0-4053 GCA_043745295.1 Fimbriiglobus sp. | reverse complement strand
AGCCGCAGAACTACCGCACCGGCACCGGCATGTCGGTGACGACGAACCGGCCGCTGATGAAGGCGGTCATGAAAGTGCTGGGCGAGGCGTACCCCGGCACCGTGCCGTTCGACCTGCTACGGATGAAGGCGCGGGCGCTGGTCGGCGACACCGGCCACCCGCGACAGGTGGCGGAGGACGGGCAGATGCTGGCGATGGGGCTGCTGACGAGCCACCTGAGTTCGGACCTGGTCGAACTGCACGGGATGCCGCTGGCGTTCGCCCGCACGGTGTCCGAGCGGCCGGTCGCCACCCCGCTGGCGCGGCTGATGGCCGCGAAGGGGGTGATGCCCAACCGCCGGCACGAGGTGGTGCGGCTGAACGAACTGGACCGCTACCTGATCCCGCTGCTGGACGGCACGAACGACGCCGACGCGCTGGCCGACAAGCTGACGACGGTGGCGCAGACGGGGGCCATCAACGTGAACAAGGAAGGCCAGCCGCTGACCGACCCGGCCGCCATCCGCGAGGCGCTGGGGTCGATCATGGGCCAGGCGCTGGTCAACGTTGCCCGCATGGCCGTGCTGATGGGGTGAGGGCCGTCGTCCCCCGGCGGTACGGCACACCCGGCGCGGCGCGGTCACGCCAACCCCAGCGCCGCCAGCAGCAGCCCCTTGACGGCCGTCATCGGCACGCCCGCGCCGGGGGGGGGGCCGTGGCCGATCAGGATCGGCCGGTCGCGCGGGTCGGCGGCGGGCAGGCCGTGGCTCCCCTTCACGACGGCGGCGTCGAGCGGCACCACGTCGAACGTCGTGCGGAAGCCGAGCTTCTTGCCGAGCAGCCGCCGCGCGGCGTGGAACTTCGGCACCCGGAATCGCGGGTCGAAGAACAGTTCGCACGGGTCGAAGCCGGGCTTGTGGTGGATGGCCACCGCGCGGGCGTAGTCCGGGGCGTACCGGTCGTCGGTCCAGAACGGGTACGCGAACCACGCCGTCGGCTGGGCCAGCGCGATCACCTCGCCGCTGCGGTCGTGCAGCAAGTTCAACTCGCGCCGCTGATCGCCGGCCAGCGTCCGCGCCACGCCCGGCACGGCGGCCAGCAACTCCTTCACCCGCTGAATGTCTTTCGGGTCCGCGACGTAGACGTGCGCCAACTGGTGATCGACGACGGCGAACGCGCGGCTGCCGTACAGGTCGAGTTGCTCGCCGAACGGCCCGCGCTTCGCTTCCAGCAGGCCCGCCGCGCGCAGCACGCGGTTCAGGTAGACCGGCGTGTCCACGTCGCAGTGGCCGTATTCGCTCACCACCCAGACCTGCGCGCCGAGCGCCTTCGCGGCATCCAGAATCGGCGCGGCGGCGTCGTCGAGTTCCTTCACCTGCTTCGCCATGTCGCACCCGGCCGGGCCGCGCCGCTGCGGCTCGTAATCCAGGTGCGGCAGGTAGACCAGCGTCAGGTTCGGCTTCTGCCTCTTCAGGACATCGGCGGCGCAGTCGGCGATCCACTGCGTCGATTTCACCCCCGCCATCGGCCCCCAGAAGGACGGGAACGGGAACGCGCCGAGCTTCTTCCGCAGGCCGTCCACGACCGGTTGCGGGGTGCCGGCCACGTCGAACGCCTTGTTCCCGTCGGCCGCGTACCACGGCTTCGGCGTGACGCTGATGTCCACCGCCGCGCCCTGGTTGAACCACCAGAACAGCTTGGCGGACGTGAACGCCTGTCCGCGCTCGGCGGCGCGCTTCCGCGCCGTGGCGTACACCGGCTCGCCGTGCATGAGGCGATTCGACTGCTGCCAGAAGCGGACTTCGGTGGTGTCGCGGAACAGCCAGCCGTTGGCGACGACGCCGTGTTCGGACGGCGGCAGCCCGGTGAGCAGCGTGGCCTGCGCGGTGCAGGTGACGGCCGGCAAGACCTCCGGCATGTCGGCCACCCAGCCGGACGCGGCGATTGCCGACAGCCGCGGCGCGTGGCGGAGCAGGCGGGGCGTCAGGCCGACGGCATTCAACACGACGACGGGCGGCATGGGGGAACCGATGCGGGCGGGGAAGGAATACGGCTAGAATAGCGGTGACGGCAACGTCTGCGCCCCGTGCTTCTTCCAGGAGACACCCATGCCGACCACGCTTTCCGTATTCGCCGCCGTCCTGACCCTGACCGCCCCCATTCCGAAGGACGAGCCGCTGAACTCCGCGGTGGTTTCCCCGCGCCAGGCGATCCTGCTGCGCGACGGCCGCGTGCAGCGCGAACTCGGCCTGACCGCCGAGAAGCGAATCGCGCTGATCGACTTCTTCGAGGCGTGGGACGAAGAGGCCGCCTCCTTTCTGGGCAGTCTGTACCCGCCCAGCGGCCCGCCGCAGACGAAAGAGCAGGAAGACGCCAAGAAGAAGGAACACGACGAGTTCATCGGCAAGCAGAAGGAGCGGATGCGGACGGCCGTGGCCGCGCACCTGACCGCCGCCCAGCACGCCCGGCTGAAGGAGCTGGAACGGCGGTTCCTGTCCCTGTTCGCGTTCCAGTTGCCGGACGTGGCCGCCGAGTTGAAGCTGACGGCGGAGCAGTTGACGGCGATCCGCAAGGTCGTGGTCGAGTACCGGGCGAAGTACGAGGACGAGTACAACACCGGGAAGAAGCCGAGCGGGATCTCGCCGTTCGATCTGGCCAAGCCGTATCTCAAGACCATCGACGAGTCGCTGACCGCCGCCCAGCGGACGCGGATGACGGAGTTGCTCGGCGCGGAGCCGAAGGTCGCCGCCCGTTCCGCCAAGGCCCGCGAGACCCTCGACCACGCCGTCCTCCGCTCCCCCGAATTCTTCCCGAGATGACCATGCGCGCCCTCGCTCTCCTGCTGTCCGTTCTGGCCGTGGCGGTGCCCGTTGCCGCCGCCGACTTCGTGCCGCTGTTCAACGGCAAGGACACCACCGGCTGGACGGCCACCCTCCGCCCGCCGAAGGACAAGCCGGACGCCAAGCCCGACCCGAAGGACACCTGGAGCGTCGAGGACGGCGTCCTCGTTTGCACCGGCAAGCCGAACGGCTACCTCGCCACCGCCAAGGAGTACGGCGACTACACGCTGAAGTTGAAGTGGCGGTATCCGGCCGACGCGAAGGCCCCGAACAGCGGCGTGTTGTTGCACCTGACCGGGCCGGACAAGGTGTGGCCGAACTCGGTGGAGGTGCAACTGAAGCACGGGTTCGCCGGCGACTTCTGGCGGAACGCCGACGCGGATGGCAAGGTGCCCGCGCTGGACGTGGACGCGAAGAGGAAGGACGCGGCCGACAAGACCGACCGCCACTTCCTGCGGCTCGCCGGGACCGACTTCGAGAAGCCGCTCGGCGAGTGGAACGAGTGCGAGATCACCTGCGCGGGCGGGGCGATCACGGTGACGGTCAACGGGAAGAAGGCGAACGAGGCCACCGGCGGCGGGCTGAAGGCGGGCCGCATCGCCCTGCAAAGCGAGGGGTCGGCGGTCGAATTTCGGGACATCGCGATCCGGACGAAGTGAGACCGCGTCGGGTTGAGGGGTGTGGCAGGAGAGTGGCCGACTGGAACGCCGGGTGCCCCCACCTCTCGCCCCACGAGAGTGGGGGAGAGGTGTTGGGTGGCTGGCTCCGTCGCCTGGGTGGATGCCCCAGTCGCGCCTCACCTCTCCCCCACTGTCGTGGGGGGAGGTTCACCGGAGGCCCATCCCGTCGCGCGGACCACCGCCGGGAGTCGTTCATCCCGCAAATGCCTTATGGGTGTGCCGGAGTGACGGATTCGGCCCGGCGGAGGGACCAACTCCCCTCGCCGAGGCTGTCAGGGGTAGGTATCCGGTTTTGAGACCCCACCCCCCGGCCCCCTCCCCATGAATGGAGAGGGGGTGTTCAAGCCGGAAACGTGACCGTGGAACCCCGTCGGGTGCCCGGAATCCGTCGGCGGAACTGCGCCCGCGCGGGCCTGTTGAACACCCCCTCTCCGGAACGGGGAGGGGGCCGGGGGGTGGGGTCTTCGACCGACGTTGATCCCGACACCGACCCCTGACAGCCCCCCGTGGGGGAGGTCGGCGCGGTGAACGCAGTTCACCCACCGGGTGGGGGG
>JAYTTN010000660.1:0-15365 GCA_043745295.1 Fimbriiglobus sp. | reverse complement strand
GCTCGCCTGCAAACCGATCAGGACACCGCCATGCCGAACACCGTACTCGACGACGACCGCATCGGGTTACCCACGGCCGGCACGGCGTTCGCCGCTCCGCCGCCGGCCGCACCGAAGCCGGACCCCGACGCGGAGCCGTTCCTCCGCGCCGGCGAAACCGAACTCGGCCGCCCGCCGCAGATTCCGGTCGATTCCCGACCCCTCACCGACGCCGACCTCCGGCAGCTCCGTGAGGCCGACGAGGCGCAAGCCCTCCGCGACCTGGCCGAGGCCGAGGAGATGCTCGTTTCCGACCCGTCGGTGCGGTGGGTCGGCTGGTTCGCCCACCCGCTGGCGGCGGCGTTCCTCGTCGGCTCGGCCGGGCTTCTGGGGCTGTTCCTCTATTCGCAAATCCTCGGCATCCTGGCCAACCTCGCCGCGCAACCGGTCTGGGCGCAGTACCTCGGTTACGCCGGCATCGCCCTCTGCGGCGGGGCGGTGCTGTACTCGATGTTCCGGCTGCTGTTCCTGTTCGTGAAGCTGCAACGGAACCGCCAACTGCGGCTGAGGGGGTTGGAGGAACTGAACAAGCGGACCCGCTTGCGCTGGCTGGCCCACGCCAAGACCGCCGAGGCCAAAACGCGGCTGGAGGAGTACCTGACGACGTACCCGATCCGCACCGAGAAGGAGCGGAAGAAGCTGGCCCACGTCGGCGTCACGCCGGAGATCGCGGGGCAGTTGGCGAAGGTGCGGGACGACCTGCTCGACCCGGCGAAGTTCGGCAGCAGCGGCGAGTGGTTCGAGCGGTTCCGCACCGGCTTCCAGGCGAAGCTGGACGAGGCGGCGGACGCCCGCATCCGCTACTGGGCGAAGCGCACCGGCATGGTGACGGCCCTCGCCCCGAACGCCGTGGTGGACTCGGCCGCCAGCCTGTACTTCGGGTTCACGCTGCTGGCCGACCTGTGCCAGGTGTACAACCTCCGCACCGGCACCACCGGCACGGCGGTGCTGCTCGGGCGGGTGTTCTTCAACTCGTATTTGGCGGGGCAGTTGAACGAGTGGGAGAAGCTGACCGAGGAGCAGTTGAACCAGCTCATGGCCCCGCACGGCCCGCTGTACGAGTTGACCGCCGCGCGGGTGCTGTCGAAGGTCGGGGCGAAGGCCGCCAGCGGGCTGCTGAACTACTTCCTGCTCCAGCGCCTGGGCCGCTTCGCCTGCCGCCTGCTGCGGCCGGTGGGGTAGGGAGTGCCGGTCTTGTTAGCCCGCCGCGCCAGCAAGGGGCGTGAGGTGTGACACGGCCGACTACTGCTGGCCCCCAACTGGTCGGCCCCTTGCTGGCGCGGCGGGCTAACAAATCCCGAATGTCACGGTTCCAGTCGGATTCGGTGTCACAGGAGTTCTCCCCCGACCGGGGAGCCGGCCGCCCACTCGCCGTGCAGGTTTTCAGGAGTCACACCGGCGAGCAGCGCGGCGAGGCTGTCCGGAACGACCGGGATCGTCGCGCCGCCACCCCCTGCGGCGGCCGGCCCCGCGACGGTGAAAGCGATACCCTGGACCGCGAGGAACGACGGGGCCTCCTCGGGCACGAGCATTTCCCCGGTCGCCCAGCTCTTGAAGCTGAAGCGGCCGGCGAGCTGCGCGAGCGCGGCGCGCTTGGATTCGCTGTCGGGAAAGTGGATGCGAATCATGTCTGAAATGTACCCCCACTCGCAGGCGCAGGCAAGCCGCGGTCGCGGGCTCGACGGCCGCTCCGTACAACATCCCGGCTTCCGCTTCCCGTCCCGGAGCCGTGCCCATGTTCCTCCGCGCCGCGCTCGTCGCGCTGATCCCGGCGTTCGCCGTCGCCGCCGACGACCCGTTCGCCGCGCACGGCCGCCTCCGCGTGGCGAAGTCCGGCACGCACCTCGAACACGCCGACGGCACGCCGTTCTTCGTCCTCGCCGACACCTGCTGGACCGGCCCCGCGCTGGCCGGCGAGAAGGACTGGAAGACGTACCTCGACGACCGGGTGAAGAAGGGGTTCACCGCCGTCCAGTTCAACGTGGTGTCGCCGTGGCGGACGGCCCCGACCGACGCCGAGGGGAACACCAGCTACGTCCTCACCGACGGGAAGCTGACGTTGAACGAGAAGTTCTACACCCGCATGGACGCGCGGCTGAAGGCGATCAACGACGCCGGGCTGCTGGCCGTGCCGGTGCTGGTCTGGGCGCACAAGAAAGGCGACCCCGGCAAGGAATTGACCGAGGAACAGATCACGACACTCTGCAAACTGCAAGTGGCCCGGTACAAGGCGGCGCATGTGCTTTGGATCCTGGCCGGCGACAACAACTACGGGAAGGACGATGCGGCCATGTGGAAGCGGGTCGGCCGCGCGGTGTTCGGCGACAAACCGGACGCGCCGGTGACGACGCACCCGACCGGCGAGAACTTCCCCTGGAAGGACTGGGAAGACGAGAAGTGGCTGACGGTGCTGGGCTACCAGTCGGGGCACGGCGACAGCGACAAGACGCTGAAGTGGCTGACCTCCGGCCCGCCGGCGGAGTACGGCCGGCGGAAGGAGTTCACCCGGCCGGTCATCAACCTGGAGCCGCCCTACGAGGGGCACAACGGCTACGCCAGCAAGAAGCCGCACACCGAGGCGAGCGTCCGCCGGGCGATGTACTGGAGCCTGCTGGTTCACCCGCCGGCCGGCGTCACCTACGGCGGGCACGGCGTCTGGAGTTGGCACACCAAGCCGGGCGAGGAGCCGACCGACCACAAGGGCACCGGCGTGGCGAAGGTGTGGAGCGAGGCGCTGGACCTGCCGGCGGCCGGCCAGATGAAGCACCTGCGGGCAGTGTTCGAATCGGTGAAGTGGACGGAACTTCGCCCGGCCCAGGAGTTGATCGGCGAGCAATCCAAAGACCCGGCCAAGTTCGTCGCGGCGGCGGCGACGGCGGACGGGAAGACCGCAGTCATTTACACCCCGGTCGGCGGCACGGTGCCGGTGAAGCCGTTCCTCCAGGACCGCGAGGCGAAGTACGAGTGGTTCAACCCCCGCACCGGTGAACGGACGCCGAGCGACGACAAGTGCAAGACGCCCGACGAACACGACTGGGTTCTGGTGATCTCGAAATGACACTCCCGACTACCCCGCTCGTCGGCGTCATCATGGGTTCCCGGTCGGACTGGGACGTGATGAAACTGGCGTCCGACGCCCTCACCGCCCTCGGCATCCCGCACGAGTGCGAGGTGGTGTCGGCGCACCGCACGCCCGACAAGCTGTTCGAGTACGCCAGCTCCGCCGCCGAACGTGGGCTGGAAGTGATCATCGCCGGGGCGGGAGGGGCCGCGCACCTGCCGGGCATGTGCGCGGCGAAGACGCACCTGCCCGTCCTCGGCGTGCCGGTGGCTCACGAAAGCAGCTTCCTGCGCGGGCAAGACGCGCTGCTGAGCATCGTGCAGATGCCGGCCGGCATCCCCGTCGGCACGCTTGCGATTGGCAAGGCCGGGGCCACCAACGCCGCCCTCCTCGCCGCCGCCATTTTGGCGAACAAGTACCCGGACGTGCGCGAGAAGCTGATCGCGTATCGGGCGAAGCAGACGGCGGAGGTGCTTGAGAAGCCCGACCCGGCCGGGTAGAATGTGACCGCACCGACACAGGAGGCCGCCATGGAAAAGATTCCGCTCTCGACGGACTTGAAGACGATCCTGCCGAGCCGATTCAATGCCGTCCAGCTGGTGGACGACAAGGGGAATGTCGTCGGCACCTTCGTCCCCCGGCTGACCGAGCAAGACGTGCGCGGGGACGAACCGTGGCCTACGGGTGCGGAGTTGGAGGCGATGTCGAAGGCACCCGGTCGCCGCTACACCGCCGCCGAAGTCCTCGCCCACCTGAGGAGCCTCGGATGAACGAGTTCAATTGGTGGAGCGCGGCGCTCGACCAACTCGCCGACATCTACGTTGCGGCGACGCCGGATCAGCGCGAGCAGTTGGTCCGGGAAGTGGATGCCGTGAACCAACTCTTGGCGAGCAACGGGCAATTCGAAGGGGAGTCTCGCGACGGTTACGGCCGAGTGAAAATCAACTCTCTGCTCGTCGTGTTCTTCACCGTCGTGCCGAACGAACCCACTCAGGTCGTCCAAGTCCGCCCGAATAAACCGCTGCGGAAGTGAAGCGAGCCCACCCCATGCGCCTCGGCATTCTCGGCGGCGGGCAGTTGGGGCGGATGATCGCCCTCGCCGCGCACCCGCTCGGCATCACGTCCACCGTCCTCGACCCGTCGGCCGACCCGTGCGCGGCGGCCGTGGCCGGGCACGTCCGCGGCGAGTTCGACGACCTGCAAGCGCTGTACGAACTGGCCAAGCGGAGCGATGTCGTCACCTTCGAGTTCGAGAACGTGCCGGTCGAATCGGCCCGGTGGCTGGCCGAGCGGGTGCCGGTCTTCCCGCCGGCGAAAGCCCTGGAAGTGTCGCAGGACCGCGTCGTCGAGAAGCGCTTTTTCCAGTCCCTCGGCATCCCGACGCCGCCGTTCGCCGCCGTCGAAACGCGCGGCGAGTTCGACGCCGCCGTCCGCGACATCGGCCTGCCCGCCGTGCTGAAGACCCGCCGCTTCGGGTACGACGGCAAGGGGCAAGCGGTGATCGGCACACCCGCTCAGGCGGAACAGGCGTGGGCGCAGCTCGGCGGCCGGCCGCTGATTTTGGAAGGGTTCGTGCCGTTCGACCGCGAGTTGTCCACCATTGCCGTGCGCGGGCGGGACGGCTCCACCGCCTTCTATCCGCCGGTCGAGAACGAACACCGCGAGGGGATGCTGTACCGCAGCCTGGCACCCGCAAGCGGCACCGGCGAGGAATTGACCGAGCGCGCGTGCGACTTCGCCCACCGGGTGATGACGGAGTTGGAGTACGTCGGCGTCCTGGCCATCGAGTGGTTCCAGGACGGCCCGCGCCTGCTGGCGAACGAGATGGCCCCGCGCGTCCACAACTCCGGCCACTGGACCACCGAAGGGGCGGTGACGAGCCAGTTCGAGAACCACGTCCGCGCGGTGTGCGGGCTGCCGCTGGGTAGCACCGCCGCCGTCGGCCACTCGGCCATGTTCAACTTGATCGGCCACCGGCCGGATTTCGCCGAGGTGCTGAAACGGCCCGGCGCGCACCTGCACTGGTACGGCAAGGAGCCGAAGCCGCTGCGGAAGGTCGGGCACGTCACCATGACCGCGCCGACCGCCGAGGACCGCGACGCGCGGGCGGCGGAGCTGGCGGCCCGACTCGCTCTCGGCTGACGCGCGGCGGCGGTGTCACGCGATCCGGCCGGCGGCGCGGAGGATGCCGTCGGCCCAGGTTGCGAGTCGGATCGACAGCGGCGGGGTCAGCGGGGTGGCGTAGTCGATGGCGTCGCCGCACCGCCCGGCGTCGTAGGTGCGGGCGAACAGCGGCTGCAAGTCGATCCGCACCGGCGGGTGGTCGCCGTCGAGCGGGACGGGGAAGGCGGGCAGCGGATCGGCCAGCGAGATCGGCACGGCGAAGTACCGGAAGCGGTCGCCGCAGACCGTGATGGCGATGTGGTAGTCGTACGCGCCGGCCGTCGCCCGAAGTTTCGCCAGCGGAACGGCCGTCGTGTGCGCGCCGCCCCGGAGCAGGTCGAGTTCGACGAGGTGGACGCCGGCCGCCCGGCACTCGTTCTGCTTCTCCAGGTAGGCGGCGCGGCCGCTGTCCCCGCCGGCCTTGTTGGACGGGCTGAGGATTTCCACCAGCGCGACCAGCCGGCGGCCCTCGCGGGTGCGGATTTCCAGGTACGGCTGCCGTTCCGGTTCCGTCCGCGGTTCGTCGGCCACGGCCACCGCGCCGAGGACGGCCAGTCGGCCGTCGTCCGCCGGCCGGTCGGTCGGGCGAAACACGCCGACATCCGGCTCCCGCTTCTGGTCGTCGTCCACCCACACCAACTGCGTCCCTTTGGCGTAGTACCCCGGCGGCAAGACCGCGTTCAACGCTTCGCGCAGGTAAGTGGTCAGGGCACCGTGGAAGTCCCGGAAGTGTTCCGGGTTCTCCAGCCACGGGTCCATGCCCGGAAACGGACTCGGCATGATCGGCCCTCCGGTGTCCCACTCAGGATAGCAGGCCCGACCCGTCGCGGGTGCGCGCGTCGGCAGGGCGTTCCTACCATGAGGGTATCACCCGCATCCGATCCCCGGTGGAATGAACCCGACATGGCGACCCCGCTCACGGTGGTGATCTTCGGCGCGTCCGGCGACCTGACCGCCCGCAAGCTGATCCCGGCCCTGTTCAATCTGGCCCGCAAGGGACGGCTGCCGGCGGAGGCTCGCATCCTCGGCGTGGCGCGGTCCCCACTGACCGACGACACGTTCCGCGCCGAACTCGCGCCCAAGGTGCAGGCCGCGTTCACGTCGTCCGGCGAGGGGTGGAACGCGGCCGAGTGGGACGAGTTCGCCAAGCGGCTGTGCTACGTCTCGGCGGACGTGACGAAAGCCGGCGGGGTCGCGCCGCTGGCGGCGTGGTTCGAGGCGAACGAGGGGCCGGCCGGCGGGCGGCGGGTGTACTACCTGAGCATCTCGCCGGAGCTGTACCCGCAGGTGGCGACCGCCCTCGGCGCGGCCGGGCTGAACAAGGAGGTGGGCGGGTTCCGCCGGCTGATCGTCGAGAAGCCGTTCGGCCACGACTTGGCCACCGCGAAGGCGCTGAACGAGGCCCTGCACGCCCAGTTCGACGAGAAGCGGCTGTACCGCATCGACCACTACCTGGGCAAGGAGACGGTGCAGAACATCCTCGTGTTCCGCTTCGCCAACACGCTGTTCGAGCCGCTGTGGAACGCGCAGTACATCGACCACGTGCAGATCACGACGGCGGAAACGGTGACGGTCGGCAAGCGCGGCGCGTACTACGACGGGTCCGGCGTACTGCGGGACATGTTCCAAAGTCACCTGCTTCAAGTGTTGAGCCTCGTGGCGATGGAAAGCCCGTCGCGGTACACGGCCGACTCGCTCCGGAACGAGAAGCTGAAGGTGCTGAACGACATCTCGCTGCCGTCGTTCGACGAGGCGTGCCGGAGCGTGTCCGTCGGGCAGTACGCCGGTTACCGGGCCGAACCGGGCGTGCCGCCGGAGACGCGGACGCCCACCTACGCGGCGGTGAAGTTGACCATCGACAACTCGCGGTGGAAGAACGTGCCGTTCTACGTCCGCAGCGGGAAGGGGCTGAAGTCTCGGTACAGCGAAGTGTTCATCCAGTTCCGCTGCCTGTCGCACATCCCGTTCCAGTTGCCGCCCGGCGAGATGCTGCAGTGCAACCAGATGACGCTGGAACTGCAGCCGAACGAGGGCATCCGGCTGAACTTCCAGACGAAGGTGCCGGAGGTGGACGGCGTGCGGTTGCAGCCGCGCGACTTGGCCTTCAACTACAAGGAGGCCTACGCGACGAAGGCGCTGCCGGAGGCCTACGAGCGGCTGATCCTCGACTGCATCCAGGGGGACGCCAGCCTGTTCATGCGGAGTGACGAGATCGAGCGGGCGTGGGAGATCATGGACCCGCTCATCGCCGCCACCGAGCGGGCCGACGCCCCGCAGCCGACCGAGTACGCCCTCGGCAGCCAGGGGCCGACTTGCGCGGACGAGATGATCACGGCCGACGGGCGGGCGTGGAACCCGGTGAAGTGACCCGTCTTCAGCCCCGAAGGGGCGACAGCCAATAGCCCAGGGCGTCAGCCCTGGGTCCCAGAGCCACCGCAACCGCGCGAGGCCACGTCCGCGGTTGCTGGGTGGTTGACCTCGTGTTGGGCCATTCGCAATTCGATCTTGCGATATCAGGGCATGGCATTCGGGAGCCACCGATGGCCAAAGTGAAGGCGATCTTCTTCCTGCCGCTCCGAGACAACGACGGCCGCGACTTGCTCACCGAGATCAAGGGCGTGGAAGTCGAACTGTATATGACGTTCGTCGGCTTCACGAGAATGGGCGTCGTCACGGGCGCGTACCTGATGAAGGACGGTACGCGGTCGGACGACGAGTTGATGTCCTACTTTCTCGTGCTGGACGAGGAGCGGGTACCGGAGTTGAGAGAGGTGCTGACCCGCTTCAAAGGGAAGACGACCCAAGAGGCGATCTACTTCGAGTTGCAGTACAATACGGTGATCGACTTCATCTGAAGAGGTGTCCCATGAGCGAACGGGAACAACTGGAATCCGAAATCCGCAAACTGCTCGCGACGGAAACCCATCCGATCCGGCTCTCGAACAAGCTGTTCAGCCCGCCGGACGGGCTGTTCTGCCTCATCGGGATGCCTCTGACCTATGCGGAACGGCGCGAGGTTGCGGCCGGAGAGCTTTTCAAAGCCGCGCAAGACCGCGTCCACGAATTGATGTGGCCGCCGTCCGCATTTCGCCGCGCGCCCGTGACTCCGGCGGACAGCCGCTCAACCGAACGCGCCGAACCTCTCGCCCCCGTCGTCACATAACCAGCCGATTCCCCAATCGATTCTCGGAGTCCTCCCCGTCATGCTCTCCGTCCGCCCCGGTCCCGCCGCCCTCGACTTCCTCGCCCTCGGTGCCCTGGTCCACCGGCTCGACCCCGGCGTCCTGCCGTTCCGCCGCGCCCGCACCCTGGACATCCACGTGTCCGGCGGCGAGTACAACGTGGCCGCCAACCTGTCCGACTGCTTCGGCCTGAACGCCGGCGTCTGCTCGGCGATGGTGGACTACCCCGTCGGCGAGCTGATCCAGGCGGGCGTGCGGGCGATGGGCGTGACGCCCTTCTACAAGGCGTTCGCGCACGACGGCGTGCGCGGGCCGAACATGGCCGCCGTGTACAGCGACCGCGGGGCCGGCGTCCGCCCGCCGGTCGTCTTCTACAACCGCTCGAACGAAGCCGGCGCGATGCTCAAGCCCGGCGACTTCGACTGGAAGTCGATCTTCGCCGGCGGGGTGAAGTGGTTCCACTCCGGCGGCATCTTCGCGGCCCTCTCCGACACCACGTCCGAACTCATCATCGAGGCGATGCGGGCGGCGAAGGCGGCCGGCGCGGTCACCAGCTTCGACCTGAACTACCGCGCGAAGCTGTGGAAGGTGGCCGGCGGCAGCCGCAACCCGGCGGACGTTCTCGCCCGCATCGTCGAGCATGTGGACGTGCTGATCGGCAACGAGGAAGACCTGCAACTCGGCCTCGGAATCGAAGGCCAGAAGGCCGAGAAGGGGCTGGATGCGACGACGTTCTTCGAGACCATCGGCCTCGCGGTGAAGAAGTTCCCGAACATCCAGGCCGTCGCCACGACGCTGCGGGAAGTGCAGACCACCAACCGGCACGAGTGGTCGGCGGTGCTGTGGCTGGACGGCCGGCAGTACACCGCGCCGAAGTGCCACCTGGACGTGGTGGACCGCATCGGCGGCGGCGACGGGTTCGCCTCCGGGCTGATCTACGGCCTGCTCACCGGCCGCCCGACGCAGGAGGCGCTGAACCTGGGGTGGGCGCACGGCGCGCTGCTGACGACCTTCCACGGCGACGTGACGATGGCGAAGCTGGCCGAGGTGGAGGCGTTCGCCAAGGGCGGCAGTGCGCGGGTGCAGCGGTGACGGCAGCGGCCGGAAAGGCGTGCGCCGCGCGAAAGTGTTGATCTCACCTCCGGCCCGGTATATTATCTGTGGACAACCTTCCACGTGGAAGCTTTCGGCCCCCTCCGCCGCGGACGCGGGACGAGTCGGTCGCGGTGCGGAACGCCTCGACAGGCGCGTTCCAGACGCCCGGCGGCGGGGGAGGCGTTCCCGCCGAATCCCGACTGCATTTCCCGTTAGACTGCTGGAACAGCCGCCTCCCCCTCCCGGTGCCGCCATGATCCCCACCCTCCCCTGGACGTTCCACTCGGCCGGCTCGCTCGTGTTCGGCCGCGACTCGGTGGCGCGGCTCGGCGACATCGCCGGCCGGCTGAAGGCGACGCGGGTGCTGGTCGTCACCGACGCCAACCTCGTGAACGCCGGGATCGCCGGGAAGGTGACGGCCCCGCTGACGGCCGCCGGGTGCGCGGTGGAGGTGTTCGCCGGGTGCGTGCCGGAGCCGCCGGTGGAGGTGATCCGCGCGGCGGCGGACGCGGCCAAGGCGTTCCAGCCGGACCTGCTCGTCGGCCTCGGCGGCGGCAGCAACATGGACGCGGCGAAACTGGTGGCGGTGCTGCTCGCGCACGGCGGCGACCCGACCGACTGGGTCGGCGACTCGCGCGTGCCCGGTCCCGTCTTCCCGTTGGTTTGCGTGCCCACCACCGCCGGCACCGGGAGTGAAGTGTCCGCCGCCGCCGTGTTCACCGACACCGCCGCCAAGATGAAGGTCAGCACCCTGTCGCCGTACCTGCGGCCGGCCGTCGCGGTGGTCGATCCGCTGCTCGCGGTCGGCTGCCCGAAGCAGGTGACGGCCGACTCCGGCATCGACGCCCTCACGCACGCGCTGGAAGCGTTCCTGGCCGTCGATCAGGACGACTTCGTGAAGCGGGCCGGCGGACCGAGCGTTTACCAGGGCGCGAACCCGATCGCCAGCCTGTTCGCCGCCAACGCCGTCATGCTGGTGAACCAGTTCCTCCGCCGCGCGGTGGACGCGCCGACCGACCTGGAGGCCCGCGACGGCATGGCCCTCGCTGCCACCTACGGCGGGCTGGCGTTCGCCAACGCCGGCGTCGCGCTGGTCCACGCGATGGAGTACCCGGTCGGCGGCGCGGTGCACGTGTCGCACGGGGCCGGCAACGGGCTGCTGCTGCCGTACGTGCTGCGGTTCAACCTGCCGCTGCGGGCGAAGCGGTTGGCCGAACTCGGCGGGCTGTTCCAGGTCGCTTACAAGTCGTCGGAGCCGGAGGACGTGGCCGAGGGCATCGTTCGGGCGGTCGAGCAGCTCCGGGCCGACATCGGCATCCCGACGCGGCTGCGCGACATCGGCGTGACCGAGGACATGCTACCCGGCTTCGCGGAGAAGGCGTTCGGCATCAAGCGGTTGATGCGGGTGAACCCGCGGATGCCCCGCACCGCCGACGAAATCTTGGGCATCTACAAGGCCGCCTGGTGACGGCGGCGTCTAGAATACGGGAGTCCCTTTCCGAGGTAGTCCCCATGCAAGTCCGACCGAATCGCACGACCGTGGAAGGGGTAGCCGAGTCGGTCTCGGCGGCGGCCGACGGGGTCGGGGCGGAGGTGGTCCTCCGCGTGGACCGCAACCTGTCGGTCGCGGCCGACGACTTCATCCGCCCGACTGTCGGCGGTCGGTTGGCCGTCTTCACGGGAGATCCGAAGGCGTGCGCCGCCGGTACCGTCTACCGATTTCGGCTACGGCTGAACGCCGGGCCGGGCGGCCAGCGGGTGGTGGTGGAGGCCGCCGACCCGCTGCCGACGTGACCGCGTCACACCTTCACGTTCACCTTCACCACCCCGTCCGTCACCTTGATGGCGGACAGCGCCACCTTGCTGGCCGCGCCGTCGTTCGACCGCAGCGAGGGGTTGGTGGCGTCGGACGCCTTGGTCACCTTCTTGGTGCCGGGGAACAGGTCGCCGGCGTCCCCCTGGCTGGTCCCCAGTTCGAGCTGCCGGAGACCGTCCGCCTGCACCAGCCCGACCAGGTAGGCGAACGGGTTGGTGTTGCCGGACTGTCGCTCGTCGATGTGCCAGACGGCCAGCCCGGAGCCGGGCAGTTCGGCGTCCTGGCCGGTCGTCTGACGGTTTTCGAGGAGGAAGTATTCCGGCCCCGGCTTGCCGCCCGTCCAGACCCGGTAGCTGCCGGTCGGCCCCTGTTCGAGCGAGGTGAGGGTCAGCGCGGCCGCCTTCTTGACGACGGTCGGGGTGGCCCAGCCGAGGCGGGACAGGCACCAGCAGCACATCCGCACCGGGCGGCCGCCGCCGCCGCCATAAGACCCGCCGGCCATCAGGCACCAGTCGCCCGCGCCGGAGCTGCGGTACGACGTGTCGTACAGGTCGGGCAGGCCGAGGACGTGGCCGAACTCGTGGCAGAACACGCCCAGCTTGCCGTCCTCCGGCTCGGTCGAGTAGGCGAACACCTTCACCCCGGCGTTCTCGAACGGCGTCGGCAGCACCCACTTGTGCGACCAGATCATGTCCGGCCGCTTGGCCGGGTCCGGCTCGGTTTCGGCCCCGCCGCCGGCGTGGATGAGGAAGAGGCCGTCCACGAACCCGTCGCCGTCCACGTCGAACCGCTTCAGCGAGTCGGTCTTGCAGAACTCGGTGAGGGCGTCCACCAGCAGGCCGGGGGTGTTCCGCGGGTACGTCAGTTCCCCGGTGCCGCTCTCGCCGGCCGTGTAGTACGTGTACGGCTGCGGGGCGCGGACGTAGCCGAGCACTTCGCCGGTCACCTCCAGCGCCCCGTACGAGAGCTTCTTGTAGTAGCTGGTCATGGACGACGGGTTGGCCGGGTCGAACAGCAGCGACTGGAACTCGGCGGCCGGGCGGGTGCCCTTGTTGTCCGAGAAGTCCACCATGAGGGCGAGCGCGTGCAGCTTGCCGGACGGGGCGGCGCGGGCGGCCGCGCGGGTCGGGGACAGGGCCGGCGCGGCGGCAGGAACCGAGTCGGCCGGAAAGACGATGCCGTCGTTGAACCCGAGCGGGCGGTTCACGTCCGCCGACAGCAGCCCCATCCGGGACGCCAGCCGGATGTCGGCGACGGACAGCGCCTTGGCCGCCTTGATCTGCTTGTGGATGCTCTTCAGCACCTTGTTCGAAGCCATGCAGGCGGTCGGGCCGTCCTCGTACCGGTGGAGCAGTTGGCTGTTCATCGTGCGGACTCGCAGGAGGGAAGTGGAACAGTCTTGCAGCGGAACGCACGCATTCTCCCCCGACGATTCTGTTGCGGGCCAACAAAATTCAGGAGATCGCCAGATGAATCGCCGAACCGCTTCCGTTTGTGCCGGTTGGGGGATTTGGGTTGGGGGTGCGGGGGGCGAACCGGGTGGGTATACTCCGCCGACTCGCGCCCGTTCCCCACTCGTACTTGAGCCGAGGCCATGCCCGCCGCGACCGCCGACCTGCCCGACCAGTACCACTTCCTGCTCCCGGCGTGGGGCGAGAAATACATCGACGTGTTCCTGCGGTACACCCTGCCGTCGCACATGGCCGAGGGGAACATCGGCGCGCTGCCGGCCGACGCCACCCTGCTCCGCATCTACACCCGCAGCCAGGATGTGAGGTTCTTCCGCGCGTCGCCCCTGTTCCGCCAGTACGAAAAGGACCACGCCTTCCAGTTCGAGTTCATCGACGACCTGAAACTGGTGCAGTCCGACCCGTACCGCACGCTCACCGCCTGCCACGAGCGGGCGCTGACGGAGGCCGCCGGCACGGACACGGCGTTCTTCTTCATCAACCCGGACGCGGTGTACGGCGACGGCACCTACCGCGCCTGCCTGGAGCGGTTCCGCGCGGGCAAGCGGGCGATCCTCACGCACGGGCTGCGGGCGAACCTGCCGGCGTTCGCGGCGCAGTTCGACACCCTCCGCCCCGCCCCCGGCGTGTGGCCGAGTTTGCCCCCTCGTCAACTGGCCCGGCTGGTGCTGGACAACCTGCACCCGCTGTCGGTGGCGCACGTCGTGGACGGGAACGGGAACAAGTCGCTCGGCAGCTACTACTGGCGGGTGGGGGCGGACGGGCTGGTCTGCCGCTGCTTCCACACGCACCCGCTGGCCGTGCGACCGCTGCACAAAATCACGCGGCTGTACACCACGCTCGACCACGAGTACGTGCGGATGAGCTGCCCGGACCCGGCGACGGTCCACCTCGTCACCGACTCGGACGAACTGATCGCCATCGAGCTGTCGGTGCCCGGCCACCTGGCCGAGTGGGTGAAGACGGAGAACGTGCCGGACGAAGAAATCCAGGCGTGGATGAAGGAATGGACGAACGGCTACCACCGGGACGCCGTGCGGCGGTCCGTGGTGTTCCACGCGGCCCCGGTGACGGCCGAGTACGAGCCGGCCGAGCGGGCGGCCGAGGGGTACGCCAGCGCCCTGCTCGCCGAATTCGACCGCCGCCATCCGCTGGCCGGGCCGGACATGGCCGTCGTCAGTCAGGCCATCCGGTGGGAGAAGGAGGCGGCCGAGGCGCTGGTCGCGGCGGAAGCCCGCGCCGCCGAGATCGCGGCCGTGGCGGCCGCGGTTCCGCCGCCCCAGCCCCCACCCCCGCCGCCCGCCCCGCCGAAACGACCGTGGCTCGTCCGCCGGCTGATGACGAAGGTCCACCGGCGGCTGAACCGGTCGCTGTACGACCGCACCGACCACCTCGCCCGAACCGTCACGACGCTCATCGAACAGCGGATGATCGACAACGAGCGGACGCGGCACGTCGAGCACGCCCTCGCCAACGTCCGACACGAGGCGGCCGTCCAGATTTCGGACCTCGTCCGGCAACTGTCGGCGGACCAGCGGCAGCAGTTGGACGCCGTCCGGAACCAGTTGACGGCCGTGCAAAACGAACTGGCGGCGGCGGAGCGGCGGGAGCAGGCGGCGGAGCAGCGGGCGGGGGCGCTGGCGGCGACCGTCCAGTCGGCGGCGAACACCCTGGCCGGGGTGAAGGCCACGCACGACCGTCTCCTCGGCCTGCTGTCCCGCACCGGCGCGATCAGCTTCTCGGACCGCGACCCGGCCCGCACCACGTCGCAGCCGCCGCTCGGGTATTCCGACTACGACATGGCGACGCTGGCGTACCGGCCGGCGTTCGAGCGGGCGCTGCGGTACCTGCAAGGGAACGGCATCGCCGGGTGCGTGGCCGAGTTCGGGACGTACCGCGGGTTCACCGCCCAGACGTTCGCCGAGCTGCTCCGCGACATGCAGTGGCCGGCCGACCTGTACCTGTACGACTCGTTCGCCGGGCTGCCCGCCCCGACCGGCGGCGACGCCAGCAGCTACGAGTTCCGGCGGCAGGCGTGGGTGGAAGGGGCGATGGCCCCGGAGTCGGACATCGTCGCCCGCATCCGCGCGAGCGTGGTCGAAGCCATCGGCGAAGCGCGGCTGGCCATCCACCCCGGCTTCTTCGATGTCACCCTGCCGGCGCACCCGCCCCGCGAGCCGGTCGCCGTCCTGCACATCGACGCCGACCTGTACTCGTCGGCGCGGTTCGTCCTCCAGCACCTGGCCGACGCGAACCTGCTCGTGGACGGCGGGGTGATGCTGATGGACGACTACAACTGCAACGCCGCCAACCCGACGATGGGCGAGCGGAAGGCGCTGACCGACTTCCTGGCCGACAACCCGAAGTGGACGGCCAGCCCGTGGTTCGCCTACGGCTGGCACGGCCACGCCTTCTTCCTGCACGACGCGACGGCGGGGAAGTGAGGGTGGGACTGATACCGGATTTGAAAGACACATCACCGTCGGTCTTTGTTCGCCCGCCGCGGGGGCAACGGGCCACCCCCCAGGGTGGTGCGGCCC
>JAYTTN010000659.1:0-1087 GCA_043745295.1 Fimbriiglobus sp. | reverse complement strand
CTGCGGGCGAGTTCGCTGCGGGTGGCGTCCCGAGCGGGTTCGATGAGGGCGGAGAACGGGAGGTCCTCGCGGTTGAGGAACCGC
This sequence comes from Fimbriiglobus sp., assembly GCA_043745295.1. Taxonomy (GTDB): domain Bacteria; phylum Planctomycetota; class Planctomycetia; order Gemmatales; family Gemmataceae; genus JALHQU01. The sequence goes on along the minus strand of JAYTTN010000659.1, from coordinate 1,003 downwards.
GTCATGGCCCGCGTCGCCGCCATCGGCGTCGCCGTGCTCGGCAGTGCCGACCGCCCGGACACCGCAGCATTGACGGCGTGGGCGTGTTCGCTCACGAGTCGGTGAAAGCGGTCGCGGTGCCGCCGATCCAGATTGCCAAAGTGAAAGCCATGCTCCCTCAAATAGCCAACTCGCAGAGATGTGTCCATACCTGTGGTTGAGGGGGGTGTAGCAATTGATTTTGGCACCTGGGGATTGGTATGCTTTTCGCACCCCTTCCCCGACCGCGAGGCACGGATGCCGACTCTCACCGTCGAATACGCCACCGACGCCGAACGCCTCCTGCTCGAACGGGCCGTCGCCTACTTCGCCGACCTCCGCACCGTCGCCCACACCGCCCCCACGGCACCGTCATCGACGCCTGTGAAGCCCTCGCACTCACCGACGGACGGAAACTCCTCCACGACTCCCTCGCCTCGGCCGTCCAGACCCGACTCGACGCCGCCGACGCCAAAAAAAAGTCCCCGGCCAGCGCGACAAGGGCCGCCGCGCCCGCAACCTCCTGACCGCCTTCGGACCCGTCCGCCTCACCCGCGTCTACCGCACCTCGCCCGACGGCGACGGCCACTTCCCCGCCGACGACGTGGTCGGCCTCGAACGGATGCCTCACCCGCGCCGGCGAACGCATGGCCGCGTTCGCCGGGGCCCGCGACTCGTTCCCCCGCGCCCGCGCCACCCTCCGCGAGCTGGCCGGCTGGACGCTCGATCGCGAGTCCGTCCGCCAGCTCACCCACGCCGCCGCTCGCCGACTGTCCGCCGCCCGCGCCGACCGCAACGACGCGGCCCGGTTCGCCCGCGCCGAGGGCGTCGTCGAGGTGGCCATCGGCGTCGGCAAGGCGAACGCCGTCGGCGGCTGGCGGGACGTGAAAGTGGCGGTGATTTCCGGGAGAACGCTGGGGAAACCGGCGTCGGCGACGGCCCGGGCGAACCGCGAGTTGCCCGCCCCGACGGCGGTCGCGGTGGC
>JAYTTN010000658.1:0-4078 GCA_043745295.1 Fimbriiglobus sp. | reverse complement strand
GGGGGCGTCAGCCCCCTGTTCCCTGGGGATTTCGACCACAACAGGGGGCTGACGCCCCCCCCGCTCGCCAAAATCCGCTGCCGCACCCTTCGCGGGCGGCGCAACGGACCTCCCCGCCCACAGCCTGTACACTCTCCCCATCGCCGTTTCCCGTGCCGGAGCTGCCGCCCATGTCCGACCACGTCGCCGAAATCGAGAAGCTGATGGCGGAGGCGGACGGGCTGAAGGACGGGCCGGCGAAGGCGGCCATCCTGGAACAGGCCGTCGCCGTCGCCGACACGCACCAGGACGTGAAGCGGGGGTACGCGGCGCGGAAGAAGCTGCTGCCCGCCTGCCTCGACTCCGGCCAGCCGGACCTGATGCTGGTGGCGTACAGTTGGTGCCTCGCGCAGTGCGACCGCGACCCGTCGCAGTTCGACCTGGACGACATCCTGTGGGAGTACCGCTGGGTGGTGTCGGAGATGACCACGTTCCCCGCCGTCTCGCGGCCGCAGATCGAGGACGCCCTGGCCGACATCACCCGCCGCTACCTCGCCGCCGGCAGCACCCTCCGGCCGATCCACCTGCTGGCCATGAACGTCCGCAACTCGCTCAAGGACAAGCCCGCCGCGACCGCCTGCTACGAACGGTGGAAGGAGGCGGCCCGCGACCGGTACTCGGACGACGCCGAGACGGAGCGGGCGTTCGTCGCCGATTACTACTTCTTCCAGGAGATGTACGCCGACGCCATTCGGATGTGCGACCCGATCCTGAAGGGGAAGATGAAGTCGGAACACTTCTTCGGGTCGGACTGCGCCGACCTGTTGTACCCGCTGTGGAAGCTCGGCCGCAAAGACGACGCCGACCGCTGCCACAAGAAGGGCTACCGGTACGTCGCCTGGAACCCCCACTACGTGGACTGCTGCGGGGATCACGTCGAGTACCTGGCGCTGGTGAACGACTGGCCGCGGGTGACGCGGCTGGTGGAGAAGCACCTGCCGGTGGCCCTGCTGGCGCGGAAGCCGAACGACCGGCTGCTGTTCCTGCGGGCCTGCTACGTCTGGGCCGAGCGGATGCGGCGGGCCGGTCGCGCGACCGTCGCCGTCGGCCTGCCGAGCGATTTCCCGGTGGCCCCGACCGACGGCAAGTACGACCTCGCGGAGCTGGCCGCGTGGTTCAAGGCGGACGTGGCCGCGGCGTCGGCCGCCTTCGACGCCCGCAACGGCAACGACTGGTTCGCCCGGCGGCTGGCCCGGTGCGACGAGGACATCGCCGCGCCGTGACGCTGGCCGCCGATGGAGGAAGTTGCGAGTATGTCTTGGCCGCTTCTTCGCCCCGAAGGGGCCGGCGTTCTCAGCCCAGGGCGGAAGCCCTGGGAACTTCTTCTCCCGGACCCTCCGCCATGCCCGCCGATGTCACCGCCGAGTACGCGGAACAGGTGCAGACCCTGCTGGACGAGGCCGACACCCTGCCCGAGGGCCAGACGAAGGCGGCCCTGTGCGAGCAGGCCATCGCCATCGCCGACACGCACCGGGATGAGGAACTCGGTTACGAAGCCCGCATGCACAGCATGTTCCCGCTGTACCACTCCGGGCGGACGGACGCGCTGCTGGTGCATTTCGCCTGGTGTCTGGCGATGCTGGACCGCGACGCGGACCTCGACCCGACCTCGATGCTGTGGCGGTACCGGTGGGTGATCGACTGCCTGCCGGGGTTCCCGGACGTGACGCTCGCCCGCATCCACGACGCCGTCGCCGACATGACCCGCCGGTACGAGGCGTGCGGCCACTCGGCGCGGCCGATCCACGTCCTCACCCGCCGCATCGCCCGGCCGCTGGGCGACAAGGCGCTGGGGGCCGCGGCCGACGCGAAGATTCGCCCGGCGCGGAACGACGCCATGAGCGACGGGGCCGAGACCGAACGCGCCTTCGACATCTTCTACCAGGTGTTCCTGCGGAACGACGAGAAGGTGGCGCGGCTGACCGACAAGTTCATCGAAAGCCCGAAGTCGGACGAGCACTTCCGCGGGCTGGTGATGACCGACTCGCTCGACTCGCTGCTCCGCCTGGGGCAGACGGCGCTGGCCGCCGAGTACCACAAGACCGGCCTGCGGCTGGTGCGGAAGAAGCAGAAGCGGTGCGGCCCCTACGCCGAACACGTCGAGTACCTCGCCGTCGTCGGCGACCTGCCGGCGGCGGTGAAGCTGTTCGAGGGCGAGTTCGACGAGGCCGCCACCACGCCGTCGGCGACCACCCGGTTCGACTACTTCTTCAGCGGCCGCCTGCTGTGCGACCGGATGGCGAAGGCCGGTCACGCGCACCTGCCCATCCGCCTGCCCGCCGCCGTGACGGTGCCGACCGCTGACAACAAGGTGGCCGTCGCCGACCTGTCGCTGTGGCTGATCGAGCAGTTGATCGACCTGGCCTCCCGCCTCGACACCCGCAACGGCAACGACTACTACACCGACCGCGTGAACGAGCTGGAGGCGGTGAACGAGTTGGCCGACCGCCTCGCCGCCACGCGGGTGGCGATCCCCGTTGCGGTGCCGGTCGCCGTGCCCGTGGCCCGACCGGTGGCTCCGGTGGCGAAGGCCGCGAAGCAGGGCAAGGAGAAGAACTAACATTCGACCGGAAAGGCGGGTTCCGCGTCCGCCGAAGGCCGGTGGTGTTTCCCCGCCGCCGGGTCATTTCCCATCCGGGAGCGTCACCCCTTCGGCCCCGCGGGGGAACTCCTCCTCGCCCGGCTCGGTGCCCGGTGGGGTGTACCGCCAGAGACCGCCCTGGACCCCTTCGGCGTACCCGCGCGCGTACAGCCGCTGCATGTCCGGCGGGTTGAAGGTGAAGCTGTTCAGCGGCACGTCCTCGTCCGCCCCAATGGCGGTCAGGTGGAACTTCATCCCGGACACGCCGCAGAAGGCGTACAAGTTCGTCACCTCGGCCCGGAACAGCGCGTACAGCGAGGCGGACAGGGTGCTGGACACCCGCTTCACCGCCCCCGGCTTCTCGGTCAGCGGGTCGGCGTACAGCTTCCCGGCCGCCATCACATACAGGTTCGACCCCTTGAGCCAGCCGGTGCGGACGCCGGCCGGCCGCTCCCCGCCGGGGCCGAGGCGGAGGAACGTCTGGCTCGCGGCCCCGCCGTCCACGTGCTCTTCGGCGTAGTGCCGGCCGTCGATCTCCACGTCGAACTTGACCGCCGGCAGCAGGCCGGGAATGGCCGACGTGGCCAGCACCACCTTGCGGAGGATGGCGAGCGCGTCCGGTCGGCCGCCGCAGGCGATGGCCCCCACGTCCCAGACGCACAGCCGCCGCGTCTGCACGTTCATGGTGCCCAGGTACAGCCGCCGGCCGGCCGCGTGCGCCGCCCGCAGATCGGCCAGGTACTGCTCGTCCACCGCGCCCTCGATGAGCTTCTCCAGCTTCGCCGGGTCGGCCAGGGCCGAGTGGCGGACCAGCTGCACGACCGGCCGGTAGGTGTAGATGTCCTTGTCGCGGATGATGGTGAAGAACGTCGTCAGGCGGGCGTCGTAGGCCGGCCCGACGAAGGCGTACAGGGCGACCAGCGCGCCGCTGCTGATGCCCGTCACCACGTCGAACGTGGGTCGGGTGCCGGCCGCCGTCCAGCCGACCAGCGTGCCGGTGTTGTGCGAGGCGTACTGCCCGCCGCCGGACAGCAGCAGGATGTTCTTCGGCGGGGCGACGGCCTGCGCAGGCGGCGTGGTTGAGGCGGCGAGGGCGTCGGCGAGCGGCGTGGCGATCTGGCTCGGCTTGCCGGCCGTCACCGGCGGCGGGGGCGGCAGTTTCGACTTTCCGGCGCACCCGCCGAGGGCGGTGGCAGTCAACCCGCCGACGGTCACCGGGGCGATACGAAGGAACTCGCGGCGGGTGAACATGTCGTTCGGCCGTCCGGTGCGGGGGCGGGTGGTGGATCCAGGAACGCCGCTCATACCGACCACCCTCGACCCGCGTCAAGGCGACCTGCGAGAGGGGGTGCGCCAAAGTTTCCTGGCGGTGTCAGGCGGCGTTCCAGTACTCCGCCCACTGGTCGGAGTAGGTGAGGCAGCACGACTCGGCCATGCGGTTGGCGTTGGGCACCGTCC
>JAYTTN010000657.1:0-4079 GCA_043745295.1 Fimbriiglobus sp. | reverse complement strand
CGAACGGCGCGACGTGAGTCCGCCGGTTGTTGTTCCCACAGTACCGGCGGACTCACGTCGCGCCGTTCGCCTGGTCCGGAAGATCGAACCGCGTGCCGGCGGGGAACACCAACCCGAATCGCTCGGCCAGCACCGCCAGCAACTGCTCGGGGTCGGCGATCTCGAACTGTTCCAGAACCTCCGCGCCGCGGCGGTGGGTGAACTCGCGGTTCAGCAGCGCGAATCGCGTCCCGTCCGGTCGGGCCACGGCCGCCATCACGCTGTTGCGGAACCGCGACTCCGGGTGCGTACTCGTCCACCAGTTCGCCAACTCGCGGTCGATCGCCGGCATCTCTTCCGTCGTGAACTCCGTGGCGTCGCTCCACTCGCCGCCGATCTCGATCTGGTGGAAGTAGCGGGGGAACGGCTCCCGCTCCTCACGCACGATCCGCCGAGGACCGTGCGGCGTCGGCTGCGGCGTGTCGAACACGTCCAGGCGGAGGGGTGCGGTCGGCGTGTTGCCGCCAAGCCCCACGTCCGCCATCCACGGCACGCCGTCGATCTCGACGCGCAGGAACAGGTGCGTGCGCGGTGGACTCGCCTCGCGCGGCTGCTTCAGCCGCACCCGCGCCGACAGCGGCGTGGCCGCGAAGCCGAGCGCCGTGAGCGCGCGGAGCAGCAGCGAGTTCTGCTCGAAGCAGTACCCGCCGCGCCGGTCGGTGACGAGTTTCCGCTCGACGGCGTCCTCGGCCAGCGAGATGCCCCGACCGAGCAGGATGTCGAGGTTCTCGAACGGGATCGCGCAGGCGTGCGCGAGGACGACGCCGCACAGCACGTCGAGGGTGGGCTTGTGGGGACCGTCGTAGCCGATGCGGGAGAGGTAGGCATCGAGGTTCATGCGCTTCACGATATGACCCGCCAGCTACGCGATTCGGGTGGCAGGCCGTAAAACCCCGGCATGAAGATTCGCAACGCCCGACTGATTCGCGCCGCCGGCTGGCTGGGCGCGCAGGTGGCGCGGGGGCTGATCCGCTCGCAGCGGTTCGAGTACCGCCACAGCGGGCCGGCCGTTCTGCCGCCGCCGCCCGAACCGGGGCCGCGATACATCTACCTTCTGTGGCACGAGTATCTGCTGCTGCCGCTGACGAAGTACGCCTGCCCGCTCGTCGGCACTCTGGTCAGCAAGCACGCCGACGGGCAAATCTTGGCCAACCTGATCCACGCTCTCGGCTGCAAGACCGTCCACGGCTCGACGAACAAGGGCGGCGTGCAGGCGGTGCGCGAGATCATCCGCGACGTGGCCGGCTGCCGACACATGGCCATCACCCCGGACGGGCCGCGCGGCCCCCGGCGGGTGGCGCAGGCCGGGGCCATCTACCTGGCGGCCAAGACCGGCATGAAGATCGCCCCGCTGGGTCTGGCCTACCAGCGGCCGTGGCGGATGAAAAGCTGGGACCGGTTCGCCGTGCCGAAGGTGTTCTTCCGCGCCAAGATGGTGTCCGGCGAGCCGTTCGACATCCCGTCCCACGTCCGCTCGGACACACTCGAAACGTACCGGGTCAAGGTGCAGGCCGAGATGGACCGGCTGACCGCCATCGCCGAGCGGTGGGCCGAGACGAATCGCTACGATGACGGGGCCGGGTGATGCTGCTTGTTAGCCCGCCGTGTCCTTTTCCACGCACCAGCTCCTCACCGACCCGCTGCCCCGTCTGCTGCTCGCCTGGATGCTGTGCGTGGCCGTCGCCTCGCAGCGGCTCCGACACGCCGCCACCATGTTCGACGCCGACCCCGGTACGCCGACCGAAAAGGTGCGCGCCGACGGGAACGACGGGCACGCACGCATCGACTTCGGCGGGCAGTGGCTGATGGGGCGGATGATCGTGACCGGCCACGGTCGGGAGCTGTACCACCGCAACCGCCACTGGGAGGTGGTGCGGGCCGGGTTCCCGCGCGCGGCGGAAGCACCGGAGATTCAAACCCTCGCCTTCCCGGAGGAGGCGCGGCCACCGTCGCTACCGAAGGGCGACGCCCGCCACGACGCCGAGAACCTGATGACCTGGACGATGGGCGCGGACTCGCCCCGGTGGAAGGAGTTCGCCCCGCTCGTCGCCCTGCCGCTCGCCGGGAGTGGGCCACTCGACACCGCGATGCTCCTGGCCGTCGCCCGACGCCGCGCCACGCCGGAACTGGTCGCGGACCTGGAAAAGCCGGCCATCGGCGGGCCGCTTTACCCGCCGGTTCATGCCTTCTTCTACGCCCCGCTCGGTCTGCTCGACCCGCAGTCGGCGTACCGCCTTCTGCAACTCGTGTCCGTGCTGCTCGCGTTCGTCTGCGGCTGGCTCGCGTCGGTCGTCACCGGCCGGCGGGTCTGGACGCCGGTCGCCGCCCTCGCCATCCTGCTGTTCCCCGGCTGCCGCTCCGGTTTGGACCTCGGACAGAACCACGTCCTCACGCTGGCCGTCGTCCTCGGCGGGTGGGCGTTGGCCTCACGAAAGCGCGACTTGGCCGGCGGTGCCGTCTGGGGATTGCTCGCCTTCAAACCGGTCTGGGGGTTGGCGTTCGCCGTGGTGCCGCTGCTGCTGGGCCGCTGGCGGTTCCTCGTCGGACTCGCGGCCTCCGGCTTCGGTCTCGTCCTGCTGACGCTGCCTGTCGTCGGCATACAGGCGTGGCTCGACTGGCTGGCCGTCGGCAAGGAAGCGGCGGCGGAGTACGACGTGAACGAACGGTGGATCAACCTGAGCCGGGATTTGTCCGGCGTCGTGCGGCGGCTGGCCATCGACTTCACGCTGCCCGATGCCGAACGGCGGTCGCCGCTCGCCGACGGTCTGTCGTGGGCGTTGTGGGCGACCGTGCTGCTGGGCACGGCCGTCGTCCACCGGTTGCGGCGACACCGCCCGGACGCCGAAGCGTTCCTCGTCCTCGGTGCGGTGTTGACGTGCTACCGCTTCATGTACTACGACGTGCTACTCGCGGTCGTGCCGTTCGCCTGCCTCGCCGCCCACTGGCGACCGGCGACCCTCCGGTCGGCCGCGACCTCCTTCGTCGCCGTGGTGTTCGTGCTACTGATGCTCGCCGAGAACTGGTGGCTGCGGCTGGATGTGGATGCCACCATTCCCCTGGGCCGAAGCTCCGTCCGCTTCGCCAGCGACTACTTCCACGCGACGGACACGCTCCTCCTGCTGACGCTGTGGGTCGGGTTGGCGGTGAAGCTGCTCCGTCAGCCGCGAAGTTCGTCCAGCGCCGCGCCGATGTCCGGCGACCGCATGAGCGATTCGCCGACCAGGACCGCGTGAACGCCGGCGTCCCGGAGACGGGCCATGTCGGCGCGGGTCTTGATGCCGCTCTCGCTGACGACCGTGACGCCGGCCGGAATACGCGGCAGCAGTTCCAGCGTGTGGTCGAGGCGGGTGACGAACGACCGCAAGTCGCGGTTGTTGATGCCGACCACGGTCGCACCGGAATCCAGCACGCGGGGGAGTTGGTCGGCGTCGTGCAGTTCGACGAGGACATCGAGGCCGAGTGCGATGGCGTCGGCGTGCAGTTCCTTCAGCCGGTCGCCGGGCAAGATTTCGGCGATGAGCAGCACGGCGTCCGCGCCGGCGGCGCGGGCTTCGAGCAACTGGTAGCGGTCGAGGATGAACTCCTTCCGCAGGCACGGCACGCCCACCGCCGCCCGCACGGCCGTCAGGTATTCCAGCGTGCCCTGGAAGTACGACTCGTCGGTGAGGACGCTGATCGCGGCGGCCCCGTGACGTTCGTAGGTGCGGCCGATGGCCGCCGGGTCGAAGTCTTCGCGGATGACGCCGGCCGACGGCGACGCCTTCTTCACCTCGGCGATGACGCGGAGTTCGCCCGGTACTCGCAGCGCGGCGGCGAACCCGCGAGGCGGGGTTTGCAGGGCGATCTGGCGATGCAGCGCGGCTTCGGGGACGGCGGCTTTCGCGGCGGCGATCTCGCCCCATTTGGTCTCGACGATGCGGGTCAGGATGTCGGCCATGCGTCGGCTCGGCTGGGTGGTGGAGTCTGCGACCGTATCTTATCGGGAGTCAACCGACACCGGCTCGGAGGCCGGATTTGTTAGCCCGCCGCGCCAGCAAGGG
>JAYTTN010000656.1:0-4109 GCA_043745295.1 Fimbriiglobus sp. | reverse complement strand
TGGCCCCTTGCTGGCGCGGCGGGCTAACAAGACACGACGGTCACGGATCAATCAAACTTGGTATCACGCCGCGCCGCCGGCGAATGCCGGTTCATCCTCGGCTCGACGGCTACCTGGACGGAAATTTACCAACAATCTTTCCACTTTAATTTGACAAACCCAAAAACGGAGCGCATATCTACTGGTGTGCACTTCCCGTTCCGGTGAGCCGCCGCGAACGTCTCCACCCGAACGGCCACCGGATCGTCTCGTCTCCCCCAGTACCCATTCCGGAACAGGGAGGGGCGGGGGCGACGGTGTCCGGCACGCCCGCTTCTCACGATTCTCATCGCTCGTTCACGCCGGGGGTGGTTAAATGAGAAATGAGAACCGCTACCGCGCATCTCCGCGTGAGGGCCGAACCGTGCGGATCCTACTCGTCGAAGACCAACTGCCGCTGGTGAAGGCCCTCCGCCAGGGGCTGGAGGAAGAAGGGTTCGCCGTGGACACGGCGACCGACGGGGAGGAGGCCGACGCGAAGGCCCGCACTACCCCGTACGATGTCATCGTCCTGGACATCATGCTGCCGAAGGTGGACGGCCTGACGCTGCTCAAGCGGTGGCGGGCGTCCGGCATCGACACGCACGTCCTCATGCTGACGGCCAAGGGCACCACCGACGACAAGGTGAGCGGGCTGGACAGCGGGGCCGACGACTACCTGTCCAAGGCCAACCTGGACTTCGAGGAGCTGTTCGCCCGCGTCCGCGCACTGGTCCGCCGCGGGCACCAGAAGAAGGATCCGCTGATCCGCGTCCACGACCTGACCCTGGACACGTCGTCGCGGAGCGTGACGCGGGGCGGCAAGAAGATCCCGCTGACGCCGCGCGAGTACGCCCTGCTGGAGTTCCTCGCCTTCCACGCCGGCTGCGTCGTCACCCGGACCATGATCTGGGAGCACCTGTACGACGAGTACGACGAGAACACGTCGAACGTCGTGGACGTGTACATCCGGTACCTGCGGATCAAGATCGACAAGGGGTTCGAGACGCCCCTCATCCTGACCAAGTGGGGCGAGGGGTACATGCTGCGGGGGGCCGACGACCTGCCGGACGGGGTCGTCGCGGAGCCGGTCAGGGCCGAACCCGCGAAAGCGGAGGCGGTCAAAGGGGACGCGGTGAAGGCCGAGCCGATCAAGGCCAAGAAGAAGTGAGCCGTGAGGGGAGCGGATCCGAGCCGGAAGCGTGAGCGACGGTCTTCAGTCGAATCCGTCGCTCACGCTTCCGGCTCGAGCAGACCAGAACCTGCCGCTCCCCGGCGGTCGCGGCGCGCAAGAGTTGGAACCCCGTTCACCCCTCACACGGGGTTTGTCATGCCGTCCCTCCGCCGGTCGCTGATCGTCTACTTCCTCGTGCTCGTCGGGCTGGCCCTCGGCGGGCTGGGTCTGCTCATCGACCGCTTCGCGGCCGACGCGCTGGCCGCCCGGCTGGACGCCGAAACCCGGCGGCTGGACGCCGAGACCGACGCCGCGCGGAAGGCCGCCGCCGAGAAGGCCGACGACCAACTGCTGGCCGACGCGCGGGCGCTGGCGAAGGAGTACCGGGACCGCATGTGGAGCTTGGTCGGGCTGAGCGGGCAGCCGTTCTTCAACAAGTACTCCGAGCCTTTCAACCTGGCGACGGAATTGCTGCCCCTGGGCGTGGCCGGGAACGGGTGGGCAACGGCCACGGCGTGGGCGTTCCTGCCCGCGCCCCCCGTCCCCTTCGCCGGCCCCGGCTTCAACCCGTTCAACTCCGTCCGCGGATACCTCTGGGGCCACTTCTTCCAGTCCGTGTACCGGGATCTGGCCGAGCGGAGCCGCCACGAGTTCCAGCTCTCCGGCGACCACCCGGACTTCTACCAGTTGCACGTCACTTCGTCGAACCCCCGCGACCGGCTGCTGATCCGCAGCCCGAATCAGCCGTTCGAACTGGCGGCGAAATTCGACGCCCTCACGCCGGACAAGGACCACGAGTACGTGGACGAGACGGTGCCGACGGCCGGGGCCGTGCGGTTCGTCCGCTACCGCTCCTCGTTCGGCGTGCCGAACATCCAGGTGCGGCTGCCCGGCGGCGGCCAGCGGTCGGAGGGCGACCGCCCGCCCCGCCCCGACGCCGGCCCCCGCCCGCGGCCCGGCCCCCAGCCGCTCCCGCCGCCGCCGAACGCCGGGCCGCGGCTGTACGTGCAGGTGGCGCATCGGATGTCGGACCTGGACCCCGTGTTCGCCGACATCGCCGGCAAGCGGGACGAACAGCTCGCCACGTCCACCGCCGAATCCGCGGACGCCCTGCACCGCCTGCGGCTGCGGATCGCCGGCATCGGCGGCGTCACCTTCCTGGCCGTCGTGGTCGGCGGGTGGCTGCTCACCGGCGTCGGCCTGTCGCCGCTGCGGAAGCTGTCCGACGCCGTCAGCCGGGTGAACGAGAAGGACTTCCGCCTGCCCATCGGGAAGGGCGAACTGACCACCGAACTGGTGCCCATCCACGACCGCCTGACGCAGTCGCTGGACGCCCTGCGGCGGGCGTTCGAGCGGGAGAAGGCGGCCGTCGCCGACATCTCGCACGAACTCCGCACGCCGGTGGCGGGGATGCTGGCCACCATGGACGTGGCCCTCCGCAAGCCCCGCACCGCCGACCAGTACAAGGAGACGCTGACCGAGTGCCGGGCCATCGCCAAGCAGCTCGGCGGGCTGGTGGAACGGGTGATGACGCTGGCCTACCTGGACGCCGGGCACGCCCACGCCCCGCCGATCCCGGTGGACATCGGCGAACTGGCCGGCGGGTGCGCGGCCGTCATCCGCCCGCTGGCCACCGCCCACGGGCTGACGCTCCGCACCGACCTGCCGCAACAGGAGGAGTTCACCACCGACCCCGACCGCCTGCGGGAGGTGCTGATGAACCTGCTGCACAACGCCATCGAGTACAACCGGCCGGGCGGTAGCATCACGCTGCGGGCCGAGCGGGACGCGGCCGGACTGACGGTCGAGGTGGCCGACACCGGCATCGGCATGAGCGACGACGTGAAGGCGAAGATCTTCGACCGCTTCTTCCGCGCCGACCCGTCCCGCACGGCCACCGGGGCGCACGCCGGGCTGGGGCTGGCCATCGTCAAGGAGGCGGTCGGGCGGCTGGGCGGCACCATCGCCGTGGACAGCACCCCGGCCGACGGCAGCACCTTCCGCGTCCGCCTGCCGGGGTGACATCCGCCCGCCGCCGGGCAAGGTATAACATGGCCGCACCGCCGACGGCCGGATACACGTTGATGCAGTCGGATCCCTCTCCCTCCCCGCTTCGGAACTCTCCCATGACCGCCCGCCTCACCCGCCGCCGCGCCCTGAAACTGGGGGCCGGCACCCTCGGCTACTTCTTCACCGCCCCGGCGTTCTCCGCCGCCCAGGTGCCCGGCGCGAACGACCGCCTGCGGGTGGCCGGCATCGGCGTCGGCGGCAAAGGCTCGTCCGACATCGACCAGGCCGGGCTGGTCATGCAGGTGGCGGCCATCTGCGACATCGACGACGCGCGGCTCGGCGCGAAGGCGAAGGCGTTCCCGAAGGCGGCCACCTTCTTCGACTACCGCACCCTGTTCGACAAGATGATGAAGGAACTGGACGCGGTGGTCGTTTCTACCCCGGACCACTCGCACGCGCTGCCGTCGCTGCTGGCCATGCAGGCCGGCAAGCACGTCTACTGCCAGAAGCCGCTGGCGCACACCCCGGCCGAGGCGCGGCTGATGCGGCAGGCGGCGGCGAAGTACCAGGTCTGCACCCAAATGGGCAACCAGGGGTCGGCGCTGAGCGGCCTGCGGCGGGCGGTGGAGCTGGTGCGGGCCGGGGCCATCGGCGAGGTGAAGGAAGCCCACGTCTGGACGAACCGCCCGTTCAAGTACTGGAAGCAGTCGCCGGACGTGGTGGCCCGGCCGACCGAGGCCCCGGTGCCCGCGCACGTCCACTGGGACGAGTGGCTGGGGTCGGCCGCGTTCCGCCCGTTCGCCGTCCGCCCGGACGGCAAGGGCACGAAGGCCGCGTACCACCCGCACGACTGGCGGGGGTACTGGGACTTCGGCACCGGCGCGCTCGGCGACATGGCCTGCCACAC